>NZ_JADQAN010000007.1:0-151196 GCF_022129425.1 Psychrobacter sp. Ps1 | reverse complement strand
AAGTTAACTGGGTTATCAGTGTGTAATCACACACTAGCTACTTCCAGCTCGTCTTGATGAGGTGCGTATTATAGACGCTATATTTATTTAGTCAAGAAGTATTTGCTATTTAATTTAAACAATTTGCATTGTTCAAATCAGTAACCCACTTCCCTTTCGACTGGGTGGCATTATACGGAATTTTAAATAGAAAACAAGGAAACTCTATAAATAATCTCAATTATTTTCTATAACTAATATAGTATCAACCTAACCCATTGTTATCGCTATCAAACTTCAAATACTGTCTTTTATATCTATAGATTTAGCTTTTTTATAGTGGCCGACATACTTCAGCAGTATATAGAGTACGTAAAAAAAGGAACTTACCTGACGGTAAGTTCCCTTATATAAAATCTAAATACAGTATCTAGCTTTTTACTTTCGTTTTAATCGTAGTCACGATACCTGATAACGCATAGATAATACCGATCGCTAAGATACCAACGGGAATATCATAGAGCACGATGCTCATGACTAACACCCCAATGATAAGCACTACAAAAGGCACTTTCTTTTTATCGAACTCTTTAAAGCTATAGTATTTAACATTGCTGACCATCAGTAGACCACAAGTCACTACCCAAGCTGCAAACAATAGCATGACAGCTGTATCGTATTGACCAATCCACTCATTATGATCGACTGCGACCATTACAGCGGACGTTACCAATATAGCAGCAAGCGGACTTGCCAAACCAACAAAATACTTTTTATCTACAATACCAACCTGAACGTTAAAACGTGCAAGGCGAAAAGCAGCACAAGCGGTAAAGACAAACGCACAGCCAATGCCGATACGACCCAAAGGCTCTAAAGCAAAGCTATAAATCAATATAGCAGGGGCAACACCAAACGCTAGCATATCTGCTAAAGAGTCGTATTGCTCACCAAATGGACTTTGCGCATTGAGCATACGTGCGACACGGCCATCTGCGCCATCAAGAATAGCGGATAAAAAGATAGCCAAAGCCGCTTTATAGAACTCGCCTTGGGTACTCGCCAAAATCGAGTAAAAGCCTGACAGTAGCGATAAGGTAGTGATCAGATTGGGTGCCAAATAAACACCGCGACTAACCACTCGCTTACCTTCGGCTACTTCAGCTTCAATCACCTCAAATGTCAAACCATCATAGCTGTCGTTATCCGCTAGGCGGATATTAAACTCGTGCTCATCAATAAACGGTGGCTGAGTCGCTGCATTATCTTGCAACGAGCCGTCATTTAAGGACGAATTATTCAAAGGTGCATTATTCGGCTGGCCTATAGGTGGCTGAGTCGTCATCTTAATATCCTTATTGGCCGTTATTGCTATTCGCCGACGAGCCAGCGCACATTGGTCGCACTATCAGGCGTCAAGTTTGGCGCGTCTTCTACTTTCAGTACTGGCTGTAAGAAACGTAATATCTCACGTGCATGGTTATCAAACTGCCATGGCGGATTGATAACCAGTAGACCTGTACCGTTCAGACCAACCGCAACATCATTAGGATAAATGTTTAGCTCACAAACCAGCTGACGTCTCATTTCAGTACGTTTGAGCTTTTTATAGAAGAGCTCTACAGCTTCGATGTTTTTGATTGGGAACCAAAGCGCATAAGTGCCCTGTGGCCATTTGTTATAAGCCGCGACTAATAAGTCGATCAGGCGCGTAAAATCTTTGTGCTCTTGCTCATAAGGAGGATCAAGGAAAATCAAACCGCGCTTTTCTTTTGGTGGAATAACAGCGGTAATACCTTCAAAAGCATCACGATGCTGGATACCAATTGGCAACTTATGTAGCTGATAGTTCAACGCATCGTATTCAGTCGCTTTGGCTTCAAAAGCCTCAGCACGCACGCCAGCATCAGGCTTTTTAGCGGCGGTTTTTTCAACGTGATGGGCCACCCACCATGGCGAACCAGGATAGACTTTATTGTCGTAAGTGAATTTGGCTTGCTTAATGCCTTCCATATAATCTTTGACAGCAGCTGGGGCTTTTTCGGTATCTGCTTTTAGAAAAGCTTGAATACCGCCTTTGGCCTCACCTGTTTTACGCGCTTCTTCACTGCTTAGTGAATACAGTCCACGACCGCCATAAGCGTCAAGCACATAAAAAGGTTTGTTTTTCTGCCCCAGTTGATTAAGCAGTTGTACCAATAAAATGTGTTTAACCACATCAGCAAAGTTACCAGCGTGGTAGGCGTGTTTATAGTTCATAATCTCAAAAGTTTAAATAAGAAAAATTGCATCTATGGTAGCATAGGCAGAGTAAAAGATAATGTGGTTTTAGTAAGTGCTTTCAATAAAAACGTATTGAATGACGGTATATTGACAGCTGATTGATAATAATGAGATGAAATGACGCAGATTATTAGCAACCTTAACAAGACAGCGTTGGTCGTTGATCATCCGATAGGTCAGGATAATCCACCATTACTGCTGCCAGATACTCGTAATGATAGCCAAGAAATTCCTACTCAGCATGTATTGCAAATGTCTGACTTTGCGGTGGACTGGGAAGATAAGCTGACGGATAAACAGCTTGATACCTTTGTCACTGATGGCTGGCTCATTATTGATAACGTATTCAATAGTACTGCCTTATTAGCACTACAATCAGAAAGCGGTTTTATTGACTATCGTGATGCAGAGCTGACCGCGGGTGTTCGCATCAGTGATATACGCGGTGATAGAATACGCTGGATTACTGAAGACTTTTTTGCAGGCTACTATTATCTGCAAAGTATTAATGCGCTGGCCTCGCTATTCAATCGTAGTTTATTCGCTGGTATTCGCCATAGTGAAGCGCATTATGCGTGCTATCCGACTGGTTTTGGCTATCAATGGCACAGTGACAATCCTGCTGAACGTGATGAACGTGTTATTTCGGCAGTGTTTTATCTCAATGATAATTGGGAAGCAACCGATGGCGGAGCACTAGAGGTCGTGGATAAACATGGTGTCCATCATGAAGTGATGCCAGTTGCCAATAGACTGATTATTTTCGATAGCGATTTACGTCATCAAGTACAAACTGCGCATCGCCAACGCTACTCTATCGCTACTTGGATGCGCCGTGACGGTCTTGTACCCTTTGTCGAAGTAGCCGTTTAGCATTTAACCTCTACTGTTTATTTATATTTACCATTTCAATTTATTATACAAAAGGCTTATTCATGTCTGACTCCCATAACCGATCAAGCGCTTCGCAACAAACGACTCATCAGCAAGAAACCTTAGATTTAAGTATTGCACTGTTAGAGCGCCCTTCAGTGACGCCCGATGACGATGGTTGCCAAGATATGTTGTCAGCACGGTTAGAACAAGCAGGCTTTGATTGCGAATTTATGTATTTTGGTGATAGAAAACAAAGCGGTGAACATGCCGAAGTCAAAAACTTGTGGGCACGCCGCGGTACTAGCGATCCAGTGATTTGTTTTGCTGGACATACTGATGTCGTACCAACAGGTGACGAAAAAAACTGGACCTACCCTCCGTTTACTCCAACTATCGCTGATGGGTATTTATGGGCACGCGGTGCCGCCGATATGAAAACGGGTATCGCAGCTTTTACTGTTGCAGCCGAACGTTTCGTCGCCAATCATCCTGAGCACAACGGATCGATTGCTTTTTTAATCACCTCAGATGAAGAAGGCCCGTCAATAAATGGTACGGTCAAAGTAATCGAGACTTTAGAAGCTCGCCAAGAAAAGATCACTTACTGTCTCGTTGGTGAGCCATCAAGTACCGATACGTTAGGTGATATTATCAAAAACGGTCGTCGTGGCTCGCTAGGTGCAGAGCTTACCGTTACAGGTAAACAAGGCCATGTCGCCTATCCACATCTAGCATCTAATCCAATTCATGCGGCGATGTCTGCCCTTGCTGAACTGACGTCTACCGCATGGGACAACGGCAATGACTACTTCCCAGCCACCTCATTGCAAATATCAAACATCAACGGCGGCACTGGCGCAACCAATGTCATTCCTGAAACGCTAAAC
The DNA here is from genome assembly GCF_022129425.1 of Psychrobacter sp. Ps1. NCBI lineage: Bacteria > Pseudomonadati > Pseudomonadota > Gammaproteobacteria > Moraxellales > Moraxellaceae > Psychrobacter > Psychrobacter sp. Ps1. The sequence continues at coordinate 147,171 of NZ_JADQAN010000007.1, read as the reverse complement.
GTGGTCTTTAACTTCCGTTTTTCGACAGAAACTACTGAAGATGAACTAAAGGCAAAGACGCATGCTATCTTTGATAAGCACTTTGCCAACAGTAAAGCAAGCTACGATATTCATTGGAAGTTATCTGGTCAGCCGTTTTTGACCCCTGAAGGAAAACTGGTCTCGGCATGTCAAAATGCCATCAAAAAAGTGACCGATGTCGATACCACCCTATCGACTTCTGGTGGTACCTCCGATGGACGCTTTATCGCGCCAACTGGTGCCCAAGTGGTCGAACTGGGTGTGCGTAATGCAACGATTCATCAAGTTGATGAAAAAGTAGAAGTCGATGACCTAGGAAAGCTTGCCCAGATTTACGAAGGCATTTTGGAAAATTTGTTGCTAGATTGAATGTAGTATTAATTGCATCTGTCTAACTGATTACATATGCTCAAAGAAAAAGCGCTACCTAGTTTAGGTTAGCGCTTTTTTTGTCATTGTTTTTGTCGATAACGGCTTGAGCGGCTCAAATTATTTAAACCAATTACTAGCTTTACTCAATACCAATATAAACATCAACTTGACCGTACTCTAAATTGCCACCGATATAATGCTCGAAGTCTACGTTGAACGTTCGAGTATGCTCACAATCGGGCGCATTGAAATATTCCCAAGCACTTTCCCATGCATTCATCACAGTGTTAGGCATGTAACCTTCTTCAGAAAACACCAAGTACTTTCCTGCAGGAATATCAACCGTCACTACATTACTAGCATTGGCCACATTGTCGCTTTCTGACTGAGCATCTTGCTCGCTGGCTACTTTCCAACTGGCCACAACGTCAAACGCCCCTGCCAGATCATCGCTTTCGTAGTTGTGATAGACACCATAAATGTCTTCACCCTCAGGGAGTTCACCCGCGTAATTTTGATAAAACTTCTGCCATAATCTACCAAGTTTGGCAGTGTCATGGCTTATCTCAGCGTTATTAGTGGTACGAACACTGATACCACGACAAGCTATCGCTTCTGGTAGCTCTTTAATTTGTGATGTCATGATGCGGCCTTTTCTATCTGTTTATTTAGTTTTCTGTTTGTAGCAATGCTGGCAGACCGAATCGATTAATCTGCTTCATCAATCCAATTCATTTGAATGGCTTCTAAGATGCCTTCATTTGATTTTTGTGGATCATCATCAAAGCCTTCAAGCTCAGTTACCCAGCGATGCAAATCAGTAAAGCGAATGTACTGTGGATCTGTTTCTGGAAACTTCTCGTAAAGCTCAATCGCGATATCTAAGCTGTCTGTCCATTTTAATTTTTGTGGGGTCATAACGGTACCTTATTTTTAGTCGTTTTGAGAATCATCGTCTTAAAAGTAATGCCATCGTCCTAATACTGACGACTTGATGGGCTCTATCCTACCAAAATTCAGCAAATGATTATAGCCAAGTTATTTTACGATGCTGTTTTTCAATACTGGGTTTCAATAATGGTTTGCGATATGGCTTAGACTGATTTAGTCGATTTTACCGCGACTTGGTGCTCATTCCATGTGTTAATCGTATCTGTCAATTGCTCGCCCATCATGTCTAATACTTCTGGTGTGCGCATACCTTTACTATCTGTAAAAACAAACTTGGTCATCCCAACGCCCATCAGCTGATTTTTAACAAAGAACCGATGCTCAAAATACACATACTTATGATCCCATCCTGCAACTGCACTGCTAAGCGTCATTTTATCCAAAAATTTAATTTGCTTAAGATAAATCATCTCTTGCATGGCAATCACCCAATTGAGCGGCTTAATGCCTTTTTGGTGACAGCACGCCTTTACCCAGCGCGTGACGTTGAGCTCAATAAATGATAAATAACGGTAATTGGGTAAATGATCGCGAAACCCCATATCGTGTGGCAAAATTCGATAATGACGTACAGTCGGTGCAGTCAATGTCTCTAGATTGATAGTTTCGCTCGTCGATTGATGCTTGAGCTGTTGTTTAAGCAAGCTAACCATAATAAAAAAACGCAGTAGCATATTCATAATATTTTTCTCTTATTTCATCGTATTTATAATTGGTAATCGTATATCGTTAAAGCAGTTCAAATTGGCTAAAAAGTTAATTAAGCGCAAACCGTATACTGAGTACATAAGGCTCAATTGATATTGTTATCATTAAAAACTGACCGTAACTGGAAAAACCTCAGTCTATAGTCGGCTCATAAATGCCGCCCACTTTAACGCAAAAAAAGCCACCTCAGTGACTTTCTTTATCTAAAACTTATCTGTGCATGATGATGGTTAAAAACATAGCTTAGAGATTAATGACCGCCGCCATTGATAGTACGTACCATCTCTTCTACCATTTTCTTGGCATCGCCAAAGATCATCATCGTTTTGTCCATGTAGAACAAGCTGTTATCCAGACCTGCATAACCAGTACTCATTGAACGCTTGATGACCATGACCGTCTGGGCTTTACTGACTTCTAGAATCGGCATGCCAAAGATTGGCGAGGTAGGATCATCTTTCGCAGATGGGTTCACAACGTCGTTTGCACCGATAACCAAGACCACATCTGTACTTGCGAAATCTGAGTTAATCTCGTCCATTTCTAAAATATCATCATAAGGTACATCAGCTTCAGCCAATAGGACGTTCATGTGACCTGGCATACGACCAGCAACGGGATGGATAGCAAAGCGAACGTTAACACCTTCTTCTTTTAACAACTCATATAGCTCTTTTACTGCATTCTGTGCGCGGCCTTGTGCCATACCATAACCTGGTACAATGACCACACTGCTAGCATTAGACATGAGAAATCCTGCGTCTTCTGCTGAGCCTGCTTTGTAGTTCTTCGGTGCTCCATCATCGCCGCCTGCTGCCACCGCTGATGTGCCCATGCCACCAAACAAGACATTAAGTAGTGAGCGGTTCATGGCTTTACACATGATGTAAGACAAGATCGCACCTGATGAACCGACCAGCGAACCTGCGATAATCAGCATCGAGTTGCCAAGGGTAAAACCAATACCTGCTGCTGCCCAACCTGAGAATGAGTTCAGTAGCGATACAACCACCGGCATATCACCGCCACCGATTGGCGCAATCCACATCCAGCCAAAGATAACGGCAATCACTGCCATCGCATAAAATGCTGGTAATGAATCAGTGACGAAATAGACGCCACCGAACCCAATCATCGCAATAAATAGTAGCGCTTGAACCGGTTTTACCCAGCCGCCGACCAGTGTCTTCGCCCAGCTTTTCGCTGCTAATTTACCAAAGGCAAAGACCGAGGCTGAGAACGTAATCGCACCGATGAAGCAACCGATAAATAGCTCTATGCGAGCAACGGCACCATGCTGCTGTTCAGTGTGTAATACCGTCGCAAGTGCAATCGCAACCGCTGCCAAACCGACGAATGAATGCATTAAAGCAACCGTTTCTGGCATTTGAGTCATCGCGACTGTTTTCGCTTTCCACATACCAACGAGGGCACCCAACACCATCGCACCGATAATCAACCAAAGCACAGGGCCTTCTGCTAAAAAGAAGGTAGTCACAACGGCAATTGCCATCGCTGCCATACCAAAACGGTTACCGCGAATCGCTGTCTTTGGGCTAGACAAACCACGCAAAGTTAAAACAAAGAGGATAGCGCCGACCAGATAGAACCAATCTGCATTTGCCGCAATCATTGCTGAGAAATCGTTCATGCGTCACCTCCGGCATCAGTGGTTGCTACTGGTGCTTTTTTTACTTTCGGTTTAAACATCGCAAGCATACGCTCAGTCACAGCAAAGCCACCGAAAATATTGATACTGGCTAAAAATACCGCAAAGGCACCAAGCAAACTGGTCGGTGTAAACATTGAACCATCAATCGTGACGGTCTGTAGCATCGCACCCACGATGACGATACTTGATAAGGCATTGGTTACCGCCATCAATGGCGTATGTAATGCAGGCGTAACGCCCCAAACCACGTAGTATCCGACAAAAATAGCGAGCACAAATACAGTGAAAATCGCTACAAATGGTGTGCTACTCATGGCCGCACCGGCTGGCGCTGCAGCTAAAATAGTGGCAATCATCTAATCCTCCTAAAAATTTATTCATTACTGGCAAATGTGTAGTGACGAAATATGTGGTAATAGACTGTTCAAACTAGCGTTTGGCCAGTCGTACCTGACTGTCATGTGTCACTGCCAGTGCGCCCTGAATCTCGTCTTCCATGTCTAAGTTAAGTGCCAAGCTAGCCGATGCATCATCGCCAGTAGGTGCAATCAATGTCGTAATAAAGTTAACAAGGTTATTGGCATACAAATCTGACGACTGTGCGGCGAGCATAGATGGGATATTGGCGGCACCAACGATACGTACGCCGTTGTCTGTGGTGATGGTTTCGTTAGGCACGCTGCCTTCGACATTACCACCGGTACCAGCCGCCATATCGATCAGTACAGAACCTGCCTTCATTTTGGCAAGCGTTGCGCCATGTACCAAACGCGGTGCGTTACGACCAGGAATCTGCGCCGTGGTAATAACGATGTCAGCATTACTGAGCGCTTTATCTACGACAGCTGCTTGATCTTTGACATATTGCTCTGATGGCGTCCATGCATAACCACCGGTAGACTTAGCTGTTTCAGCCTCCTCTGCACTCATCGGCACATCAAGCCATTTACCACCGAGTGATTCCACTTGCTCGCGAGCGGTCGGACGTAAGTCACTGGCTTCTACCACTGCACCCAAACGCTTGGCTGTCGCAATCGCTTGTAGACCTGCAACACCAACACCTAGGATAACGACCTTAGCTGGCTTAACCGTACCTGCTGAAGTCATAAACATTGGGAAAGGACGTGAATACTCATTGGCCGCGAGCAATACGGCTTTATAACCAGCAAGGTTGGCTTGTGACGACAATACGTCCATATTCTGTGCGCGTGACAGTGTACGAGGCAATAATTCCATCGCAAAGACTGTCGCGCCTTTGGCTGCATAAGTGTCAAGCTGAGTGTTGCGATACGGGTCAAGCATGCCAATGACGATCTGACCAGATGATAAGCTTTCAGTGGCTTCCGCTGGTAGGTCATTGACGGTGGTAATAATCTTGGACTGGGTAATCACCTCGGTGCGACTACTGGCAATGTCGGCACCCGCAGCCTGATACAACTCATCAGCATAGTATGCTGCTTGGCCTGCACCTGACTGAATGACGACTTCAAACCCAAGTTTACGCAATTTTTTGACTGCGTCTGGGGTTATGGCTACACGGCTCTCGCTCGTGATATCTGCACTGATTACACCGATTTTCATACCGTCTCCTTACTTACGTCCAATGACTATATTTACGTCTCACGACTACCTTTAATACCCTCAACGCACATCTAAAAAGCACAGGGGACAAAACCCTTTGATCATGATTAATCCATTACAGCAACCAAAGGTTATCAATTTAATAAATGATAGCTACTTTACCATCATGCCTTTTTATTATAGAGATATCGTTCGTCAAGTTTCATTGTCTAATGATGACCCACAAGTAAAATAAAAATTTAGGTATTTACACCATTGGCATACTTTTTGTTGGTATATTAAAGCCTTTTATTTTTCCGAAAAACGCTTAGCCCTTATAGATACAGGCCTAACTCTATTTATTTCCTAATGTTAAATCCGTTCTTTTATTAAACAAATAACGTCAATAAACATAAAATAAGCAAGGTTAAGTCAAGTTCCACCCATGCATACCGTATAATAAGAATACTTGACACTCGAAAAAACTCGTCATCGATTCATTATAATAAGGAATAACTATGTATTTTTTGCTCTCCCCTGCAAAATCCCTGAACGAAACAGACGCTATACCACTAAATTTAGGCAATTATTATAGTCAGCCCGAGCTAATCGAACGCTCACAAGAATTGATGAAAGTACTGAAGTTAAAAGAGCCTGTTGACCTACAAGAATTGATGAGTATATCTGACGATTTGGCTCAGCTTAATGCCACGCGCAATCAACAATGGCATTGGAGCGAAGAGCAGCCATTTACTAACGATGCTTCTGATAATGCCGCTAAGCCTGCAGGTTATTTGTTCGATGGTGATGTCTATACTGGACTTGATATGTATCATATGGACAAAGATACCGCTACTTATATCAATGAGAACTTAGGCATTTTGTCTGGGCTGTATGGAATACTCAAGCCGCTCGATCTGATCCAACCATATCGCTTAGAGATGGGTACCAAGCTGGAAAATGAGCGCGGTGACAATCTTTATGAATTTTGGGGTGAGGAAGTTACTAACGTTATCAATGCGCGTATGGCTGACAGCGATGACAAAACATTGGTTAATTTAGCTTCCAATGAATACTTTAAGGCGGTAAAGAAAAAAGCACTAAAGGCAGAGATTATCACGCCAAGATTTGAAGACGAGAAAAATGGTCAATATAAAGTAATTAGCTTTTATGCCAAAAAAGCCCGTGGACTGATGGTGAAATATGCTGCTGATAATAAGCTGACCAATTCTGAGCAGCTAAAGCAGTTTGACTTGGCAGGATATTACTATTGTGAAGACGCGTCTGATAATAAGACGTGGACGTTTAGACGAGATGCGGCGGATCAGTAGCTTGAGATAATACGAGTCAAAATTATAAAAAACCCATCATAAGCCGAAACTTATCATGGGTTTTTTATTCTCCAACCACTAAATTTTTTAGGTCCTATACTCTAAAACGCAACTTATCCCTTGAAACATCAAGTACTACTGTTTCAGTGTAAACATTATACGTATGGAGACGATCAATATCAGTCTCCCAATCAGGTTCAATATAACGTACAAAGGTTTCCCTATAAGACGTCGGTGTTAGCTCTTCTACTAGGTATAAAGCAATCCTACGCCCGTATCTAATAGTTCCATCTTGAGCAGTACGAAATAACTGACCATTTTTTCGAAATAGTGCGCCCGCTAGTCGTGAGCCACGCACATCAATCTTGAATGGTGCACAAGGATGAATGACCCAGTTATCTGATTCTAAGCTGTCAGAAGTATAGATATGCAGCTCTAAATCTATTGTCATATTTGACACTGAACCATGCGTTGTAAAAAGATACCACAATCCATTGTGCTCTATGACTGCACTATCTGCTGCCTGAATGCCCGAAACTAACTCATTAACTTTTTTCCACTTTCGGGGAAAATCTACTGCCTTCAATAAGTTGATACAATGAGTATCTGCAGCTTCTGGAATCATATATACCGCACCCTTATGCTCAAACACATTGGGAAAGCTTAAGTGCGTGCTAATACCTAAATCTGCGGGGCCAGTGTCAATAATTTGACGGTTTTTATTTAGTTCTATCCACTCTATTCGACCAATATTCTCTTTATAGTTCAGACTCTCAAAAAATATGTAACGTCTTGAGTCGTGTTCAATATAAAAAGGATCAGCCCAAAAGCAGCCTTTCGCAGGCGGTATTTCTGTATATGTATGTATTGGTTGATCAACAGATCCAATAAAGAGGCTCCACTGATTGAGATAAAAACTCTTATAAAAAGTTTTGACAGTATAATATTTTAAGAATCTAGGTAAGTGTTTGATGGTCATTGATAAGTCAGGTTTGTGATGAACCGTGTGTTCGTCAGTTGTCTTAATAGACTTTCCGGTATTAACTCCAACTCTATTCCTGTGGAAGTACCAATATAATATCGATGCTGCTATCCCATTTGACTTACGCTTAGTTAAGTTATAATCCCAGTAAAATAGCGTGCCATAACCTTCCCCTACTACTTTATCTACATTAAGATGTTCATTTAATAATTGCAAAGTAACGACACTACTTTCCCATTGTTCAGCAAACTGCCAATATAACGTAGGCTTATCATGTTGTATCGCATTATTGCCATAATGAAAAAAAAGCACACCGTTTTTTGTAATACTTAAAATTTTTCCTGTCAGCGCTCTGAAACCAATATTAAGCAGGTAATCTAAATCCGCAGCTTCGATTTTCTCAATCACTGAATCTTCAATTTCTTCAGTGTACTCACCCTGCTTCGGTATAGACATGATAGTAGGCATTGAGCCATTTTTTGATAAGTCGTGGATAGAATAATGCTTAGCATTACTCTTAGTTCGAGAAAGAGAAGAGAATATTTTTTGATTAATTAGGGGAATAGACTTTAGTACACTGCGTTTTTGTTTTATATTTCGTTGAATAGCGATACAAACCTCGACAACTCCTTCATCCACCAATGACTTAAGTGGTTCAAAGTTGTGCCACGCCAAGGTCTTATCTTCTACAAGGATTCCAAGCCTAATCTTCTTCATTGTGATCACATTTAATGGCACACGATATTTTGCGCATTCTGACCCGCAACACGTGTCCAAACTCCTTTTAAGTAAAGTGTCATTCCATTGTATATTCAAATAATAACATATATAGTAATACATGTTAAAAGAAACTCACCATTAAAATTAGACGCAAAAAAAGCCCTGCTATCTTTCGATAAAGAGCTTTTAGTAGTCAAATAGGTTTTATGAAAAAATCATACTTTTAGCGAAACGCGATTCATCGAGAAAGGTGAGAAAATGGTCAATATAAAGTGAAAGGCTGAACAGCTAAAGCAGTTTAATTTGGCGGGATATTATTATAAAGCAGCCTCTGATGACAAGACATAGACGTTTAGAAGAGATGCGGCGGATCAGTAGCTTGATATAAAAACTATATTTACTACAATCGCTAGAAGTCACTAGAAGCATTGTATTCAGTGCTTCTAGTCCAGTCATTTAATATCTTTTAGTTGAACATATGAACAGATTATAACAACCCTTCTTGTGTCATCATTTCTTGTATCGAGGCACGGTTTAGCATGGCTTGATAGTGTGCGTTTAGGTGTGTCCAATCCTGTGCTCGACTCGCATATCGCTGACTCCAGTGAGCGATCATAAATAAATGAAAATCAGCCCCACTTAATTTATTGCCCAACAACCATGGACCATTACTCGCCAATCCCTTTTCAACAATATCCCAACAGTGGGTTAACACATCATTCGCTTTATCTTCCACTTGCTGCAAATTGTGCTCGCCGCTGATGTACTGCTCGGGATGTGCCCAGCGATTAGCGGCTTCTTGTAGTGTAGAAGACATCCAAAACAAATACTGGTAATAGACACCGCGCCTAGGAGATCCTGTGTCAGGTGCTAGCCCAGACTCTGGGTGCTGATCTAACACATACATTAAAATTGCCGCAGACTCATAAATAACCTGTCCCTGATGCACCAACGTAGGTACTTTGCCATTTGGATTAATGGCTAGATACTCAGCTGATTTTTGCATGTTTTTAGACAGGTCTATTTCTATCATTTCATAAGACGCGTCTAACTCCTCAAAGACAGCATGGGTAGCCATATTAGCGCCACCCTTATCCCAATATAAAGTATAAATATTCGTGTCCTTCTTGCTGTAGCAATTGATGGATAAAACCATTGTACTGAGCGATAGAAATTATTCTCTAACGTGAAATAATCGACATGATAGCGTCAGCCAGTTGAGGGATTTCCGTCATTTTCAAACCGGCAATATTGATTCTACCATTTGGCATACCGTAGATAGCGAACTCATCTTGCAATATGAGCATTTGATTTTCTGTTAGCGATAATAGAGAAAACATACCTTTTTGTTGCGAAATGTCCAAAAACTCTGCAGGTGCACCCCTATCTTTTAATGCTGCGCCTAATGCTTGTCGAATAGTATCCACCCTATCACGGTAGCCTGCTAGTTCGTCTAGCCATGCGTTTGGTTTGTCTAGCAAATAAGAAGCCACTGCAGCACCGTGATTGGGCGGCATGGAGTAATTGGCGCGTGTGATGGTTTCTAAAAGTGTCTGTATATCTGCATGGCGCTCATGGTTCGTCGTCATTACCGTGGCAATACCCGTACGCTCGTTGTATAGACCCATATTTTTTGAACAGCTGGCGGCAATAAATGCAAAGTCAGCGTCTTCAATGATTAGACGAAGCCCTGCAGCATCGGTATCAGGATCATCTCCAAAACCTTGATACGCCATATCAATAAACGGGACAATATTTTTCTGTTTACATTTATCAGAAAACAGTTGCCACTGCTCTAGAGAAGGGTCTATACCGGTAGGGTTGTGGCAGCACGCATGTAATAACAACACGTCTCCTTCTTTTGCTTTTTCTAACGCAGCAAAACACGCATCAATATCTAACTGTCCATTTTTATTTTGCCATGGATATGTATTAACCGTTAACCCAGCACCTTCCATCAGCGGACGATGATTGATATAGCCAGGATTACTGATCCAAACGGTTGAATCTGGAGAGAGCGTGGCGATCAAATCAGCAATGAGTCGTAATGCACCTGATGCCCCAACCGTCTGAATCGTGCACTGGTCTTTTAGACTTGGACTGTCACCCAGTACAAATTTTGCCATTTGCTGGTTAAAATTAGCGTTACCCGATAACATGCCATAAGCTTTTGAATGAGCTTCATGAGCAAGATGTATCTCTGCGTCTTGCACGGTTTTCATCACAGGCGTATTGCCATGCTTGTCTCGATAGACACCAACCAATAGATCTCTTTTATGTTTGCGTTGGTCAGCACGAAACCTACCTAACAATGCCCACAGTAGATCACCATTGATGATAGGCATATTGTTTAACATCATGATACTTCCTTAATTAATTTATTGCGCTCGATTGGACAAGATGACGCCAATGGTACTGAGTACGATGCCACATATCATAATGACTGATAGAGACTCATTGAGTATCAGCGTAGCCAGTATAGCGGTTAATCCTGGTGACAAAGAGCCAAGTAATAAAGTACGAATGGAGCCTAGCTGTTTGACAGCATAAGAAAACGCAATGGTTGATACCACCCCTACACCAAGTCCTTGTACTAGGATAAACGGAAGCGCTTCATCAAAAGATACAGAACCTATATTTGTCTCTACGATACCAGACAGAACCATCACTAATGTCAGAAAAAACGAGGTATAAGAGAGCACGATAGCGATCGCTATTGGACTCAACTTGGTGCTTTTTAACCCTAAGGTATAACCTGCCCAAATCAGGCTTGCCATCAACAGTAACCCCACGCCATACAGAAGACTATTGGGTATTGACTGTGCACGCCCGCCAATCATAGTAGCGATACCAAAGAGAATAAGGATCAATGCGGCAAATTTCTTCAATGATATTCGTTGACGATAAAAAATAAAAGACAATATTGCGGCAAAGAAGACTGGCGTACCTGTCAAAATAGTACCAACATAAGCTGCTGGTACCGTACTTGCACCAAAAGCGGCCAATAAAAGAAAAGGCACGCCGCCAAGTAAAACGAACATGATGTCTGGCAGTCTGATATTTTTGACTTCATGCCAACTAGAGAGTACCCAAGGAGTCAATAAGACCAGCGGTACACTGAAGCGAATGAGCATGACATCCGCAATACTTAGCGACGATGCTCCAACCGCTCGTACAGTCAACGCAAATCCTGACCAAATCAACAATACGACGCTCATTGCTACATAGCCTTTGGTTAGTGGCGACATTACAAAAAAAGGATTTTTGCGCGATGAGGAATGGAATATCGTATTCATAGTCGTGTCTTATGCTGCTATATAAAGACCAATTATCGATTAAAATACGCGCTTTTATCTCTATTTATTCATTGCAATTTTGCAAATATTTGGTGGATAATGCTAACTAAATAAAAATTATTGGCTTAAAAAGCCAAAAGGTAAATTATGGACAAAATCGATCGCCATATCTTGGAAGTGCTCCAAAAAGAAGCGCGCTTATCTACGGCGGAATTGTCCGAACGTATAGGGCTGTCACCGTCTCCTTGCGCGCGACGCCTAAAGCGTTTGGAAGACGAAGGCTATATAGAGAACTATCAAGCGAACGTAAACAAAGCCAAAGCAGGTATTGCGATGAGTTTCTTTGTGGAGGTCAGTCTCAACAGCCACCAAGAAAAATCTATCGCAGCCTTCGAACGCGCTCTGTCCAACATGGACGAAGTGATTAATGGACATGTGGTATCGGGTTCTTATGATTATTTATTAGAAGTGGTGAGCCCCAATCTCGATGGTTATGAGCGGTTCACACGTAAGCTACATAAGCTTGCTAGCGTAAAAGATATACACACTCATTTATCGGTGAGAAAGGTAATCAATAAGACAACTTTACCTATTTTTGTTTGAGATTTTTTTATACCGACTAGCAGTACAATGTCTCGCTCGATCATTCGTGAGTAGCAAGACCTATAATAAGTTTATTTGGATTTGACAGAATATTGCTATTACAAAGAAACATCTTTTGATCAGACGTGGATTTTTAGAAGGAATGCGACAGATGCGTAATCATTAGCTAAAATAGACTAAAATTTTATAACAAAACCCTAGTAAGCTCAGCTCGCTAGGGTTTTGTTATATGGGTTAAAACTAGAGGTTTATTTGTATAGATAATTTGTGCTCATGAGAGAGGTTCTTTATCTAATTATTTTTTTGAACAAGTAAATATTACGCCCTCAGTATCCTCTTTCAAAATCATACTTGATTGTGACAAAGATATAATTGAGGAAGATGCACTTATATTTTTCGGGAACATATCAGTCATATTGAATGACTGGTCCATGTATGGATGACTTATATTAGTCAACTTAATATCTTCTAATATTTCAACTAATTTTTTATTGTTTATCTCCCAAGTGCCTGTACCGAAATAATCGTATTCAAGCGTAATTTTTTCTTTAGGATAATCTATTATCATCGTACCAAATGTATTACTTCGTTTATTAGTGAAATACGAAGCTTTTCCTTTCATAGTAACAGTTGCATCTTCAACTTCCATTTCGACAGGATTGCAGTTCCAAGTACCAACTAACTTAGAGCTATACATCTGATCAATACTCGCGAGATCGTTCATTTTACTATTTTGAGCAATACTAGAACTGTATGGAACGAACATGACACTAAGCGAAACAAGAGCGGTGAATAATACTTTCTTCATTAACTTTCCAAAAATATAAATAAGATTACAATCTTATGTGTAAGTTTAACAACTGTTTTGTTTCTACATTATGGCTGTTAATTTTAAGAGTTTCAAACCAATGATCAATATTTATCTTTCAACCCTAAAAAATCACGATAAGCTCAGCCTATAAGGGTTTTTCTATATGAATCCACTACCCTATTAGACTAGACACAAAAAAGCCCTGCTATCTTTCGATAACAGAGCTTTTAATAGTCAAATAGATTTTATGACAAAATCATACTTCTAGCGAAAAGCGATTTATGAGTTGACTAAAGCCGTACGACTAGGCAACCAAGTGAAGATTGTACTGATAGTACATCGAGCGAGGTTAACAACGTCGTACAAATTTAGTCGAGGCATAAATTACATCATGCCGCCCATTCCACCCATACCGCCCATTCCAGCACCGCCGCCCATAGCAGCCATACCGTCATCACCTTGCGGTAAATCAGTGATCATAACTTCAGTCGTTAGCATTAGGCCTGCAACAGATGCAGCGTTTTCTAGTGCTGAACGAGCAACCTTAGCTGGATCAAGGATACCCATCTCTAGCATATCACCATATTCGCCAGTCGCTGCGTTGTAACCGTAGTTACCACTGCCACTCTTCACTTCGTTGACCACAACTGAAGCTTCTTCGCCAGCGTTGGTTACGATTTGACGTAGTGGTGCTTCCATCGCGCGACGTAGGATGTTCATACCAGCGTTTTGATCATCGTTGTCACCGCGTAGTTCAGACAATGCATTCATCGCACGAACTAAGGCAACACCGCCGCCAGGTACAACGCCTTCTTCAACCGCTGCACGAGTTGCATGTAGCGCATCGTCAACACGGTCTTTCTTCTCTTTCATTTCAGTTTCAGTTGCTGCGCCGACTTTGATTACTGCTACGCCACCTGCTAATTTAGCAACACGCTCTTGTAGCTTTTCTTTATCATAGTCAGAAGTAGACTCTTCGATTTGACGGTTGATAGACTCAACACGGTTTTCGATGTCAGCTTTGTTGCCAGCGCCATCAACGATAACGGTGTTTTCTTTACCGACAGTCACTTTCTTAGCAGTACCAAGTTGCTCTAGGGTAGCAGTCTCTAAGCTTAGGCCAATCTCTTCAGAGATTACAGTACCGCCAGTTAGCGTTGCGATGTCTTCTAGCATTGCTTTACGACGATCGCCAAAACCTGGTGCTTTAACGGCACAAGTTTTCAAGCCGCCACGCATGTTGTTCACAACTAGTGTTGCTAGTGCTTCGTTTTCTACATCTTCAGCGATGATTAGCAACGGCTTGCTCTGCTGCATTACTTGCTCAAGTAATGGCACGATCTCACGGATGTTGCTGATTTTTTTGTCAACTAGCAAGATATATGGGTTTTCAAATTCAGCAGTTAGGCTGTCTTGCTTGTTAGCGAAGTATGGGCTGATATAACCACGGTCAAACTGCATACCTTCTACAACTTCTAGGGTATCTTCGAAGCTTGAACCTTCTTCAACAGTGATAACGCCTTGCTTGCCTACTTTTTCCATCGCTTGCGAGATCAGCTCACCGATTTTGGTGTCTGAGTTTGCAGAGATAGAACCAACTTGAGCGATTGCTTTGTGATCGTCAGCTGGCGTTGATAGTTTATGGATTTCTTTAACTGCTTCACGTACCGCTTTGTCGATACCGCGCTTAAGATCCATTGGGTTCATGCCTGCAGCAACTGACTTCATGCCTTCTTGTAGGATTGACTGAGCCAATACAGTCGCAGTTGTTGTACCATCACCAGCGACATCATTAGTGCGACTAGCCACTTCACGTACCAACTGTGCACCCATGTTTTCAAATTTGTTTTCAAGCTCGATTTCTTTGGCAACCGATACACCATCTTTAGTGATGGTAGGTGCGCCAAATGATTTGTCGATAACAACGTTACGACCTTTAGGGCCTAATGTTACACGTACTGCGTTTGCTAGAACGTTTACGCCGTCCATCATTTGTTTACGGGCATCAATGCCGAATTTTACGTCTTTTGCCATGTTAAATTACTCCACTATTATAAGTATGAGAATACAATTGATTGATTTGATAATTGCTTATCAAAAGCGATTATCAGAAACTGCTATCGAAATGTGCTGAGTATAAAATAATACTCAAAAGGACTAGCCTTCTAGCACACCCAATACATCAGACTCTTTCATAATCAATAGTTCTTCACCGTCAACCTTTACGGTTTGACCGGCATATTGACCGAACAAAACTTTGTCGCCAGCTTTTACATCTAACGCACGAGTTTCACCGTTATCACGAACTTGACCATTACCAACTGCAAGCACTTCACCTTGTGAAGGTTTCTCTTGTGCTGAACCAGGAAGCAAGATACCACCAGCTGTCTTTGTTTCTTCTTCTATGCGGCGGACGACAATACGGTCATGTAAAGGACGAATGTTCATCGATATGACTCCAAAAGTTGGTTAATAAAATTAAGGGTTTATTTGAATTAATGGTCTCAATACCAGTATCTATAGGGAACACTGTCAAAAACAACGCTTTATAGATAAGCCTTGAGCTTGTAACAAAAAGTGGGGGCAAGGTGAGTTCGGTTCAAGTGTAAAGCCCAAAAATTTACAAGATTATTTTGCAAAAATTGATCAATCAACATTTCATACCGATGCTTTACGTTTAATAAAGCCGCTATGCTAGTTAGATAAAGGACAAGAAGTAGGAATATTTAGAAATATTAGCGAGCTGAATTTATATTTTGACCAATGCCAAATTAGCTATAGAAACATTTGCTACAAGCACTACACGAAGCGGTATGACATCACGCTTGAAAATGTAACAGCGTATGACCATTATAGGTCTGGTAAACATAATAAGAACGAACGAAAAAAGTTGCTATATCGGCAATAAATTAATGAAGGGGTATCTATGAGTTTTTCATCAATGCACAAAAAGTCATCAAGCGGCACTGTTGATAATGCTAATAACGCAAAACGCAGTCCATCTAAATTTTTATCTGCCTTAGTGACAGGCATCAGTATCTCTACCGTTGGAGCTTTGAGTATGACCGCACCTACCCTTGCCAGCGCAAAAACTGTCCAACCATCAACTGCCGATTATAGTTTTACTGTTGAGGACAAATACAAAGGCACAGCAACTCGTACGCTAAGCAGATCTGGTAATACGTGGAAATATAACGTTAAGGCTCGCGTCGCTGGTGTGGCTAGTGCCTCGCAAAACAGCACTTTTACGCTTAATGGCAACAATGTCAGTCCCACGCAGGCAAGCACTACGTACAAACTACTTGGCATGGGTCGCACGCATAAACTAGACTTCAACCCAAGCAGCAAAAAAGTCACGAGTAACTATAAAGGCAAGTCGACGACAATGAACATGTCGCAACAAGCCTTTGATGATTTGAGCCTTGAGGTACAGATTCGTCAGGATTTATTAAACGGTAAGTTCTCTGGTAATTACTACATGGCAAAAAAAGACAAAATCGAGAAGACGCCATTTAAAAAATCAGGCAGCACTAAAATTACCGTACCAGCGGGTACCTTTGATACGGTACGTGTTGATCGCATTCACGATGACGATAGCCGCTCTACCAGTTTTTGGTTAGCCCCAAGCTTGGACTATATGCCAGTTAAAGTTAGCCAAATTAACGATGGTAAGAAGATGGATTTAGAATTGACCAAGATTAACTAATCTACTTATTTTTAACGTTATAAACAAAAAAGCGGCGCCCCAGATGGAGTGCCGCTTTTTTATGGCTTTAGATTAATGGATATAATTTATTAGGCTTTAGATAACTTCAATTATTGACGAGGTTTCTTCACAACATTGTTCATCGAAGGCAGGCGTTTGAGTAAAATAAATAGCCAAACATTGATAGCAAGCAATAGTAAGAAATCCGCTAAATACACAGCGATTTCTGCCCAACTACTACCATATATACGAGTAAACAGCACCACGCCACTCGCACCCAAATATACCAAGGTAAACATACTACTTATCAACAATGCATAAGGGGAGCGACCGCGCAATATCCATGGCGTCAGAATCAATGCTGGCACTAGCCATAACGCCTGCCAAGCAATACCGCCAACGATATCAGGGCTACTAGGGTTGAAGATACTAATAAAGATAGGCAATCCGAGCAGTCTATAAACGAGCCAAATTAACCACGTAACCTTTAAGCGCTGTGCAATAGGTGCGATAGGCTTAACCGTTTTAAGAGGCTTTGTATTAGAGCGGGTTGTGGCCATTAGATATTTTGATTTCCTAAATGAATAATATACTGCTGAATGTGAATAAGTAGAGCTTGATTATAACCACTTGCTTATAATCAAGTGATTATAGACATTCAATCATAGATTTTGAGACTTAGACGATTCTAGACAGCAGGTTTATAAAAGTTGCTTATCGGTTCCAATTAGCCTGTGCTAATGCAGCTGCCGTAATCGCTAAACGGCGACCCTGCGCAATACCCAAATCTCGCTCGTCAGCAGATATTGGCTGATCATGCGATGCACCGCTGACATGGCTGGCACCATAAGGCGTACCGCCGCGATGAGTACGGTTCAACGCTGGCTCTGCATAGGGCACACCTACGATGACCATACCGTGATGCATCAGCGGCAACATCATCGTCAACAGTGTCGTTTCTTGGCCACCATGCATGGAACCTGTCGCCGTAAATACTGAGGCTGGTTTGTTTTGTAGGTTCCCTGCCAGCCATAAGGTCACGGTATTATCCCAAAAATACTTCATAGGTGCGGCCATATTACCAAAGTGGGTTGGGCTACCAAGCGCAAGACCACTACAGTCTTTTAGATCATCCATCGTACAGTACAAGTCACCCTCATCAGGTATCGCAGGCTTACTTGACGTGGTTTCAGGTGCCACTGTCGGTACCGTACGGATACGCGCGGTCATTCCAGCATCCTCAATACCTTGAGCGATAGCATATGCTAATGTCTTAGTCGTACCGTAATTAGAATAATAAAGCACCAAAACATAAGGGTCGGTCTGACTCATTAGCAAAGCTTCCTTATAAAATCGTTAGCCATACTGGCCACCAAAAATGCGGCGAAATATATGACTAACTGGCATTGTAGAATATGTGCACATTATGCCCGAGTCATTCACTGTCATGCAAATAACCATGATTGATAACCTGATTTATATTGTATCTGATGTGCTACGCAGTGCATTTTGACACAATTAAACCGCAGATGATAACCGTTCATCTTTGTTACACTATTGTCACTCTTACTTTTGCTTAATGGTCGACATGGAAAAATTATCTCAAAAACTCCCGTTTTTACAGCAGCGCTGGTTTCAGTTTTTACGGTTTTTGACTCGGCATTTTTTTGAAGATAATTGCCAGCAAAAGGCGGCTTCACTGACGTACACCACTATGCTGTCGATTGTGCCTGTATTGACGGTATTACTGATGATTTTGTCATCCGTACCAGCACTCGCATCGGTTAGAGCGCAGATTTATGATGTCATTTATAGCAATTTGTTGCCGCAATCGAGCATGCAAGTTAGTGAGTACATTAATAGCTTTGCCGAAAAGTCATCTAACCTAACCATTATCGGTGCCATGATTTTATTCTTTACGACTATTATGACATTGACCACTATCGAGCGCGCGTTTAACCAGATTTGGCGAGTAGAAGATCGCTCTGGTGGCATCAAAAGCATGCTGCGTTATTGGACTATAGTTACGTTGGGACCGTTAGTATTGGGCACCGCTTTTATCGCTTCAAGTACTGTACAGAGTCTGAGCTTTCTTAATCGTCAAATTGCAGGCTACGGTATCGACTGGAGCTTTTGGGTACAAATGGCATCGATTGGTATTACGATGGCGGGCTTTATCGGTATGTACTGGTTTATTCCAAAGGCGCGCGTACCAACAAAGAACGCAGCCATCGCTGGCGTGTTTGTGGCTATTGTCTTTGAATTAATGAAGCATCTGTTTGGTACAGTGATGGCTAACTTTACCAGCTACGAAGCGATTTATGGCGCTTTTGCCGCATTGCCTATCTTTCTACTATGGATTTATCTGTCGTGGAATTTGATTTTATTAGGCGTTGAAATCAGCTATACCTTGACCATTTTTGAGACAGAAGAAGTTTACCCTCGTCACCCGTTACTCAGCTTGTTAGATATGTTGAACTTGGTTTATACCCACCACTTAAAAGGTGAAGCCGTTAGCGAACAAGCGCTGCGCAATGTCTTAGGTCGCAAAGAGCTGCCGAAATGGTATACCTATATCAACTACCTACAAGACAGCAATCTGATTACCATGACAGATGATGATGACTATGTGCTCAAAAGAGACCTGAGTAGGATGACGTTATGGGACTTTTATCGTACCTTGCCCTATCCACTTCCTATCAAGGACGAGTTGGATGAGATGAAATTGGAAGGTCAAAAACCTTGGCTAAGTTTATTGGTCAAACGTTTTGAGAATACTGAAGCGTACGCCAAACAGCAACTGCATCTGCCGCTAAATGCTATCTTTGCCAATAGTGAGCCTCGTAAACAATCTAATAGTAAGCATGGCGATGACCGTAAATTATTTAGAAAAACCTCTGCCGCCACTGAAAACGTACAACGACATGATAATCTAGATAGACATAATGAGAGTGCTTACAACGGTAATGGTCCACATCTAGAAGCCTCACCGCATCTAGAACCGATGGCTTACGACAAAGACAGCCCTATTGAATATGACGATCACGACAATGAAGCCATCATACCTCTAGGGACCAGTGATAGTCATGCTGAAACAGATATGACCAAACGTGCGCATAAAAACGCTATTATTACAGAAGCAGATAACCCTAAGGCTCATTACAGTGAATAAAAATGATGGAGACAGTGTCTGGACACGTACGATCAACGCAGGTCAAAACAGGCTTAAGCAGTTCACTAAGTTGTGGTCGATACAAACGCTGACCGACTTGCCTGATCGCTTAAATAATTTGTGGCAGTGGCTGATTGGCTCTTATTGGTTTATCCCAACCGCTTGTGTCATCGTGGGTATTTTGCTTGCTCCTTTGCTAGTCGCGATTGACCAAAACTTTGATCGTGAAACGGTAAAAGAGATCTCTTTTGCCTTTACTGGTGATGACGAGGCGGCGCGCGCGATTATGACCGCCATTGCTGGGGCGGTATTGGGCGTAGCCGGTACGACGTTTTCGATTACAATCGCCGTCCTGTCGATGGCATCCTCACAGTTTGGTCCAAGACTGCTACGTAACTTTTTGACCGACACTCCAAATCAGTTTGTCCTTGGCGCTTTTATCGGCACATTTAGCTATAGCTTACTGGTACTAAAGTCTATCCATAAGTCTGACGTGGCTTTTGGTGTGCCGCAATTGGCAGTAACTTTTGCCATTATCATGGCAATTATCTGTGCGCTGCTCTTGGTTTATTTTGTACAGCATATGGTGCATGCCATTCAAGCGTCACACGTCATTCAAAATGCTAGCAACGATGCGATTGCAAACATTTACTATTGGTATAACGATCGTTGTGATATCCAACATCAACGCGATGCTGAGCACCATGATATCGAGCAGTTCCAAAACTGGCCTGCTATGCCGATTTATTCACCAAATTCAGGTTATCTACAGCAGATTTATCTTGAGTCATTGATTGCGCTGTCACAAGATTATGGTGGAGTGGTACAGATGCATGTCAACCTCGGTAATTACGTCACTGACAAAAACGTCATTGGTTACTTTTATCAGCGACCTGCATCTCATCCAAATAATCGCCAAAGGACAGCAACACCGCATCTGGCAGTAATACCGAGAGCGCCTGATGGACTGTTTTGGCAACGTCTTGCAGGTTGCCTGCGGCTTGAGCAACGATTGGCGCACTCTAACGACATCGCCTATAGCTTAGGTCAAATGACGGAAATTGCTGTACGCGCATTATCCCCTGGTATCAACGATCCAAAGACTGCGGTCAATTGCGTCCAGTCTCTAACCAGCTGCCTGAGTATCATGATGCGTCGTCAGCCACCGAGCCCTTATCATTTTCACATACCACAATCAGACACTAACGATAGCTCTAAAACTACTATCAAACAGAATCGAGTGGCCATATTGGCACTAGTCACTCATATCCCAAAGATTTCTGATTTTATCAATGTATCACTCGGTGAGATACGTCGTTATGCAGCTGCTGACCTAATGGTCTTAAAAGCATTGTGTCAGGCAATGGTCAATTTGAACTATGCACGGGTAAACAGCGCACAGCAGCAAACGCTATTACATGAATTGCATCTAATTCAGCGAGCTGGTGAAGAGAATTTAAATTATCAAGAACTGGTCGATGACTTGGTCGCTATGTGCGAACAAGCCAAGCAATTTATCCTTGATAACGATGCGCAGCACAAGCATTTTAATTATGTTAGTGAGTTTGAAGCGGATATTCGTCAAGCGTTACAGACACAGTCTAGTTAATGATATAACCAATGAACTGTTTAGATAGATGGCGGTATCAGCCCTTATAAGCACTTTACTTATAATCACAAAACCGATAGCTAAAAACACTTATAACGTCCCTATAAGCCCTGCGCTTTGGATACTTTTTATATTTATATGAGACCTACTTTTTATGGCATCTGCAACCAGCCTCACCATCCTAGAAATCAGCGCCATATTTTTGTCGATTACCGCTTCATTAACTTATATTAATCACCGTTTTATTGGTCTGCCGACCACTATCGGTGTCATGGTCATCTCTATCTTACTGTCAATCGGTGCGATATTTTTAGGCTTCTTAGGGTTTGATCAGCTGATTGATTACGAAGTCAGTTTATTGGAGCAACTTGATTTTACTGAAGTACTCTTAGACGGTATGCTATCAATGTTGCTATTCGCAGGCGCATTACACGTCAATATTGGTGATTTAAGACGCTACAAGCTACCTATAGGCATCCTTGCCGGACTTGGTACGATCATATCTGCGATGCTCATTGCGACCGCGATTTACTTTATGTTGCCGCTCTTCGGTTTTGGCCTACCGTTTCTCTGGTGTCTGTTGTTTGGTGCGCTTATCTCCCCTACCGATCCTATTGCCGTCATGGGTATCCTGTCGTCAGCAGGCGCTCCAAAGAGCATTGAGACTGTGATCGCTGGCGAGTCATTATTCAACGATGGTATCGGCGTGGTTATTTTTGTCTTATTACTAGGGATTTTATCTAGCGGTGATATTCCTACTGCCAACTATGTCGCACATACATTAGCGGTTGAAGCTGGTGGCGGCGTTGTATTCGGACTGGTACTTGGTGCGATTTTGTATTACTTACTCAAAAGCATTGATAGCTATCAAGAAGAAGTGCTATTAACATTAGCAGGCGTCATCGGTGGCTATGCGCTGGCCAGTCATTGGCACTTATCAGGGCCACTCGCCATGGTGATGATGGGTCTGATGGTCGGTAATCGTGGTCGCGAGCTAGCCATGAGTGATAAGACACGGCACTATATTGATTTGTTCTGGGAATTGATTGATGAGATTTTAAACGCCATTTTGTTTGTACTCATCGGTCTAGAAGTGGTGATGATTGCTTATTCAGGCAATTTATTTATCGCGAGCGGTTTGACGATTTTGATTGCGCTGATTGCTCGATTTATCGTGGTAGGTATGACGACAAAAACCTTTCATCGTCAGCTTGATTTGCCTACGGGCGCGTGGAAAGTTCTGACGTGGGGCGGCTTACGCGGTGGTATCTCAGTCGCGCTAGTATTGCAGCTACCAATTGGGGCTGAGCGAGAGATTTTATTGGCACTCACTTATGCGGTCGTGATCTTTTCTATCTTGGTACAAGGTCTAAGCGTCGGTAAAGTCGCTAAAAGCATTCGTACGGATGAAAACACAGTAGACGTATAGACTAAAAATATAGCAGGCACAAAAAATCCAGCATCAGATACTTGTCTTATGCTGGATTTTTTGACTTAAATTTAAACGTTATATCAAGCCCTTTCGTTTCATATTACGATAAACCACAATAATAATGAGCAGATTAGAAACCAATATTCCAAGCTTAAACCAGTCAAATGGGCTAACGATCAGATAGTAGATTTCTATAGGAATAAATACCCCGTAGCCTAATACCCCAAACCAATACGCCCATGTTTTGTCATGCCATAAGCCATAGGCTTCGAGGAAGCGCAAACTGGCGTAAGCAAATATCAATAATAAAAACATCGGCCAGTTTTTACTTGCTTGCTGAGCAATACGTACGGCACTATCGATTTGCGGGGCAAGCATATGGCCGAAACTGCGCTGCCAAGTAACCGTTGCGGTCGTTAGCCAATGCTCAAGATTAGTATGCCACCACCATAATGCCCCTGCTCCTAGTAACGCACCAACACCTTTGACTACCTCATAAATGGCCACCGCTTTAATAGACTCACTCGCCGTACTGCGCGATTTTTCTTGCTGACCATTCATAGCAACCCCTTTATCCTTCGAGGATGGCGGCAGACGGTCATCCTGTCGGGGCAAATTAGCCAAAGAATGTCTCCACAACACGTCCTTGCAACTGCTGATTGAAAAACGGCGTGTTTTTACCACTTGATAGCATCGATTGCGCGGTTACTTGCCACTCAAGGTTAGGATCGACCAATACTGCACCGCCGATAGCTTCATACTGCTCACTAATACCTGCGATTTTTGCAGGATTCAGGCAGATTTTATCTACCAGTTGCGAGAGTGTTAAGACATCGTCATTTACCAGCTGACAAGCCAACGCCATAAACGTATCGAAGTTTGAGATACCTGGCGTACTTTCAGCAAATGGTGCTTTTTTGGCGGTACTATTCAGTGGCTCGTGATGACTACAGATAGCATCAATAGTGCCATCTTTTAGTCCGCGGCGGATTGCCTGTTGGTCAGTATTGCTACGTAGCGGTGGCAACACATATGCCTGAGCATTAAAGCCTTCAAGATTGTCATCAGTTAAATACAGCTGATGCATCGCAACATCACACGTAACCGGCAGACCTTTATCTTTTGCCCAGCGCATAAGCTCAATAGAGGATTTACATGATAACTGGCTAAAATGAGCAGCGATTCCGGTCTCTTCCACCATCAATAGCTGCGTAGACAATGCAACAGTTTCTGCAATCCAAGGAATCCCTTGCAGACCATGATAAGAAGCAATATAGCCCTCATGTGCCACACCGTCTCCAGACAGACTTGGCTCATCAGGATAAAAGAATACTTTCATACCAAAAGTCGCCGCGTACTCTAGTGTACGTAGCAATACTAAATCATTGCGAAAAGGTCTACGCGCATTAGATACTGCGATACAGCCGCCCTTTTTAAGCCCTGCAATGTTAGACGGTCGTTCGCCCTCTAACCCTGTGGTCAATGCACCCAAAATATGCAAGTAAATCCCGCCATCACTCAAGGCACGCTCACGTAAACCTTTTAAGAGTGAGCCATTTTCTAAAATAGGATTGGTATCAGGCGGCGTCACCACATGCAAGAACCCATTACCACGAGCAGCGCTGCCTTCTGATTTTAGCGTACCGTGTTGCTGCTGGCCTGGCTCACGCAAGCGCGCGCATAGATCTACTAGTGGTGGTAATAACCACATCTCACGGTTAGAATCGAGTGTAGACAGTTTTTCTATTGCAGCTTGTGGCAATGCATCTTTAAATGCTTTTGGTAAATGGTCAAGAATGGGTGCATCAGTATTAAGCATGGTAGACATAACGTTATTACCGTATCAATAAAATTAAATAAATGAGAATAGATCGCGCGGCAGCCTGTTACTTGCCAGCCGCTTGATGAGCACGCTGACCTTCCATCGCAAGTGATAAGACCGCCATACGAATGGCAATACCGTTATTTACCTGCTTTAAGATAACGGATTGCGCGCCATCAGCCACACTAGAGGCAATTTCAACACCGCGGTTCATCGGCCCCGGATGCATCACTAATGCATCTGGCTTGGCAAGAGCTACGCGCTCTGGCGTGATCCCATAATGCTTATAATATTCACTTGAGGATGCCAATAGCGGCGAACCAATACGCTCATTTTGTATTCTTAATCCCATGATCACATCACAGTCGGTGACACACTCGTCCATGTTTTCATATACTTGTACACCGAAACGCTCAATACCTTTTGGCAGTAGAGTGCGCGGCGCACAAACACGAATGTCTGTCACACCTAGCGTTTGCAGTGCACTGATATCAGAGCGTGCCACGCGTGAGTGCTTAATATCACCAACGATTGCGATAGACAGCTCTTCAAATGGGCGCGGCGCTTCACGGTGAATAGTCAACATGTCGAGCATTCCCTGAGTAGGATGCGCATGCCAGCCATCACCACCATTAATGATAGCGATATCAGGCGTCACTTCTGTCGCCATAAAATGCGCGGCACCTGATGCTGAATGGCGTACTACAAAGATATCCGCGGTCATTGCCTGTAAATTCCACAATGTATCGCGCAGACTCTCGCCTTTTTTGGTACTAGAACGTTCGATATCGATATTGAGTACATTGGCACCCAAGCGTTTTTCTGCGACCTCGAAAGTCGTCCGCGTACGTGTCGATGGTTCAAAAAACAAATTCATGACCGTATAGCCGTCTAACTCAGGACGATTGATTAGCTGTCCGTTTTCATCAAAAAAAGTCTCTGCTTTTGCGATAATAGCTTTGAGCTGTGCTTTATTAAGCCCTTCAACACCTAAGAAATGCCTAATACTGCCATCGGTGTTGAGCTGCGGACGACTCAATGAGGTATTGAGCCTTTGATGAATCGTACTGGGATCAAATTTTGCATAATCAGTCGGTGAGACTGGTTGTGTAGCGCTACTATCGATAGGATTTGACATAATGGCGAGTCTTTATTGTGGGTTTATATGAGTCTATAGTAATCACTTATTCATCTTTGTTCGATCATTTATCACTGATAGGCATAGATACAAAGGACATTTTGACGCTTATTTGCTACAATTTACCGTAATCAAATTCGACCGAAAAATAGCCTCAGCAGACAATCAGAAAGCGTGAGTAGACATGCTGTATTCTCATAGAGAATAATTCTGACAAAACTATAAATGAATAACAATAGATATAGTGTAGCCGATTTTGTGGTCGGGACAAAGATGCCGTATTAGCTATTTAAGAATTTACCTATTTCAGGTGTGCGAAACGCCACCCATTTCTTTACTTTGACACCTATCCGTTCTTTTACTTTCCATACCATTTATTAGGAAGCCTTATGACGACCTTAGCAGACTATCTAAACCAACATGCCACTAGCCCTGCACTTAACGACGTGATTACCACTGTCACTGATGTCGGTAAGACGATTTCACAGTTGCTCAGAAAAGGCGCTTTAGCAGACATTTTGGGCGAAGCGGGTAATCAAAACGTCCAAGGCGAAGATCAGAAAAAACTAGACGTACTGGCCAATGACTTATTGCTAGATGCATTGGCAAAAAACACGCACTGTGCAGGCGTTGCTTCAGAAGAGCTCGATGATGCCACCCCTGCTAATGATGACGGTAGTTTATTGGTTTTATTTGACCCACTAGATGGCTCATCAAATATCGATATCAATATGGCAGTAGGTACGATTTTTTCTGTTTTACCGTACGAGCGTCAAGGTCAAACCAGTGAAAACAGCGACTATCTACAGGTAGGTAACAAACAGCTAGCAGCAGGGTACTTGTTATATGGCACCTCTACGGTACTGGCGTTGACCATCGCAGATAAGGTCGTGATGTTTAGCCTAGATCCAGAAACTGAAGACTATGTGCTAATAGAAGACAACGTGCAAATCGATGCCGATACGAGCGAATATGCGATCAATAGCTCAAATTATCGCTACTGGCGTGCACCGATGCAACAGTACATCGATGAGTTAATCGCTGGCGAGACTGGGGTACGTGGACGCGATTTTAATACGCGTTGGGTCGCCGCTATGGTTGGTGACGTCCATCGTATCTTATGCCGCGGTGGTCTCTTCACTTATCCGTTTGATACCAAATACGCTCATAAAGCGGGTAAACTACGCTTGATGTATGAAGCCAATCCAATGAGCTTATTGATTGAACGCGCGGGTGGCGGTGCGACAGACGCCGTCAATCGTATCCTAGATATCGAACCGACTGATATCCATCAGCGTGTTCCTGTGGTGCTCGGTAGCAAAAACGAAGTCAATTACGTGAAAGATTTACACGTCAATTATTCTGAAAAATAATTGATTTGCACGCCTGTTAAGAACAGCCAGCAGAATGCTAAATCAATAATAGACATTTTACTGGTTATCTAAACGACTCCTTTACCCTTCTCTAAGCGATCCACTATGGTATTAAATCCCACCGAGCTGATTACTTCAGATAAAAATACAACAGTGAAACTTGTAAAAGCACTGTTGTCCCAAGCACGCCAGCGTAAAAAGAACGGTCAGACAGTCATAGAAGGCGTCCATTTGATAGATGCTGCGCTGCGTAGTGACTATCCTTTCGTCCAGATACTACTGTCTGAGTCAGCGCGTAGTCACCCTGAAGTTCAGCAGGTATTGACTCGCCTGCCCACTTATACGCCTATTCTTACTTTGTCAGACGCACTTTATGAGAGTATTCGTAGCTTGGGTACTGGCATCGATATCATGGCGATAATCAAAGTACCAACGCCTAGCCTATCGATGATCGATGAGGACTGCTTAATCTTGAACGACGTGCAGGATAGTGGGAATGTTGGTACGCTACTACGCACAGCTGCAGCCGTTGGTATCCGCAATATCTTATGTACCATTGCGACTGCTCAAGCGTGGTCTCCCAAAACGCTACGAGCAGGTATGGGTGCACAGTTTGCCCTGACTATCTATGAGGGCTTGAGTACGCAAGATATTTTAGATCACGTACAAATGCCGCTTTTGGCGACTAGCTCACATACAGATACTATCATTTACGAGCACGATTTATCTGCGCCTGTGGCATGGATTATGGGTCACGAAGGCCAAGGC
Organism: Psychrobacter sp. Ps1; assembly: GCF_022129425.1. Taxonomy (NCBI): domain Bacteria; kingdom Pseudomonadati; phylum Pseudomonadota; class Gammaproteobacteria; order Moraxellales; family Moraxellaceae; genus Psychrobacter; species Psychrobacter sp. Ps1. The sequence goes on along the minus strand of NZ_JADQAN010000007.1, from coordinate 119,124 downwards.
GTTAGCGACGATTTGATGCAATGTGCCACGCCTATCGCTTTACCGCAGCCAAATGGTCAAGAGAGCTTAAATGTAGCGATTGCAGGGTCTTTATGTCTGTATGAGACCTTACGCCAAAGACAATACTCTTAGCATGCATTTATAACTGTTATTAAAGCCTAATTTATTAAGCATAAAAAAACCCACTACCAATTGATAGTGGGTTTTTTATCATCTGTCTACTACTGATATAGTCAAAGAAGTCTAAAACGAATACAAGGCAGCGAACTGCAGATTGTACAAGTAGTACATCTAAGGAGAGTAACGCCGTAGCCGTTTAGTAGTTCTGTGACTATATATTAAACCTTGCTAGTAAGCTCAGGTAGTGCTTCGAATAGATCAGCTTCTAAGAAGTAATCAGCAACGCTAGCAATAGGTGCTTCTGGGTCATTGTTGATAGCAACGATGACTTTAGAATCTTTCATACCAGCCAAATGCTGAATCGCGCCTGAGATACCAGCTGCGATATATAGCTGCGGTGCAACGATTTTACCCGTTTGACCGACCTGCATATCATTTGGTACATAGCCTGCGTCAACAGCGGCACGTGATGCACCAACAGCAGCGCCTAGCTTGTCAGCCAATGGCTCAATGTACTTGGTGAAGTTTTCACCGTTTGCCAATGCACGACCACCAGAAACAACAATACCAGCTGAGGTCAATTCTGGACGATCAGATTTGGCCATTTCTTCGTTAACGAAGCTAGCTTTACCAGTTTCTTGTACGTTGTCGATAGTTTCAACAGTAGCTGAACCACCTTCGCTTGCCACTGGGTCAAACGCAGTAGTACGTACTGTTAGTACCACTTTGTCTTCTGTTGTTTTTACTGTTGCCGTTGCATTACCTGCGTAGATAGGACGCTCAAACGTTTGCGCATCTACTACACCTGAGATTTCAGACAACATGCTGACGTCAAGTAACGCAGCAACGCGTGGCATAAAGTTTTTACCAGTCGTGGTCGCAGCCGCTAGGATATGGCTGTAATCACCAGCGATATCAGCAACCAATAGTGCCACGTTACCTGCCAATTGATGCTCATAAGCAGCATTGTCAGCCAATAGTACTTTAGTCACGCCTTCTGCTTTTGCCGCTTCATCAGCTACAGCTTGGCTACCACTACCAGCAACCAATACATGGATATCATCACCCATTTGTTTAGCAGCAGCGATCGTGTTTAAAGTTGCCTTTTTTAGACTGGCATTGTCATGTTCTGCATATACCAAAATTGCCATGGTTTTAGTCCTTTATATATTCGTATTATCTATTCATGCGGTTGTTTGTGTACAAAGCTATTTGAGCAACTATCATTTAATCTAAGATAAAGCAGTCAAATTCATAGCCTTGTACAGGATATGCCGTAGCGAAGTATCCAATCATTAAAACATTAAATGACTTTTGCTTCGTTTCTTAGCTTATCGACCAACTCATCAACTGACCCTACTGTAATACCAGCTTTACGGTCAGCAGGTGGCACGACTTTAATAATTTCTTGCTTAGATGTCATATCAACACCGAAATCTGCTGGCGTTTTCTCATCAAGTGGCTTTTTCTTCGCTTTCATGATGTTAGGCAATTTAGCATAACGTGGCTCATTCAAACGTAGATCAGTCGTGATGACCGCTGGCAAATCAAGTGCAACAGTTTGTAGGCCACCATCGATTTCGCGCGTTACGTTTACTTTGTCGCCTTCAACTTTCACTTCTGATGCAAACGTACCCTGACCGATACCCATCAATGCTGCTAGCATCTGACCAGTTTGGTTGTTGTCATCATCAATCGCTTGCTTACCTAATAAAATAATATCAGTGCTTTCAGCTTCGGCGATACTTTTTAGAATCTTAGCAACTTGTAGTGGATATGGTTTTTCGTCACTTACTACTAACACACCACGGTCAGCACCTAGCGCTAGGGCTGCACGAATCTGCTCTTGTGACTCTTTTGGTCCGATTGAAGCAACAATGATCTCATCAATGACGCCAGCTTCTTTTAAACGCACCGCTTCTTCTACTGCGATTTCATCAAAAGGGTTGATTGACATTTTAGTGTTTGATAAGTCAACGCCAGAGTTGTCGGCTTTTACACGAACTTTTACGTTATAATCAATGACACGCTTGACCGCTACTAATGCTTTCATACGTTCCTCGTTTATTAATGTTATGAGTTAAAAATTGTCAGTTAAGAACCAAAGGTTCGTTGTGGTTCAAATTGTCGTTCAAAATACTGCTCAAGGTTATTACTACATCAACAGAATATAGTTAACTAAGAAAGATGAGCCAATATCTAAGAGCATATTAGCATTGTATCTCTTACTAATGAAATCTGCTAAAGCTAAGCCAACCGTTATTATCAGACCTATGTATCTTGCGTCAGCAGGCAGATAAGGTCAAGACAACGCCGTGAATAATGCGTCATAAATTTGTCAACACTCTATAATAAATAGTCTATAAGCACATCGTTTCAAGATTTTCATTGTTCAACAGCTCAAAATGCTTGTACCTTTATAGCATTCTAAGCCTTAGCTTTACTTAATATTTTGTTATTATTTATCTCTTTAAAGTTAACGGATAAGAATAGTTAATCGAGTCAGATCTGCGAATTACTATTCTTACTAGCACCAAGCAATAATTCACTATCACGTATATCGTCAAATAAAGACCAGTCAGGTTCAACATCATTATTCTTGATAACACTCATATCACCTGTCGTCTCCATAATCACTGCAAACACTTCTGTTTTCGCTTTGATACCATTTTTGCGTAGCACTTCCTGCACATCGCTGGTACTAAGATTGGCCTCTTTTAAATTATCATCTAAATACTCGCCATGAGCCATTAGGATAATAGCTTGATTATCTATCAAAGCTTTTAGCGGTTTTATTTTGCGTCTGATAACTGAAATAACGCCCTGAATTAAGAATAATACCGCAACAGCAAACAATCCTTGAAATAGAGAGGGCTTATCTGACAATACCGTCGACGCCAATATACTACCAATACCAACCGTCATCGCAAAATCATGGCTTGATAACTTAGAAAAACTGCGTAAACCCATCAATCGAGTAAACAACATCAGCCCTACATAAAAGCCTATAGCGGATAAAGAAATCCCGAGCACCTGTTGCCAGTCAATTGAAAGCCAGTTTTCCCACTTCATAATATAACCTTATCTATTACATCTTTATTAAATTATTGTTCGTTATTACCTGATGATGTTGACTATCAAAATCAATAGCAATTTACATTGACAACACTTTGTCATACCAAAAAAGTCCCATAAAAAAAGCAACCTGATAAGAGGTTGCTTCTTTTTAAAGTCGATACAGTATTTTTATTGTTTTAACAAACAAAGTAATCAATGCATATTGATAATCTTATTGTCATTAAGTTTACTGACAAGCAGTTAACCTAATAATAAATGAGATTAGATAGCTTCGATTTGCTCAGCTTGTGGGCCTTTTTTGCCATCACCTAAGATGAAAGACACTTTTTGGCCTTCGGCTAGAGTTTTGAAACCGTTACCTTGGATAGCGCTGTAGTGAGCGAATACGTCTTGTCCGCCGTTGTCTTGAGCGATAAAACCAAAACCTTTAGCTTCATTAAACCACTTTACAGTGCCTTCAACTTTATCTGACATAAATTTTCCTGACTCTTTAACTGTTGGCGAGACTTGTGTCATCACCGATTAATTGATATATACCCTAATATTTTCTGCTAAATGCGGCGGCCAAAAATGCTAAATGTTCTTAAAGAAAATTTGCATTTTTTGCCTCAAATATTTTGAGTACAGTCTGATTATAACAGTTTTCTATGGTAGGAACAGTCTAAATTGCTGATTTTTGTAAATAAATACTAACCATTGTTGCAAGCGAACATCGATAGCAATCAGCTCTATATCTTATTGATATAAAATAGTTTTTATTTATAGATGTACTACAACTTCATTAGTAAACCACTAATTAAATAAGTCGACATAGATGATAGTAGGTTGGAATATCAATCACTGCAATGGTGATGTTGGTAGCCATGCTGAACTCAATACAAGCAAACATAACGCAAAAAACACCAATGAAAATGACTGACTATAGGCAATATACTTGGCTGGAATGACCAAGTCTTTAGGAGAGTCAGGGATACCTTTACGCTTCAGTAGCTTGGTACCATATATCCAGCCAAAGGTCGTGTATATGCCATATGCAGCAGGCACTGCGATAGCTAATGGGGTCAAATCAATAACGTATAAAATCACCACTGATATGAAGAACCATAGAGTATCTAACAATGAACTGACTTTGAAGAATTTAGATTGAGGCAGTTTACCATCGGTCTGTTTGAGCATCTCCCCTTCTATCCAAATTAAAACTGCTACCACAGCGCTAAGAGTAATATATACGAATTGCGGCGTTAGCCAGTCTGCATAAGATATTTGCACAGCATACAACCTATTATCTATAGAAAGTGAGAATGAAGCATCCGCCCGCTTCGAATACTTAGAAACGGGTAAGAACAATGATGAATGTTAATCGCAAAGGCGCTTTGGCCAATGTTAAGGTGCCTGCTTATATTGGGCAGCAATTAATGGTTTTCAACTGATAACCCAGATTCAAATCAAAGCGAAAAGTATCTATCAAATACTTTGCATAAAAAAACCCATGCTATCAAGTGATAACACGGGCTACTTCATCTAAATCAGATTTTTATCTGAATAAGATTTTCATTTGTATAAAACTTAGTTTTTGTCTTTATCGATGATTTTGTTACCACCAATCCACGGCATCATGCCACGTAGCTTAGCACCAGTGATTTCGATTTGATGATCAGCGTTGTTACGACGACGCGCAGTCATTGATGGATAGTTGGTTGCGCCTTCAGAGATGAACATCTTCGCGTATTCACCAGACTGGATGCGTTTTAGTGCATTACGCATAGCTTCACGTGACTGCTCATTGATAACTTCAGGGCCAGTAACATATTCGCCGTATTCAGCGTTGTTACTGATTGAGTAGTTCATGTCAGCGATGCCGCCTTCATACATCAAGTCAACGATAAGCTTTAGCTCATGTAGACATTCGAAATAAGCCATTTCTGGTGCATAGCCCGCTTCTGTTAGTGTCTCAAAGCCCATTTTAACTAGCTCTACTGCGCCACCACAAAGAACCGCTTGCTCACCGAATAGATCCGTTTCAGTCTCATCTTTGAACGTTGTTTCGATGATGCCTGAACGACCACCACCAACGCCTGCAGCATACGATAATGCTAACTGTTTGGCTTGACCAGAAGCGTCTTGATAGATAGCGATAAGATCAGGGATACCGCCGCCTTTAGCGAACTCTGAACGTACAGTATGACCTGGTGCTTTTGGTGCAACCATGATGACATCAAGATCACCACGTGGTACCACTTGGTTGTAATGGATTGCAAAACCGTGAGCAAAGGCTAGTGTAGCGCCTTCTTTGATGTTTGGCTCGATTACATCATTATAAAGCTCTTTTTGGAACTCATCAGGCGTCAAAATCATGATAACGTCAGCAGCTTTTACCGCTTCTTCTACTTCAGCAACTTTTAGGCCAGCATTTTCAGCTTTTTTCCATGAGCTTGAGTTTGCACGTAGACCAACAGTTACATCGACGTCTGAATCTTGTAGGTTGAGCGCGTGTGCATGGCCTTGTGAACCGTAACCGATAATGGCAACTTTTTTACCTTGGATAATAGATAGGTCACAATCTTTGTCATAATAAACGTTCATAAATAGAGTCCTTGTTCTCAATCATGGCTTGCCATGGATAGTAAGCGCTTATGCTGTAGTCAATATAATAACTAAGATAAGCGCTTTGTTGATTAGATAAATAAATATTGGTTTAAACTGGTTTTGATAAACAATTAAATGCTTAGGGTTTTTTCACCGCGGGCAATACCAATCACACCTGAGCGAACCACTTCCATAATGCGCTCACGGCCAATCACATCGATAAAACCATCAAGTTTGGCTTTGTCACCCACGATTTGAATCGTATATAAATTCGAATTTACATCGACGATTTGTGCGCGGAAAATATCTGCGCTACGTTTAATCTCTTCACGAACACCGCCTGTTGCACGGACTTTAATGAGCATCAATTCACGCTCAACGTGTACGTTCTCTGTCAGATTAAGCACTTTAACCACTTCAATCAATTTATGCAATTGTTTGGTGATTTGCTCAATTCTTTCTGGTGAAGTAATGGTCGTAACCGTTAGACGTGAGATACTTGGGTCATCAGTAGGTGCGACGTTCAAAGTTTCGATATTGTAGCCACGTTGTGAGAACAAGCCGACTAACCGCGACAACGAACCCGCTTCGTTTTCCATCAATACCGAAATCAGATGTTGTTGTTGCATTAGGTACGCTCCCCTTTTGTTAACCACATATCACGCATGGCCTGTCCAGCGATTTGCATTGGATATACATGCTCATTACGATCGACGTAAACATCGATAAATACCAGTTTGTCTTTCATAGCCATTGCTTCAGCCAATTGTGCTTCCATAGTCGCAGGGTCAGTAATTTTGATACCAACATGACCATAGCTTTCAGCCAATTTGACAAAATCTGGTAAGGAGTTCATATAAGACTGGGCATGACGACCTTCATACAGCATATCTTGCCACTGCTTCACCATACCAAGCTGCGCATTGTTAATGTTCAGAATTTTAACTGGTAAGTTATACTGTAAGCAGGTCGATAGCTCTTGGATATTCATCTGAATAGAGCCTTCACCCGTGATACAAACCACATCACGCTCAGGATTGGCAAGTTTGGCAGCCATTGCATACGGCAGACCAACCCCCATGGTACCAAGACCACCTGAATTCAGCCATTGACGTGGCTCATTGTAAGTATAGTAAAGTGCCGCAAACATCTGATGCTGACCAACGTCACTTGTGATAATAGCGTTGCTGTTAGTCACTTTATCTAGAGCTTGTACGACACTTTGTGGCTTAATACCATTATCTGTGCTGGTGTCATAACGTAAGCCATGACGCTTACGCCACTCATTAATTTGTGACCACCAATCGAGCAATGCGTGCTGCTCTAACTGCTTGTCTTGACCAACAATCTCTAGCATGTCCGTTAAGACTGACTTCACATCGCCTACGATAGGAATGTGCGCAAGAATCGTTTTTGAGATCGAAGCAGGATCGATATCGATATGAATGATGGTTGCGTTAGGGCAGAATTTTTTAACGTTGTTGGTCACACGATCATCGAAACGCGCGCCGACGGCCAAAATCACATCAGCATGGTGCATACTCATATTGGCTTCGTAAGTACCGTGCATGCCAAGCATACCTAAGAACTGACGATCAGAGCCAGGGAACGTACCAAGACCCATCAAGGTATTGGTCACTGGTAAATTCAGACGATGTGCAAGATCTGTTAATTCTTCGTGCGCATTGCTCCAAATCACACCGCCGCCTGCATATACAACTGGACGCTGCGCTGCTAATAGCGTTTCAATGGCTTTTTTGATTTGACCACTATGACCTTTGAGTGAAGGCTGATACGAGCGTATAAATACTTCTTCTGGATATTCATAAGCAAACTTTTCGCTAGGCGCAGTCATGTCTTTTGGCACATCAATGACGACAGGGCCTGGGCGACCAGTCTGGGCAATATAAAATGCCTTTTTCACAATCATTGGAATTTCGCTAGCATGGCGTACTTGAAAGCTATGCTTAACGATAGGACGTGATACACCTACCATATCTGTTTCTTGGAAAGCATCTTCACCGATTAGGCTGCTTGGTACCTGACCTGCGATTACAACCATTGGTACAGAATCCATAAAGGCAGTAGCAATAGCTGTCACGGTATTGGTCGCACCAGGGCCTGATGTGGCCAACACGACACCAGTATTACCAGTCACTCGCGAATAAGCATCGGCCATGTGGCCCGCTGCTTGCTCATGACGTACTAAGATGTGCTCAATATTTTCTTGCTGAAACAGCGCATCATAAATGTGTAAGACCGCGCCACCTGGATAGCCAAAGATGTATTCGACACCTTCGTCAGTCAGTGCTTGCACCAGCATTTCAGCACCCGATAGCATCACAGGCTGTGCACTACCTTCTGCAAGACGTTGTTGCTTTTGTTCAAAATTTTTGGCGGCATTACCCGTTTGGGTATGTCCCGTCATGTTCGGACTTTGCGTGGTTTGCGTCACTGTCATCACCTTTTTTTGCGGCGAGAATTTGCGGGATTCTATGAGTAAAAATAATTACTTACCGTCATTATTTTTACTTACTGAATGATCGCTAATTCTTGTCCATATCAAGAATATCTGCCTAATAGGTTTAATCAAAACTGTCTCATAGGACAATACTAATCAAACGCAGCAGTGTATTTTAGGTCAGCTTTGTGATGGATGTTTATCGATATACAGTGACAAGATGCGAGTGCATCTATGAAAGAAGGCGCTTATTATTGAGGTTCGATACTAACAAGTACCTATTGTGACTTTATTCGTGTGACTTTATTTGTACAGATGCATCGATATACACAAGAAAAAACTTCATAACCAATGCCAAATTATAAGATCTTTAGAACTTACAATAGGCTTCGGGGAAATCTCTTAACCGCGTACTATATCGCGTTTGATACAACTGCTAAAAACACCTTTAGCACATTTCAAATAATAAGTTTATCTTAGTCATTGTAGACAGATAAGTCCGGAGACAATGTATCGCTACCAATAGTGGTCGTTATGCCACTATGCTTGCTATATCATTATCACAAAGGAAATAAAACTGCATAAGCTACCGATAAGTAACTCGTCGTTTTCTTTCTCAAGTGCCACGGCAACATCGTAAAAGCCGCTCACTGACCAATCAACTGCTATTATATTCGATGGTTTACGAGTTATTGTCAAGAAAAACTTCTAAAGCCTATCCCAAACTAATAGTTATTAAATAATACACATTGATAAGTATTATTTGCTAGAATCGATAGTCGATACATTATTACTACCAATAAAACGTTCAAGTGTTATATTTACACCCATATACATTTGATTTTTATTAAATAAGAGGATTGCTACTATGGCATATGCGTCTAAGATATATACTGCTGCCAAACTGTTGATGAGTACCGCGTGTATGCTAATGCTGTCCATGAATGCCAGTCAGGCCATTCAAGTTTATAAATCTATTGGTGCACATGGTGAAGTAAAATATAGCCAACATGCGCCCCAAGTCGGTAAAAATATTGAACTGATTGAGTTTCGTAGTGACGGTAGACAGAACAACGCAGGACAAATGGCAGGGAAAACAGATCCTAACCAAAGCAGCAATGCTCAAACGGCAGAAGAACAACGAGTAGCAGCACTTGAAGCACGTATTAAAGAACAAGAAGCTCAGGCTAATGCTCAGCGCTGCCAATCATTACGTAATAACTTGACCAACCTAAATGTAGGCGGCCGTATCTATGAGATGGATGCTAACGGTAAACGTCAGTATCTAGATGGTCGTGAGATTGAGCTTAAGCGCGAGCGCGTTCAGCAAGCGATTACTCAGTATTGCTCCAACCCTTCTACCTAGTCAGACCTACTGAAAGCAAATATCAAATTATCATAAGCTGCATTACGTGACGAATGGCTGCTGGCATATCTTGAGCTTGTAGCCCTCGTTGCCCTACTAGCAATGTATTGGTGTTGCTATTCGCTTGATTGACTAATACATCTCCTGCAAACCCATGTATAAGAACCGCTTGATGTAAGCTCCGTGCCCCTGCTGATAAGTCTTGCTGTGCTAATAGTCCAGCGGTCACCCCAGATAACACATCACCCATGCCAGCGGTTGCCATGCCAGCATTCCCTACATCACAGACGTATACTTGCTCTTTTCTCTCTTCTTGTTCTAGCACTAGCGATCCTGCCCCTTTTAATACCCAGTCACCACCATATGTTGCAGCGCACTGTTTTATAGCTTGTAGTCTATTGGACTCAATCTTACTTATCTTTTGATCAAGTAATCTAGCTGCTTCCCCACTATGTGGCGTTAAGCAAACCCGATGATTAGTACTATATTCTCGTAGCTCTGTTATTAGCTCATGATTACCCATGTGCAGTGATGCCAAGTGGTAAAGTCCATCAGCATCGATAACAATTGATTTTTCATTATCTATAGCAGCCTGTACATAATCAATAAATAATGATTTGGCTTTTTCGTCACGGCCAAGCCCCATCCCAATAGCAACGACACTAGCCTGCTTAATCAGACCTTTTACGCCGCTTGCGTCATGTAGATTAATAGTCATCGCATCTGGCAATGAAGTCAGTAACGACCCATGAAAAGCCTCATGACAGGCAACTGTTATTTTACCAGCACCTGTCGCCATCGTACTGGCTGCAGACAGTATGGCAGCACCACCCATACCCTGAGAGCCATCGACGCGATTTCCGCCAATGACTAATACATGACCATAGCTGCCTTTGTAGCTGTTTTGGCGACGCAGATTCATACTATGTGCAGCCGTCAGCAGCATAGCAACTGGCTCAAATGCTTGACTGGCATTTTTCTCAGCTATCGTATGATGGCTAGCTGTTTGCTGGCATGCTTTTTGATAAGGTACCAACGGTATATCGATTACGTCTCCGCTATAATCTGTACCATCTTTAGTATGCAGACCAAACTTACGCGCAATCAAACATAGAGTCACGTCAGCTTGTATTGCTATGCGCTCGAACACTTCACCAGTAGAAGCCACTAAACCACTTGGAATATCAACTGCTATTGCTAGTGTGTTATTTTGCTGAGTAAGACTATTGAAGGTATTGATAGCTAATTCATAAATACCTTCTGGTGCACGATCTAAGCCAATACCAAATAATGCATCAATATAAACATCAGCTGGCAAGTTTCCTTTATCCGCATCATGGTGACTAATAATGTCTTCAAAGCATTTATAGTGACAGCTGCTAGCTAAAGCTACTTGTAATGCCCTTGTCGCGTCAGTAATATTGCTACTATCGCTGTCTCCATTGTTAGAATTTTTAGAAGTTACTGATTGATCATGGATATCAAAATCATTTTCGCTAAAGCCAACCGTTATTACTTCTACTTGCCAGCCAGATTGCTGTAAATAATGAGCGATAAGCCAACCATCACCACCATTGTTACCTTTCCCTACCCAAATACTTGCTCGACGCGGATGAGCACTACGGTGATAAACGTTAGTATTGGCAGAATGGCTAGTACTGACGTTTCTTTGCTCATAAATCTGCTCTATTTGCTGTGTCATTTGCCAAGCCGCTTGTTTCATCAAACCAAAACTGTCGTATCCTTGTGAAAACCAAGCCTGTTCCATCGCATAAACCTGCTCACTACTATATAGCGCGATAGGTTTTGTATTTTTTATAGGTGACAAATTGGTATTATTTCTCATAACTTATCCTTGGTGTTTCTACTCATTTTTTATTCTATTTAAATTTGGTTGCTCATTTCTCATATCAGCTTAGCAAAAGCTTACCTCGACTTATGTATCAATATGAATGTGAGTTTATTTTCTTTTATACTTGCACTCATTGCTCACTGGCTTATCATAGCCGTATTTACATTATCTCTGATTGTCAGATATGAATAATCTGATTAAAACAAACGAGAAAACCATCTAATAAGCACCTACTCTCTATGCCTACTGATAAAAACAAAATCGCCATTACCAATCCAACTGTATTTACAACCACAGCTGATGTTAAGCAGTGGATTACAGCACAAGCACAGGCATTAGGATTTGCTGATTGTGGTTTTTTATCTGTGCATCATCCTTTGTTTACTCAGCAGATTGAACAACTACAGAAGTGGCTAGATAAAGGCTATGAGGGCCAGCTGCAGTTTATGCACAACAACCATGATCTGCGCGCTCATCCTGATCAGCTAGTCGAAGGCGCAAAGACCATCATCAGCGTACGTATGGACTATCTAACTCAAGCACCCACACCGCGTGCTGTCACTGATAACGATCATCCCAATAAAGGCATCATCGCGCGTTATGCAAGAGGGCGTGACTACCATAAAACGATGCGTAGCCGTTTAAAGCAATTGGCTTTGAAGATAGAAGCAATGCTTCCTGAATGGCAACATTTGGATATCGGTTCAGAAAAAGAATTTGTGTTTAGACCTTTTAGTGATTCGGCGCCTATCTTTGAGCGGCCGATTGCAGATGCTGCAGGTCTCGGTTGGACAGGTAAACATACACTACTTATAAATAAGCAAGCTGGCTCATTTTTTGTACTCGGTGAGCTATTTTTGAGCCTTGAGCTACCCGACGATAAACCAGTCAAGGAGCATTGCGGTAGTTGTAGCGCTTGTATTGACATATGCCCTACTCAAGCAATTGTAGCGCCCCATGAGCTCAACGCTTCTGCTTGTATCTCTTATTTGACTATCGAACATGATGGCGTCATCGATACCAAATATCGACGCGCAATTGGTAACCGGGTCTTTGGCTGTGATGATTGCCAGTTAATCTGTCCATGGAATCGTTATGCCAACCTTACGACTGTTGATGACTTCGCACCAAGGCATGGATTAGACAATAGTAGCTTGCTTGAACTATGGCAGTGGCAAGAAGCCGACTTTATGAAGAACACTCAAGGTAGCCCGCTTAGACGTACCGGCTATGTGAATTTTTTACGTAATATCGCTATCGGACTTGGCAACGCTAATGCCAGCTTAGAAGTAGTCGAACAGTTAAAATCTAAATTAACCATACATAATGACATGCTAGATGAGCATATCCAATGGGCTCTAGCTGAGCAGCACAACAAGCTAGACTCGACTAATTAACCAATTATTTTATGATTATCAAATATCCCTGAGATAAAGTGTTTATTTGAAGTGTACAAAATAAAAAAAGCCTCTTAATGATAAGAGGCTTTTTTTATTAGAATGTCATATTTAAAATACTATTTTTCTAGACGCTTCTTCTAGAATTATGGCTTAGGAATGCGTAGTACTTGACCTGGATAGATTTTATCTGGATCAGATAACATTGGTTTGTTTGCTTCGAATATCTTCATGTAATCGCCAGATGAACCATAAACTTCTTTAGCAATCTTAGACAAACTGTCACCAGATTTTACCGTATACATTGTAGATTCAGGTGCATCTTCTTCGATATCGATGTTATCAATAACTTTTGCAACGTTTTGCACATTACCGATAGCGATAATTGCTTTTTCACGATCAGCTTGAGTTTTAGCATTACCACTTATTTCTGCCGTATCTGTAGAACCATTATATTTAATTTTTAGATTACTGATATTGAGGTTCTGCTGCTGAATACGGCGCAACAAGATGTTAGCCACTGATTGTGCACTTGGCTCACTACTTTGTACTGGTGTATTGGCATCTGCTTTCGTTTCTGTCTTAGCATCATGCTTTTCGTCATCACGGTTAAAAATCTTGTCACCGATATCTTTTGCAAAGCTAAACATACCCATATATCTACTCCTTGAAATATTATTATTTGTCATTCTTTTAATGAAATGCGCAATCAAACAATATTTTAAATGTCTAACTGGCATCTTTTTGTACAACTTACTATTAGGAGTATAGATAAAAAGAGTCGATGTAGATAGTAATAGTATGTTGAATAATGTTGAATTGACGTAGTCAATGTTAAATTCGATTGCTACGTTTAAAAATATCAGTCATACACCCATAAAAAAACCGCCTATCTAATCAGATAAGCGGCATTGTAAATCTGCTAAGTAAGTAGCAAATTATAGTTGGGCTTGTACGTAATCGATTGCTTTTTGAACAGTAGTCAATTCTGCAGAATCTTCATCAGGAATAGTGATACCAAAATCACTTTCAAATGACATAACCAATTCAACTAGGTCTAAAGAATCTGCACCTAGGTCTTCCATGAATGAAGCATCGTTGTTGATGTCTTCAACATTCATACCTAGTTGCTCAGCTACTGCTGCTTTTACTCTTAGCTCGATATCATTACTCATGTAGATCACTCCGTTATCATCTATTATTTTTAATAAACTGCTATATCGCCTTATTTAAACGCTATAGCATGGTATATAAAATGCGTTTGCCAGACTAGCAATGCTGTCTGAGTACTCTATGACATGTTATACAGTTTGTCTGATGTCTAATAAAGCCCTGTTATCATACAGGGCTTTGACTCAAAAGTATCCGTCATTATAGCACCCTTTATTATAGTTTACACTCGTTCACACAGTTTTTTATTATAACTATGTAACGCTCATATATTGACTACATATACATACCGCCATTGACAGGAATAACAGCACCTGTAATATAGCTGGCTTCGTCGCTAGCCAAGAAATGTACCGCTGCAGCGATGTCTTCTGGCTGACCAAGACGGCTGATAGGTACAGCATCTAACATAGAGTTCAATAGGCGCTCATCAAGCTCATCTGTCATATCCGTTTCGATCAAGCCTGGTGCCACACAGTTGATGGTCACTTGGCGTGAACCAATCTCACGTGCAAGCGTACGGCTAAACCCTTCTACGCCAGCTTTGGTCGCCGCATAGTTAGATTGGCCTGCATTGCCCATTTGAGCGACTACAGAGGTGATATTAATAATACGGCCACGGCGTGCTTTCATCATACCGCGTACAGCACGTTTGCTCATGCGATATACCGATGTCAAATTGGTGTCGATGACATTTTCCCAATCTTCATCTTTCATGCGCATCAGTAGACCATCTTGGGTAATACCGGCATTGTTAACCAATACTTGTACCGCGCCATAAACGCTTTCAATCTCTTCAAACAGTTTGTCAATTTGAGCAGTATCACGTACGTCTAAAACACGACCAATACCACCAGTATCATGAAGGTAGTCATCGATAAGCTCAGCGCCCTTTTCAGTGGTCGCGGTTCCAATGACAAAATGTCCTTCTTTAGCAAAACGTTTGGCCACTGCTTTGCCAATACCTCGGCTAGCGCCAGTCACTAATGTAATCGTACGGCTCATGATAACACCTCTAATAATTTTTCTAGACGGGCAGGCTTGTCAGTAGGATAGCTTGCGATTGGCTGCGCCTGACGCTTCGCCAAATTGCTCAGTACATTACCACTGCCACATTCGATTAAGATATTAATTTGCTTGTCAGCTAACTCTTGCATGGTTTTTGACCACAGTACTGGCTCGCTCAGCTGTTCGGTCAATGCTTGCTTGATACCGACCGCACTGGTTTCAACGCGTGCATAACGATTTTGTATAACAGGAATGGTTGCCTGATCAAACTTGATACCCGCTAGTATTTCAGCCAATGCATTGCTGGCAGGTTCCATAAGTGCGCAATGAGACGGCACACTCACTTTTAGAGGAACAGATTTTTTGCCAGTATTTTTGACTTTATCAATAACAGCATTGACACCAGCAGCGTTACCCGAGATAACCACTTGTCCTGGACTATTAAAGTTGGCTGCACCGACTACTGCATCTTCGACATGTTCGGTTGCTTGCTCACACAAGTTTTCGACTCGGTTATCTTCTAGTCCTAATACTGCAGCCATAGCAGTATCAACACCTACAACGGCCTCTTGCATCAACTGACCGCGCTTATGTACTAAAGTGACTGCATCACCCAGCGATATCACATTGGCAGCACACAGGGCACTGTACTCGCCCAAAGAGTGACCAGCTAAATAACAAGGCGTATCTTCTATTTTTTGTTGTAGAACACGCCAAATAGCAATACTAGCTGTCAAAAGCGCAGGCTGAGTATATTGGGTTTGATTGAGTTTTTCTTCGTCCTGACAGATTGCCCACAAATCCTCACCAAGCGCATCACTCGCTTCGGTAAATGTATCACGTATCTCTGGATAGATTTCAGCAAGCTCGCTCGTCATTGCGACTGCTTGAGATCCTTGTCCAGGAAAAATGACCGCGATACGAGCGGGTTGCTTTTTTACCATATCGGGTACAGAAGCCATAACCAATATTCCTTATCTGATTAGAAATATCCCTAAAAACAATGGGGTGTATTATATTATTAGATGTTATACAAAGCCGCTACTTCAAGTATTTATGCAAGAAAACGGATTGTCAGTAAACTATACACTGACAGACACGATTATCATAGCGGATGCAAACCAAACAGCAAGAGTAACGCTGCTCAAACTAAAGGAGCAGATTATATCAGCACATTTTTAAATCTACTAAAAATAACAAGCGAATTAAGCAATGAGTCTAGCTATAAATAACAAAAAGCCAAGTTATCCAGCCACATAATATATGATAGCGAAATAACTTGGCTTTTTTTAGCTCAAAGCTTATTGACTAATAATAACTAGGCAAAAACAATAATAGTCACCAGTACTATTACTATCTTCGCCTAAGCTATCGTAGAGCCAATGTCTTAGGCGTCTTGGCTGACTTTGAACAGTTGACGACCACGGTAGAAACCATCTTTAGTCATGTGATGACGACGATGTTTTTCACCAGTAGTAGCATCTACGCTTAGTTCAGCAATTTCCATACGGTGATGTGAACGGCGCATGTCACGACGAGAACGGCTTTTACGACTTTTTTGAACAGCCATGATATAGCTCCTATACTTAAAAGGGATAAGCTTGAAATTCAGCTTAAGTCGATACTGACAGAGGCTATATAATCACAACAACCTAAGTCTTAAGCATCATTAGTTAAATAGATTGCCACTCACATAAAGCACTGACCAAGGCTGAATTTTATAAAAAATTTACCCAGTCAGTTTCTATCAGCAAGCAACAGGTTGCTCGAATGCAATAAACCGGACATTATACGCATGTTTATTAAATTAATAAAGCCCTGCCTTGCACTCTTCTGTACAAAGCTGATAAAAGGCTTTTTAAATGCATTGAGTAGATAATTTTGACGCTTATAGTTTGCCTTTTAGCGAGGCTAAAGCAGCGAAAGGATTTTCACCTTCCTCTTCTTCTGGTATTTCACCAAACTGCTCAACAGACATTTCACAATCGTCATGCTTTGGTGCCATTGGTGTTTTGAGCAAGATTTCGTCTTCTACCAATTTCTTAAATGGTAACAGACGCTCTGGAGATTGCTCGGTAACGATTTCATCCAGTAATAAATAATCTTGTTCATCTTTAACTAAACGAACCTGACTGTCGTTTTCGAGTAGCGCGATGTCATAATCATCAGACAAGTCTATCGCGATTGGTTGTAAACAGCGCTGACAAGTTAGCCAAACATCACCTGTCAAAGTAAATGCTAGATGCAAGACGTTGTTACGACGATATAAGTTAGCGTTGAGCTGTATATCTGACTGCTCATGTTCAGTACTCAAAGTAGTAGCAAGACGATCAAACGAGCTTGGTTTGACCTCTCCTGACCATTCATAACCAGTATCTGCCCATTTATCTAAGGAGATGTGCTCAGGCATGCCAGTAGATACAGGCACTTTTTTGTTGTCAGCGTGAGATGCTGACGGTTTAGTTTCTGGAGTGCTTGACATGCGCGGCCTCATTCATAAAAACGGTGTATAATATTGCCTGCCATACTAACGGAAAGTGCCATATTCTGCTAGCGCTAGTATGTTAAGATTTTTTGATAGTAAATTTGTTTAAGCTCTTTTATTACTTACCTTTTTACCTAAAGTTTTTTGTCTTTAGTATTTATTAAGTCAATGTCTTCTCTATGAATCTATCCGATAATAAAATGAATTTTTCTGATTTACTTTCTCCTACTGAAGCAAGTTCGTTGCTGCAACAGCTTACTCAGTTAGGGAGTCATACTGAAAATTCAGCCAACAACAAACTGAATCTTGATAAAGATGAGTATTTAAACGAATGCAGAAGTCAGTGGCAAAGGCTGTATAGTACTCAATCTGACAATACCTACTCAGCAGAATCGATAGTTGATAGCGAACGATTAGCTACCGATTGGCTCATACAGTTATTTAATACTTTATTCGCTGATCAGCAAGTTATATTGGTTCGTAGCAATGATGAACCCGAATATTTTCCAGCTCAAAATGATAAGCCTGCCAGAATTGAATTCGCTCATGGCTTTTTTGCTAGTGCTCTGCATGAAATCAGTCATTGGTGCGTAGCTGGTGACGCTCGTAGACAACTATCTGACTTTGGCTACTGGTATGCGCCAGATGGACGCTCAGCGGCTCAGCAGCAGGCATTTGAGCGTGTAGAAATCAAACCTCAAGCATTAGAGTGTTTATTCACCTTGGCGTGTGGACGAAATTTCCAAATCTCCCAAGATAACTTGTTTGCCGACTTCGACACCAGTAGTAGCACCTTTGCTATTGATGTCTATCAGCAAGTCCAAAGCTACATAGCCAAACCTCATACTCTGCCGCGTGACGCTAAGACTTTGCTGACTGCGTTACTTAGCGCTTGCACCTCTTCATCTGAAACCAGCGCTTAGTTTAAATTACTAAGCTTCCCTACTTATTAACGATTTTCTACGGTTGGTAACGCCTTACCACTAAACTTATATCTACTTTGAGCTATACTGATAACTGAAGTGGTATTTTAAAGATATCGATCTGCTTTAGTTCTAGAATAGTTCTTCTAATATATCCAGTGATTGAACCATATCTAACTAATGAAAAATTTGTCTCAATTAAAAACCAATAATTATAAAATAAGGAACCACTATGGAAGTCTTCTATATTCATCCCGATAATCCGCAGCCACGTCTCATTGAGCAAGCCGCTGACCTATTGCGCAGAGATCAATTAATTATTTACCCAACTGATACCAGTTATGCTTTTGGTTGCCGTTTAGGAGCAAAGGATGCTCTAACGAAGCTTAAGCAAATCCGTGAACTCGATGATAAGCATCAATTTACCTTGCTATGCCGCGACTTGAGCGAAATTGCCAACTATGCAACAGTTGATAATGTACAATTTAAACAGCTGAAAGCCCATACCCCTGCCCCAATTACTTTTATTCTTACTGCCACCAAAGACGTACCGAAAAAACTGGCGCATGCAAAGAAAAAAACCATTGGTATCCGTGTACCTAGTAACCCCATTGCTCAAGCATTATTAGAAGCGATGGATGAACCTATTTTAACCAGCTCACTGATTTTGCCTAATCGAGACGATATTTTGGATGACCCATTTGAGATTGAAGATTTGCTAGGCAATCAAATCGATGGACTGATCAATGCAGGTATAAAGACGACCAAGCTTACTACTATCGTAGATATGACTAGCAGCGTTCCTGAAGTTATCAGGCAAGGTGCGGCCAATGTCGATTCGTTATTACTCTAAGCAGCTAATTATTGCTTTAAACAACTAATAGTATATTTAGTCAAATTTAAGACAAAAAAAAGCTCCAATTGCATTGGAGCTTTTTTATGGAATATGTCTTAGGTGCAAAACTAGTCGCGATCAACCAATTCTACATAAGCCATTGGCGCATTGTCACCATCACGGTAACCGCATTTTACGATACGCAAATAACCACCTGGACGCGTCTGGTAACGAGGACCTAACGTGCCAAATAATTTGCCTACCATAGCTTTGCTACGCATACGGCTGAATGCTAAACGACGGTTAGCAACGCTGTCTTCTTTAGCCATAGTGATCAATGGCTCGGCAACGCGACGTAGTTCTTTAGCTTTTGGTAAAGTTGTTTTAATCAGTTCATGCTCAAATAATGAGTTAGTCATGTTCTGAAACATTGCCTTACGATGACTGCCGGTACGACCCAGCTTGACTCCACTCTTACGATGGCGCATAGTCAAAAATCCTTAAAGTTTAACGGCTACGATAAGAAAAGCGATCATCAACACGTAAATCAGCTGGTGGCCAGTTATCTAGGCGCATACCGAGCTCTAAATCTTTAGACGCTAATACGTCCTTGATTTCTGTCAATGATTTCTTACCAAGATTTGGGGTTTTTAGAAGTTCAGTCTCTGAACGCTGTACCAAATCACCGATATAGTAAATGTTTTCAGCTTTCAAGCAGTTGGCTGAGCGAACCGTTAGTTCAAGATCGTCCACAGGGCGTAATAGCACCGGATCAACCTCTTCTTTCTCTTTCACAGGCTCAGGCGCTTCTTCAGCTTCTAGGTCAACAAAGATAGAAATCTGTTGTTGTAAAATAGTGGCTGCTTTACGAATTGCTTCTTCTGGATCTATAGTGCCATTAGTTTCAAGCTCAATGATAAGACGATCAAGATCAGTACGCTGCTCTACACGAGCGTTCTCAACCTGATAAGCAACACGAAGCACAGGACTAAAACTTGCATCAAGCTTTAAGCGTCCAATTGCTTTAGTATCACCATCTTCACGGCGCTGGTTTGCTGGCTCATATCCACGACCCATCACTACACGCAAACGCATCTTAAGATGACCACGGTCGCTCAATGTACCCAAGACCAATTCTGGATTGATGATGTCAACATTGTGCGGCAACGCGATGTCTGCAGCAGTAATAGTGCCTGGACCTTGTTTATCCAAGGTCAAAAATACTTCATTTTGGTCATGAAGCGTAATTGCTAAGCCTTTTAAGTTCAAAAGCAAATCAAGTACGTCTTCTTGCAGGCCTTCAAGCGTTGAGTATTCATGGTCAACACCATCAATCTCAGCTTCAATGACTGCAGCACCAGGTAATGAAGATAACAAGATGCGACGCAGAGCATTACCTAGGGTATGCCCAAAGCCGCGTTCTAACGGTTCGAGCGTGACTTTCGCAATCGTTTCGTTAACCGTATCCACATTAATGGCATTCGGCGTTAGAAACTCAGTTGCATTTAGCATCATGATGTCACCTCGATTTATTAAACTGGTTTAATTAACGTTAATTGCTCAATGCCATTTTCATAACATTGAGCATTACGTCATTACTTAGAGTATAGCTCAACGATCAAGCTTTCGTTGATTTCAGCAGGTAGATCAATACGATCAGGCGCATGTTTAAACGTGCCTTGTAGTTTGCTGTGGTCAACATCAAGCCATTCTGGAATACCACGTTGTGTCGCTAATTCGATAGCGTTTTTAATACGTAGCTGTTCGCGAGATTTCTCTTGGATAGCGATGACATCACCATCTTGAAGCTGAATTGAAGGAATGTTCACACGAACAAACTCATCACGGCCAGCTTTTTTTACCATAACAGTACGATGACTGACTAGCTGACGTGCTTCTGCGCGAGTTGAGCCAAAGCCCATGCGATATACAACGTTATCTAGACGGCTCTCAAGCATTGCTAGTAGGTTTTCACCAGTAGCGCCACGCTTACGAGCAGCTTCTTTATAGTAGTTCGCGAATTGACGCTCTAGTACACCATAAATACGCTTAACTTTTTGCTTTTCACGCAACTGTAGAGCATATTCTGAGGTCTTGTTACGGCTTACGCCATGCTGACCTGGTGGACGACCAGCTTTCTTCGTTTTTACGTCATACGGTTTAACGCCAGACTTAAGGCCTAAATCCGTACCTTCACGACGTGATAATTTCAGTTTTGGTCCAATATAGCGGGCCATTGTTATGTCTCCTATAAGCTTTTAGTATAAAAAGCTTCGTCTTTAATATTAGACGCGGCGCTTTTTCGGCGCACGGCAACCATTGTGTGGGATTGGGGTTACATCAGAGATGCTGTTAACTTTATAACCCAATGCACCTAGTGCTCTTACCGCAGACTCACGACCCGGTCCTGGTCCTTTGACCAAAACATCGATATTCTTAACACCATATTCTTGGGCCGCTTTACCAGCGACTTCAGCTGCAACCTGAGCTGCAAATGGTGTAGATTTACGTGAACCACGGAAGCCTTGTCCACCTGAAGTGGCCCAAGCCAATGCATTACCTTGACGATCGGTAATCGTAACAATGGTGTTATTAAAAGACGCATGGATATGGGCAATGCCCTCCGATACTGAACGACGAGCCACCTTTTTGCGACTGCGAGTGTCTTTTGCCATCTTTTAGCTTCCTAAGTTAATTATCTTTTGAGAGGGCGTGTCGGACCCTTACGAGTACGAGCGTTGTTCTTGGTGTTCTGACCTCTAACTGGTAGGTTACGACGATGACGGATGCCACGGTAACAACCAAGATCAACTAAACGCTTGATGTTCATTGAAACTTCACGACGAAGGTCACCTTCAGTCATGTAGTTTGCAACTTGTGCACGGATAGCATCTAACTGTGTATCATCTAACTGACTGACTTTAGTAGTAGGGGCGATGCCAACTGCTTCTAAGATTTTCTCAGCAGTGGTACGACCTACACCAAAGATGTAAGTTAGTGAAATAACAGCATGCTTATTATCCGGAATGTTTACGCCGGCAATACGAGCCATTGATTTCTCTCCATTAAAGAAAAATAAGCGTTATCTAGCGATAAGGCTTTACTCTTCAGATTTGTTGCTGTTAATACTAGAGCTTTTATAGTCATTATCGATGTTTTGACTATAAGTCTGCTCATCGATTCTATTATAAAAGATTTTGTATAAACACGGCAAGTGGCGGATGATATCGCATCCGCCGTTATTTTTCAAGTATTAATTTAATTAGCAGCGAAAACTAGATGTTTTCTGATACTAATTATTAACCTTGACGTTGCTTGTGGCGAGGTTCTGCTGTACAAATAATATGTACACGGCCTTTACGGCGCACAACTTTACAGCTACCACAAATCTTTTTAACTGATGCTTGAACTTTCATAGCATGCTCCTTGAAATATCGTACCGCTCATTTAAGGTTGAGTGGGCGATTGAATTAACGTCTGATCATGATATTGATGGGTCATCAAATGCGCTTGAATCTGCGAGATGAAGTCCATTACCACAACCACCATAATCAGTAAAGACGTACCACCGAGTTGAAACGGCACACCAAACGATGACTGGACGACCATTGGCATTAAACAAATAACCGTCATATACATCGCGCCAATAAAGGTCAGTCGGTTTAATACATGATCGAGGTAACGCTGAGTTTGTTGTCCTGGGCGAATACCTGGAATATACGCACCACTACGTTTAAGGTTCTCTGCTACTTCACGCGGACTAAATACCAATGCCGTATAAAAATAACAGAAGAAAATAATCATTGCGCCAAACAGTACTAAGTATAGCGGCTGTCCTGGGGACAACACCAATGCCATATTTTGAAGTATTTTCTGTACAAAGGTAGGATCAGTCGATTGACCAACCCACTGCCCTAAACTTGCAGGAAACAATAACAAAGAACTGGCAAAAATAGCTGGGATAACCCCTGCCATATTTAGCTTAAGCGGCAAATGTGATTGCTGCTGAGCATAAATTTTGCGACCTTGTTGCTGTTTTTGTGCATAGTTCACAGGAACACGGCGTTGAGCACGTTCAATATAAACGATACCCGCAGTAACCGCGATACCTAACAGTACAAAAATAAATAGCACAATCAAGTTCATCTGACCTTGATTGACCTGTTCAATAGACTGCGAAATCATACCTGGCGTACCAGCCACAATACTCGCGAAAATGAGCATTGAAATACCATTACCTACGCCGCGTTCTGTAATCTGCTCACCAAGCCACATTAAGAACATTGCGCCTGCTACTAAAGAAGTGACAGCTGGAATATAAAAGGTAAGACCAGTAGATAAAGTAAGGTTTTGGCTGATTAAGCCGGCACACATTCCTAATGACTGTACTAGAGCTAAAGCAAGCGTTCCCTGACGGGTATACTTGTTTAGCTTGCGTCGTCCCGCTTCACCTTCTTTTTTGAGGGCTTCAAGCGATGGCAATACTGCAGACATCATCTGTACGATAATCGATGCTGAGATATATGGCATAATGCCAAGTGCCATGATAGACATACGCTCTAGCGCACCACCTGAGAACATATTAAACATGCTCAGAATGGTGTTTTCGTTGCGCGAAAACAGATCAGCCAAGTTAACTGGGTTGATACCCGGAACTGGAATATGTGACCCTAAACGATAAACAATCAATGCGCCGATTAAAAATAATAAACGCGTCCATAGCTCATCATACTTACGTATAAATGCGAATGGATTAAGCGGTATACCAGCCGATGACATTGATTGTTTTGACACGTTACTACTCCTCGATGCTACCACCAGCAGCTTCGATAGCTTGCTTAGCACCTTTAGTCACTTTAATACCTTTGAAAGTATAAGCTTTAGTGACTTCGCCTGATAGCATTACACGAGCACGTTTCATATCGTGACGGATAAGGTTAGCAGCTTTAAGTGTTTCAAGGCTAACTACATCGCCTTCAATTTTATTCAGTTCAGAAAGACGTACTTCAGCAGTCTTCATAGCCAGTTTACTGGTAAAACCAAATTTTGGTAGACGACGATATAAAGGCATCTGACCACCTTCAAATCCTGAGCGAATGCTAGAACCTGAACGAGATTTCTGACCTTTTACACCACGACCACCAGTCTTACCAAGACCTGAACCGATACCACGACCACGACGTTGGGCAGTTTTCTTTGCGCCAACACCTGGTGATAATTCATTTAATCTAAGACCCATTACGCTTCCTCCACTTTTACCATGTAGTTAACGCGATTGACCATACCACGAGTCGAAGGAGTATCTTCTACTACTACAGTATGATTAATACGGCGTAAACCCAATCCTTTCAAGCTCGCTTTGTGGCTCTTTAGGCGATGGGCACCCGATTTAAATTGAGTGACTTTCATTTTTTTCATCGTAACTCACCTAGTCTAAGTTAACCCAAGATTTCGTCTACAGATTTACCACGTTTAGCTGCCATCTTCTCTGGAGTTGACATATCACGTAAACCGTTAAACGTTGCGCGAACAACGTTAGCAGTATTGGTAGAACCATAACATTTAGTCAAAACATCTTTGACACCAGCAACTTCTAATACAGCACGCATTGCGCCACCAGCGATTACGCCAGTACCTTCAGATGCAGGTTGCATATAGACTTTACTAGCACCATGACGTGCTTTGATTGGATGATGCAAAGTTGCATCATTTAGCTCAACAGTAATCATATTACGTTTGGCAGCTTCTAGTGCTTTTTGGATAGCAGCTGGCACTTCACGTGCTTTACCGCGACCAAAACCTACACGACCATTGCCATCGCCCACTACAGTCAATGCAGTGAAAGAGAAAATACGACCACCTTTAACAACTTTCGCTACGCGATCAACGGTAACTAAGCGTTCTACTAGACCGTCAGTCTGTTCATTTTTATCATTTTTATCATTTCTAGCCATGATTAAAACTCCAATCCGTTTTCGCGAGCAGCTTCTGCTAAAGCTTTAACTCGACCATGATATTTGAAACCACTACGGTCAAAGGCAACTTTAGTAATGCCAGCTGCTTTTGCGCGTTCTGCGATCATTTGGCCTACAGACGTTGCTGAATCAGCATTACCAGTCGCGCCTGAACGCAAGCTGCTGTCTAAGGTAGATGCCTGAGCAATCACTTCACCACCATTTGGAGAGATAATCTGGGCATAAATATGTTTTGACGTGCGGTTAACCGTTAAGCGATGAACGCCTAAGAAACGGATATGCGCGCGTGTTTTCTTAGCTCGACGCAGACGAGCTGCTTTTTTATCAAACATTTCAACTCACCTTATTTTTTCTTAGCTTCTTTGCGAATCACATGCTCGTCACTATAACGAATACCTTTACCTTTGTAAGGCTCAGGTGGGCGGAAACCACGGATGTTGGCGGCTGCTTGACCAAGCTGCTGTTTATTGTTTGATTTCAAAACAATTTCAGTTTGCGTTGGCGTTTCAGCTGATACACCTTCAGGTAACGTATACTCTACTGGATGAGAATAACCAACGTTCAAGGTTACCTTGTTACCAGTAACTTGCGCGCGATAACCAACACCAATTAACTGAAGACGTCTTTCAAAGCCTTCGTTCACGCCAGTAACATAGTTGTTAACAAGAGCGCGCATGGTGCCAGTGTGCATCATAGCTTCTTTTGAATCGACTGTAGGTGAGAAAATGATAGCATCATCTTCCTGTTTCAGCTCGACCAATTCATGCAGGCGTAAAGACATAGAACCGTTCTTGCCTTTAACTTCGACCTGCCGATCGTTCAAAGTAACGCTTACGCCGTTTGGCAGCGTCACTGGGGCTTTAGCCACACGAGACATAGGAATATTCCTTAAAAAATTTAACTTCTTTATATTAGCGAAAAAACTAACAGGCTAAAAAGCGTGTTAGTTTAGCATAGTTGACTGTGTTAGACATCTATCAATTCGAAATAATTTAATATTACTCAAACAATAGAAGCCTAACAACCATCAAATAGACTTCATCGTCGTATAGCTTACGCTACAAATGCGACGATTTCACCACCGATACCAGCAGCGCGTGCAGCACGATCGCTCATGATACCTTGGCTAGTAGATACGATAGCAACACCCATACCTTGCTTAACAGTAGGGATAGCGTCTTTACCGCGGAACTGGCGTAAACCAGGACGGCTATAACGTTGGATAGTCTCGATGACAGCACGGCCTTCGAAATATTTCAATTCAATAGTAAGGGTTGCTTTGTTGTTTTCTTCTTCAGCAACAACAGCGCTAGCCACATAACCTTCGCTAACTAGTAAATCAGCAATTGATTTACGTAATTTAGAGCTCGGCATTGCTACCGATACTTTGTTAGCCATTTGTGCGTTACGGATACGGGTTAGCATATCCCCAACGGTATCTTGCATACTCATATAGTTACTCCTTACCAGCTTGCTTTACGAACACCAGGCACATCGCCTTGCATGACACGCTCACGCAGCATATTGCGTGACAAGCCAAACTTGCGGAAGTAACCGTGAGGACGACCGGTGATAGCACAACGATTACGCAGACGTACTGGTGATGAGTTACGTGGAAGAGCTTGTAGCTCTAACATCGCTTCCATACGAGTTTCGTCACTTGCAGTCATATCACTGATAGTTTCTTTTAGCTTGATACGCTTTTCAGCATATTTAGCAACCATTTTTTCGCGCTTTAATTCGCGGTTAATCATGCTCTTCTTTGCCATAACGTCTTTACCTTATTTAAATGGGAAGCCGAATGCTTTAAGCAACGCACGACCTTCTTCATCAGATTGAGCTGACGTGGTGATTGTCACATCCATACCACGGATACGATCAATCTTGTCAAAATCTACTTCTGGGAATACGATTTGTTCTTTGATACCCAATGAGTAGTTACCACGTCCGTCAAAGGCTTTAGGTGAAAAACCGCGGAAATCACGAATACGAGGAATTGCAATGGCAACGAGACGATCTAAAAATTCGTACATTTGCTCACCGCGTAGCGTTACTTTACAGCCAATTGGCCATTCTTCACGAATCTTAAAGCCAGCAACTGATTTACGCGCTTTGGTGACAACAGGTTTTTGACCAGCAATCGCGGTCATATCAGCTACAGCACCTTCCAACAATTTCTTGTCTTGAGACGCGCCGCCTACACCCATGTTAAGTGTGATTTTAGTGATTTTAGGCACTTGCATCACATTTGCCAAACCAAGCTCTTCTTTGATTTGCTGCTTTAGTTCATCGTTATATAAAGATTTTAATCTTGCCATTACCATTACACCCTTAGTGTCTTACGCAGTCGCCACTACTTCACCGCTTGAACGATAGACGCGTTGTTTCTTGCCGTCTTCGCCAAACTGATAAGTAATACGGTCTGCTTTTTGGGTTTGCGCATTTAAGATTGCGACATTTGAGATATGCAGAAAAGCTTCTTGCTTAAGAATGCCACCTTCAACGCCAGTTGCCTGATTTGGCTTCTGATGTTTAGTAACAATATTAATGCCTTCAACTTTAATACGATCGTTTTTTACAGCTTGTACAGTACCTTGCTTGCCTTTGTCTTTCCCAGCAATCACGATAACTGTATCGCCTTTACGTAATTTTGACATGGATTACCTCACAATACTTCTGGTGCTAGTGATACAATTTTCATAAACTGATCACCACGTAGTTCACGAGTTACCGGTCCAAAAATACGAGTTGCAATCGGCGCTTTGTTTTGGTTCAACAATACCGCAGCATTGTCATCAAAACGTAACACAGAACCATCTGGACGACGAACGCCTTTTTTGGTACGTACAACTACTGCATTCATCACGTCGCCTTTTTTAACACGACCACGAGGAATGGCTTCTTTAACCGTTACTTTAATAATGTCGCCAACTGATGCATAACGACGATGAGAACCACCCAGTACTTTAATGCACTGAACTCGCCTTGCACCGCTATTGTCTGCAACTTCCAGCATTGACTCAACCTGAATCATAGCGTTACTCCACACGTATGAGCAATAAAAACCAGTTGCTGCCGCTAGCACAGAATGAGTAGGACGGCATTTTAATATAAATAACCGCGACTTACTCTTAATGTGAGTGATATACGCTCGGCGCAATCAGCATCCTTAAAAAGGCGGCTATTTTAACAGCTTCTGGCTTTTAATGCAATTTACTTAGATTTTTTCTACTTTTTCAACCACATCAACTAAAGTCCAAGACTTAGTTTTTGAGATTGGACGCGTTTCTTTGATACGGACAAGGTCGCCTTGTTGGCAAACGTTGTTCTCATCATGTGCTTTGATTTTAGTAGAACGACGAAGCTGTTTGCCATACAAAGGATGACGAACCAGACGCTCAATCAAAACTGTGATGGACTTGTCCATCTTGTCGCTGACAACTCGTCCTGTCAATACGCTAGCATTAGCTGTTTGATTGTTATCGCTCATGAGTCGCCTCGTTGTTTCTCGTTGATCAAAGTCTGAAGCTGAGCAATCGTGCGACGATTGCCTCTGACTTCATGGGTATTACCCAACTGACCAGTTGCTTTAGCCATACGAATACGGAAAGCATCAAGTTGCTTTTCATCAAGTAACTGGGTCAGTTCTTCTAATGATTTATCACGTAATTCACTGATCTTCATTACATTATCGTCCGCTTAACAATGGTAGTTTTAAAGGGCAGTTTTGCTGCAGCAAGCGTGAAAGCTTCACGTGCAAGCTCTTCTGGCACCCCTTCAATTTCATATAGCACTTTACCAGGCTTGATTTCGCATACCCAATACTCGACTGGACCTTTACCTTTACCCATACGTACTTCTAATGGTTTGTTGGTAATAGGCTTGTCTGGGAATACACGAATCCAAATCTTACCGCCACGCTTAATTTTACGAGTGATGGTACGACGTGCTGCTTCGATTTGACGAGCTGTCATACGACCACGCGTCAATGATTTTAGACCAATTTGTCCGAATGCAACGGTGCTTCCACGATGAGCTAGCCCAGTGTTACGACCTTTGTGCATTTTACGAAACTTGGTACGTTTTGGCTGTAACATAGTTTAACCTCTGTCTGAGTTTCGACGGTTTCCACGACCACGGCGTTTTGGCGCACGAGTCTGCTCTTCTTTGACGGGATTATATACACTGTTCATACCGTCAAGGATTTCGCCACGGAAAATCCAAACTTTAACACCGATGGTGCCGTAAGTTGTCTCTGCACGAATTGACGAGTAGTCAATATCAGCACGGAGTGTATGCAATGGCACACGACCTTCACGGTACCATTCACTACGAGCAATCTCAGCACCGCCTAGACGGCCAGACAGCTCAACCTTGATACCTTTAGCACCAGAACGCATGCTGTTCTGTACTGCGCGTTTCATCGCACGACGGAACATAACACGACGCTCAAGCTGGCTACCGATGCCGTCTGCTACCAAACGTGCATCAAGGTCAGGTGACGTGATTTCTTCAATGTTGACCTGAGCAGGTACGCCCATAATTTTGGTCAATTCTTTTTGAAGTCTTTCGATATCTTCGCCTTTCTTACCGATAACAATACCAGGACGCGCAGTGGCGATGGTAATCTTAGCAGCGCCAGTAGGACGCTCGATCATGATGTTGCTGATCATAGCGTTATCTAGCTTTTTGCGTAGATATTCACGAACTTGAATGTCGTTGATTAGGTATTCTGAGTATTGTTTAGGGTTAGCATACCAGTTTGCGTTATGCTTTTTTACAACACCAAGACGAATTCCGATTGGATGTACTTTTTGACCCATAACTTATTCTCCTACCTTTATAGTGATGTGACAAGTACGCTTGCTGATACGATCAGCACGGCCTTTGGCACGTGGTAGGATACGTTTTAGCGTAATGCCTTCATCAACATAGATAGTAGCGACTTTTAGGTCGTCAATATCTAAGCCGTGATTATGTTCGGCATTGGCGATGGCTGAGTTAAGGCATTTCTTAACAAACACAGCGCCTTTTTTATTGCTATACGTTAGGATATCCAAAGCACGCTCAATAGATTTGCCACGAACTTCATCAGCAACGAGTCTAACTTTTTGTGCCGATATGGCGGCACCGCGTAATTTTGCAGTTACTTCCATGGTAAGCACCTTATCTCTTAGCTTTTTTGTCAATGCCGTGACCACGATACGTACGAGTCGGGGCAAATTCACCTAGTTTATGACCAACCATCTGCTCGCTCACGATAACCGGTACATGAGTACGGCCGTTGTGAACAGATAAAGTTAGGCCAACCATTTGTGGCAGAATCATCGAGCGGCGCGACCAAGTCTTAATTGGCTTGCGTGAGTTGGTGTCTAATGCATTCTCAACTTTAGCAAACAAGTGCGCGTCTATGAATGGACCTTTTTTCAATGAACGAGGCATGAAATTCTTCCTTTATTTCTTCTTGGCGCGACGGCGGATGATCATGTTGTCAGTACGCTTATTGTGACGCGTTTTAAGTCCTTTAGACTTCTGACCCCAAGGGCTGGTTGGATGGCGACCTTTGTTACGACCTTCACCACCACCGTGTGGGTGATCAACCGGGTTCATAGCGACACCACGAACAGAAGGACGAACACCACGCCAACGTGAAGCACCGGCTTTACCAAGTGATTTCAAGTTGTTTTCAGTGTTAGAAACTTCACCAATAACAGCGCGGCAATTTACGTGTACACGGCGAGTTTCGCCAGAACGCATACGTAGAATAGCATAAACACCGTCACGACCTAGTAACTGAACGCTAGCACCCGCAGAACGAGCCATCTGTGCACCTTTACCGATTTTAAGTTCGATATTGTGAATCACAGTACCCAATGGGATGTTTTTTAGCGGTAAGCAGTTACCTGGACGAATTGGAGAAGTCTCGCCTGACATTACTGTATCACCAACTACTTGTTTCTTAGCAGCGATAATGTAACGACGTTCGCCATCAGCATACTTAAGTAGAGCAATATGAGCAGTACGGTTAGGATCGTATTCAATACGCTCTACCGTTGCTGGGATATTGTCTTTAGTACGTTTGAAATCGATAATGCGATAATGTTGCTTATGACCACCGCCAATGTGACGAGTAGTAATGCGGCCATTATTGTTACGACCACCTGACTTGCTTTTTGATTCTAGAAGTGCTGCAAACGGACGACCTTTGTACAGGTGTGGATGCACTACTTTTTCAACAAAACGACGGCCTGGTGATGTTGGCTTTGCTCTTACGATAGGCATGAGTGTAATCCTTATTCGTTATTCGCTGTTTCACTAGTAGAATCAGTAGTATTCGCTACTTCTTCACCAGCATCAGCCATTTGTACATCTTGACCAGCTTTTAAGGTAACATAGGCTTTTTTGTAGTCGTTACGACGGCCAATGCTTTTACCAAAACGCTTTGTCTTACCTTTAACATTCAAAGTGTTTACTTTAGTAACTTCAACACCTTCAAACATCAACTCAACTGCTTTCTTGACTTCAAGCTTAGTAGCATTAGAATCAATTTTAAATACCTGCACACCAAGTGAGTCGCCAAGCATTTGAGATTTTTCTGAGAATACAGGCCCTCTTAAGACCTGATAAAGTCTTGCGTTATTCATGCTAGTGCTTCCTCAAATTGTTTCGCAGCTTCAACTGACATGATCACTTTATCAAATGCGATCAAGCTCACTGGGTCCACTTCATTTGTACCAAGTACATTGACGTGTGGAATGTTGCGAGCAGCTAAGTATAAGTTTTCATCAACTTCTTTAGTAACGATTAGTGCACGAGGTGCATTCAAATCGTTTAACTTAGCAATCAGTTCTTTGGTTTTCGGCCCAGAAACGCTCAACTCTTCTACCAAAATCAGACGCTCTTGACGAATCAATTCTGCTAGGATGCACTGCATCGCACCGCGATACATTTTACGGTTTACTTTCTGTGACCAATCTTGTGGTTTTGCAGCGAATGCACGACCACCTGAACGCCAGATTGGGCTACGAATAGAACCCGCACGAGCGCGACCAGTACCTTTTTGGCGCCATGGCTTAATACCACCGCCAGAAACTTCGGCACGTGTTTTTTGTGCGCGTGTACCTTGGCGAGCACCAGCTAAATAAGCGGTGACGACTTGATGCACTAGTGCTTCGTTGAATTCACGACCAAATGCCGTATCAGAAAGCTCAACCGCCGCACCTGTAACTGTTTTTAAATCCACGTTAATCCCCTTGCTTAGGCTTTGACTGACGGACGTACGATAACATCGCCACCGGTGGCACCTGGGATAGCACCCTTGATGACAAGTAACCCTTTTTCGGCATCAACCGAAATCACTTCTAGGCCCTGAACGGTAACACGTTTGTTACCCATCTGACCCGCCATCTTCTTGCCTTTGAATACTTTACCTGGTGACTGGTTTTGACCAGTTGAACCATGCGCACGATGAGACACTGAGTTACCATGAGTAGCATCTTGCATACTAAAGTTGTGACGCTTAACAGGGCCTTGGAAACCTTTACCTTTGCTCTGTCCTGTCACATCAACCATCTGACCTTGTTCGAACAAGTCAGCTAGAATCTCGCCGCCAATCTCACGACCTTCAAGATCGCTTTCGTTGGCACGGAATTCCCAAACACCACGGCCAGCTTTAACACCAGCTTTAGCGAAGTGACCCTTTTGTGCAGCTGTTACGCGGCTGTCACGACGAGTACCTGTGGTAATTTGGATGGCTTGATAACCATCTACATCAGTATTTTTTACTTGAGTAATGCGGTTTGCATCGACCTCAACAACTGTTACAGGGATAGATGCGCCTGTTTCAGTGAAGACACGGGTCATGCCGCACTTTTTACCGACTAAACCGATCGCCATTTTAGACCTCTTTATATCTTATATTAATGGGTTGGGTGTTTAATGTGCATTAACCCAAAGCAATTTGAACGTCAACACCCGCCGCTAAATCTAATTTCATTAGCGCATCCACAGTTTTGTCAGTTGGCTGAACGATATCAACCATACGCTTATGAGTACGGATTTCGTACTGGTCACGAGCGTCTTTGTTAACGTGTGGTGAGGTTAGAACGTTGAAGCGCTCAATGCGAGTCGGCAACGGTACAGGACCACAAACTTGCGCACCGGTGCGC
Source organism: Psychrobacter sp. Ps1 (assembly GCF_022129425.1). Lineage (NCBI taxonomy): Bacteria > Pseudomonadati > Pseudomonadota > Gammaproteobacteria > Moraxellales > Moraxellaceae > Psychrobacter > Psychrobacter sp. Ps1. The sequence continues at coordinate 85,700 of NZ_JADQAN010000007.1, read as the reverse complement.
TTTGCAGTATCAACAATCTCTTGTGCAGATTGATCAATCAGACGATGATCAAAAGACTTAAGACGGATACGGATTCTCTGGTTAGCCATGCCAGCAAGCTCCTAATATGTGCCTTTGTCATTCTTGCGTCGCAAGACCATGATCAAAAGCAGTTTGGTTAAATATTCACTTAAAGCGGCCTTCTGTTCTTAACCAGAATGAGTTCTTTATCCGAACTTATAGCGTGCCAAAAGCAAAATAGTTTAAAGCCCCGCCAACCCTCCTATTAAATGGAAAGTAGCAAAGGCATAATGAAATAGTGCTAGAAACGATGCTCTAGCTGTCATAGCGCCAGCTTTTTTTATTCAGCTGCGCATATATAATTCAGTGGTGTATATTATACATAGTATTTTAGGTATTGCAAGAGCAATCTCTAGTATCATTAGAGATGCTCCTTCTTATACTGGCCATTAACCAAACAAATATTTTCATCTAAAATTATCATTTGTTTTGAATAATATTAATCTAAAACAATATCATACTGCTCTTGGGTATATAGGTTCTCTACATCAAAAGTAATCACCCTACCCAGTAGATACTCTAAATCGGCCACTGTGTCTGACTCTGTTGTAAGCAGTAAGTCAATGACTGCCGCATGAGCCACCACTGTGAACTTTTTAGGAGAATTATAAGTGCGGGCGCAGCGCATAATCTCACGGAAAATCTCAAAGCAAACGGTCTCTGCGGTTTTGACAAACCCGCGTCCTTGACAAGTTGAGCACGGCTCGCAAAGCTGCTGACCCAGTGATTCACGAGTGCGTTTGCGTGTCATCTCTACTAAGCCAAGCTCACTAACCTGCGTAATCTTGGTCTTTGCATAATCTTGGGTAAGCTGCGCCTGTAAGCTCTCAAGCACGTCATCTTTATGCTGTTGCTCAAGCATATCGATAAAATCTAGAATGATAATGCCGCCTAGATTACGTAGTCGCAGTTGACGAGCGATAGCATGTGTGGCTTCTAGATTAGTCTTGTAAACCGTATCCTCTAATGAGCGACCACCCACAAAAGAACCTGTATTGACATCGATCGTGGTCATAGCTTCGGTCTGATCGATAATCAGATAACCACCAGACTTGAGATCGACACGGCGCTTTAGTGCATCACGTAAGTCATCCTCAACACGGTGTACATCAAATAGCGACTGCTCAGCGGTGTAGTGCACGATTCGGTCATAGACGAATGGAACAAACTCTTTGGCAAAATATCTGACTTGCTCATAAATCTGCGTATTATCAATGATGACTTTTTCGGTATCAGCGTGAACCAAGTCACGGATAGAACGTAATGGTAATGACAGTTCTTGATAGATCAGCTCTGAGCTCTGATGATGATTAATCTCTTGGCGACGAGCACAGATAGTACGCCATAGCTGCAATAGATAATAGATGTCCTCTTCTAGCTTATCGACAGGCACACGCTCAGCAGCGGTACGGGCAATCAGTCCACCTTTTAGATTGACCGTCTGCATTAGGCTACTAAGTTCGGTCTTTAATCGGCTACGCTCTTCTTCACCATCGATACGCTGCGATATACCAATATGATCACTCGATGGTAAATATACTAGATAACGTGATGGTAGTGAGATGTTGGTCGTTAGACGAGCACCTTTGCTCCCTAACTGATCTTTGGTTACCTGTACCAAAATACGCTGACTTTCATGTAGGCGATGCTGAATCAATGTTTTAGACGCTGGTACTATTTCTGTGCTTTGCGCACTGACAACAGGCGGTGTCACAGCCAAGCTATCAGCAGCAGCGTTGGTAGTTGCATCGTCCTCATTTATCTCGTGCTTAGTGGCCTTAGCCGCTTTGTTTTTTTCTACAACGGGTCGTGGTTCACGCTGCATATCGTTGACATGTAGAAATGCGGTCCGTGATTGACCAATATCTACGAAGGCTGCCTGCATACCAGGAAGGACGCGTACGACCGTCCCCAGATAGATATTGCCGACCAACCCCAGTTTGTGATGTCGTTCAATATAAATCTCGCCCAAAATACCATTGTCTAAAACCGCAACACGGGATTCCATTGGACTAATATTAATCAGCAGCTCTTCGGACATAGTTTTTCTCTTATCTCTCAGCTTTCTTATTAGACGGTCATCGCCTATTAGATTGACAGTGTAACAAATGCGACTTGCTCTTGCCCATTACCCTACCGTGTCATTATGTGCATATCCCATTATGACGGGTTGACTGTGTCCATACTGCCTTCTGTCATGTCTTTGATTAGTGCCAGTGTTTGTGCCAGTGGCAGACCAACAACATTGGTGTAGCTACCGTTGATACGACTGACCCACGCCGCACCCAGTCCTTGAATGCCATATCCACCAGCTTTATCAGCGGGTTCGCCACTGTCCCAATAGTCGCTCATCATCTGTGTCGTCAGAGGTATAAAAGTCACTTCCGTACGCTCAGTAATTCGCTGTTGGTTGATAATTTGCAAGCACTGTGTAGGTTCTGAGGGGCTTCGTTCTACTTTGGGCAATAGCTGTACTTGAGTCGCTTGAACGGCAGTCCATACTTCGTGGACGTTATCAGACATACGCTGCCACATACTATATGCGTGCTCGCGATCGACGGGTTTGACCAATACTGTCTTACCATCCGACAGTACACCGATGGTATCAGAAGTCAAAATAATAAACGGTGATGTAGGGCTCTCGTGATTTGCTTGAGACGTGTCACTTAACTGTTGTATCGCGGCATCAGCTTTGGTTGCAATCATGCGTTCTATATAGTCTGTTGGCGACTCATTATCTAACGGCGTCTCGTCGATATCTACACTTAAGATAGTAAAGTCTAGTTGCGCTCTTTCTAGTAGCTCACGACGACGCGGAGAGCCAGACGCCAAAACGATATCCATCAATCTTCTCTTCATTTATAAATTTATGATGTGTGTGGTTGTACAGTATTGTATACAGAGCAAGCTAAGCTGTTAAACAAAGTAATCTTGATAACTGATAATTTATCAACGTGAAAACTTGCGTAAAGCAAACAGTACGAGTGGCCAGCTAATGATACTCATAAACAATGACAAAGCAGACTGAGCAACAAAGACGTTTTGAATAAACATCTGTAGTATCCATAGATTTAACTGAAAGACAATCAGCCCTAGACTAGCAATCAGCCACGCACTAACGGTATTCAGCTGTCTGACATAGATACTGGTAATTTTGATAACCAGTGCAACCACAACAGCGGCGAACGCTTGCTGCCCTAAATGGGTATCCATCAATAAATCAGCAATTAGCCCAACTGTAAATGCGGTAAAAATACCGACATAGCGCGGCTGAAACAATAACCAATAGATCAGCACCATGATCATGACCATGGGACGCAGTGTGGCCATGCTTGGGCTTAGTGGATAGACATTGAGTGATGATGCAGCGATGAAACTCAGAACAATCACAACTATCAATAGTACCGTGGCATTCTCAGAATCAGGATACGACATGGGTACTTACCTTAGCGAGTGTTTGATGGTTGCGGTTATATTGTCGATTGGATATTGGCAAGGTGAATACCATAAGTGGACAGAGCTTTAAAACATTAATAAACCAGCTAGTTAGCCGTCAATACCTTGGCTTACGTCGTTATCTACGGAGCAATAGCAGCAGCATTGTTCTCGTTTAGCAGCTTGTCTTGAAGTATTAAAACATAGGCATTGTCGATAAAGTTGGCTGCTGGAGTAACTTCGATCGTTCTAAAGTTATCGGTTTGCTCGTCTTTGACATGCGCGATACGCCCTACTCGATAACCTGCCGGAATACGTCCGCCCAATCCTGACGACACTAGCTCATCACCTACCCGCACATCCGATGTTTTGAAGACGTAATTGAGACTCAATGAAGATGGGATACCTTGGCCTGTAACGATGGCGCGCTGACCAGTACGCTTAACAGTAACCGCAACTGACTGCTGCTCATCTGTAATCAACAACAAACGGCTAGTATTCGGATAGACATTGATAATCTGTCCTAATACACCGTCTTCATCGATGACCGTTTGCCCAACTTGCACACCGTCCTGCTCACCTTTATTAAGTACGACAATCTGTCTGAGCAAGTTGGTATCTGTGCCGATGACTTGCGCCAAATTAAGATCGAACTGCTCGGGCTTAGTGGTAGATAAGATACCTTGCAGGCGTGCGTTCTGCGCCAAAATATAATCTTGCTGTTGTAGCTTGGCATGCGCGTGTATCAATTGCGACTTTAGCTGCATGTTTTCGCGACGCAATGCTTCTTTTGATTGCAGACTACCACCAGCCCAATGCTTGGCATAGCTTGGTAATAGAGACAGCTCATAGATTGGCTGCATGGCGGCATGACTGGTGCTACGTACTGGCTTGAACCAATCAGAGTTTTTGCTATCAAACCACATCAAGATTAAGGCTGCTATCAATACGATAACAGTCTTACGAAGTGATAACGGCTGGCGCGCAAAAATACTTGGAGTCATAAGTCGTCTGATTTAAGGATTCTAAAATGAACAATAGCACTTATTTACAGCATGAGTGTTTATCGAGGATATGGGGTTCTAGCACAAATGAATGCAATTAAAGGTAGCACAATCGGCTACCTTTAATTTTATATATAGTCAATTTTCTATAAATTGGATACAGTGTCAGTCACGCTCAGCCTAATACTTGTAGTACTTTCGCTCGGCTTTTCTGTATCCAAATTATCTTGAACCGACTATACTTATAGTTTCATCATTCACATACATCATCATATATTGCCAAGACTATATAGCAATTAAGGATAAAGATGACTTAAACAAAAATCATGTTTAAACTTTTGTTATTGATGAAATCAAGCGCGATACCACCACCACGGCTAACGCAGGTTAATGGATCTTCTGCTACCGTCACTGGCAAACCGGTCTCTTGTGAGATAAGTTTGTCTAAGTCACGTAATAGTGCGCCGCCACCTGTCAATACAATGCCACGCTCAGCGATATCTGATGATAGCTCTGGCGGAGTCTGCTCAAGTGCTACTTTTACAGCGCTAACAATACCGCTCAATGGATCAGTCAACGCTTTTTGCACTTCTTCTGAATTGACAGTAAAGGTCTTTGGCACACCTTCTGCCATGCTACGACCACGAACTTCTACTTCTAGTTGGCTGTCTTCATTCAATGCAGAACCGACTTCTTTTTTGATACGCTCAGCAGTCGTCTCACCGATGACACAACCATGCGTACGGCGTACATGAGTGATGATCGCTTCATCAAACATATCACCACCGATACGAATCGACTCAGCATATACGCAACCAGACAGGGCGATAACAGCAATCTCAGTTGTACCACCACCGATATCCACAACCATAGAACCACTGGCTTCATGAACTGGCATACCAGCACCGATAGCCGCAGCCATTGGCTCTTCTAGCAATAGTACTTTGCTTGCACCTGCTGATGATACTGCCTCACGAATCGCCTTGCGCTCAACTAGAGTAGACTTACATGGTACACAAACCACGACGTTAGGCTGTGCCATAAAACGCTTGGCTTTTACTTTAGCGATAAAGTGCTTAAGCATTTTTTGCGTCACTTCAAAATCAGCAATCACACCGTCTTTTAACGGGCGAATCGCTGTGATGTTCGCAGGCGTACGACCTAGCATCTGCTTGGCATCGATACCAACAGCGGCGACGGTCGGGTTCTGAGTACGATTGCTTCGTAACGCGACCACCGTAGGCTCGTCAAGCACGACGCCTTTATTAGGAATAAAGATTAGGGTGTTCGCAGTACCGAGGTCGATAGCGATATTATTTGATAAAAATCCAAACAGGTTCATGACTAATATATCCAGCGTCTTACGAATGAGGCGAATGAGATTGACTGAGGTGTTACTCGTCAGTGTTGAGCAGGTCGTCGTTAAACATTACTTGTGGCAACAGTTAATCATCCCAACAAGTCAAAATTCAAACAATAATGATGAAATGAAAAAACTGAGCTAAATTATACCGATTTAGCTCAAAAAAACATAGATATTTGCATCAGTAAGTAAGGATTTTTGTCTTAGACGCCAAAAGTTGTTACAAAGTTTGAAATAGTAGTGAATATCATTCAACTCAATGAAACATCATTTAATCTGATAACTAACAAGGCTCTACAGGCAGATGAATGTTTTGCTTAATAGCAGATGCATACTGTAACGTATTTTAGAAGCTAATTGGAGAGCAATTGAGGAACAATGATGAATTAGGGGGTCAGTTTTGCAATTCTCTGTAAATCATTGTGTCTTAATTGGCATTATGGCTTGTCTGACACCATATCTTATTTAATATTACGTCTTTATCAATTCAGCCTGTTGGTTGAGATTGTGCATCAATCAAGCGTCATGCTCTGTAAACTTGAGTCAGATGCTTTATAATAAGCCCACTTACTATTTGTTTATATTTTAATTGTTTCTATTTTAACGCTTACGTATTTTCCTTTTCGTAATCAACTACTCTAACAAAAACTGTCCTTAACTGGAGAAACTATGTCTCATCAGCCAGCAACGTCTGACAGCAACGTCAGCCGTGAAGAAATCCTAGAAGTTGCCAACCTTGCCCGCTTAGGTGTCGATGAAAGTACAGCCGATAGCTATGCTGATGATATCAGTAAAGTATTAAAACTGATGAATACGCTATCTAACGTTGATACGACAGACATCAAGCCACTAGCTAATATCCATGAAGCTTGCCAAGAGCTGCGTGCTGATGTGGCAAAACACGATATCAATCGTGAGCGTAATCAGTCAGTTGCGCCTGCCGTAGAAGAAGGCTTATATCTAGTGCCTCAGGTGATTGAATAATAGTGGCTGAATAACACAATTACGCATTTGCCATTATCCTATTTTATTTTATGCTATTAACATTTTGACGGACGACACCTTATGTCTGAACTTCATTTATTAAGTACCGAGCAGCTCATTACTGGCTTGCAAAACAAACAATTTAGCAGCGCAGAATTAACCGAACACTACATTAAGCGTATCGACGCGCTAGACAGCAAGATTAACAGCTTTATCACCCATACTTCTGAGACAGCACGCGCACAAGCAAAAGCGGCAGACGAGATGCGTGCACAGGGCGACCAACGTCCACTACTTGGCGTACCAATGGCGCACAAAGATATCTTTTGTACCCAAGGCGTACTGACCACTTGTGGCTCAAAGATGCTACATAACTTTGTCTCACCATATGACGCGACTATCGTTTCTAACATCGATAAAGCTGGCATGATCAGCTTAGGTAAGCTCAATATGGACGAGTTTGCGATGGGCTCAGACAACAGTAGCTCTTACTACGGCACCGTACAGAACCCTTGGAACCTAGAGCGCGTCCCTGGTGGCTCGTCAGGTGGTAGTGCTGCCGCCGTTGCCGCTGGTTTTGTCCCTGTTGCTACCGGTAGTGATACGGGTGGCTCTATTCGTCAGCCTGCTTCATTTTGTGGCCTAACAGGTATCAAACCTACTTATGGCCGTGTGTCACGCTTTGGTATGATTGCCTACGCCTCAAGTCTGGATCAAGCGGGTAGCATGGGACGCAGCGCTAAAGATTGCGCCTACCTACTCCAGCCAATGATTGGTCACGATCCACGCGATGCGACTTCTATCAAATATGACATGCCTGACTATGTACAAGACATCAACGATGCAGAAGCCGCTGCTGGTGACAAACCATTTGCTGGCTTGCGTATTGGTGTGGCCAAAGAATACTTCGGCACAGGACTTGATAGCGAAGTCGAGCAAGCAGCACGTGCCGCTTTAAAGAAGTACGAAGAGCTGGGCGCAACGATTGTAGAAGTGAACATCACTGATCCTGAGATCACGCTTGCCACTTACTACATGCTAGCGCCTGCTGAAGCATCATCAAACCTATCACGCTTCGATGGCGTACGTTTTGGCTATCGCTGTGAGAACCCAACCGACCTTATCGACCTATACACGCGCTCACGTTCTGAAGGCTTTGGCCCTGAAGTACAACGCCGTATCTTGACAGGAACGTATGCGCTATCAGCTGGTTATTTCGATGCTTACTATACCAAAGCACAGAAGATTCGCCGCTTAATCGTCAAAGACTTTGATGAAGCATTTGCTAGCTGTGATGTGATTGCTAGCCCAACTGCACCGACGGCAGCTTACAAGCTTACTGACAACCTAGATCCTGCAACGATGTATTTAGGTGACGTTTATACCATCGCGGTCAACCTAGCAGGTCTACCTGCCCTCAGTCAGCCAGTTGGTTTGACGACTGAAGGCCTACCTATTGGCTTGCAATTAATCGGTAAGCACTGGCAAGAGAGTCAACTGCTCACGACTGCGCATCTGTTCCAGCAGCATACTGATCATCACCTACAACACTCTACCATCGCAAAGGAGACGGTATAATGAGTACAGTTACTACTGATAACAATGCCGTCCGTGAACACTCCGTGCGTAAAGAGCTATTTGTCGATGGCTATGAAGTGGTCATCGGTATCGAGATTCACTGCCAGCTAAATACGGAAAGTAAGATCTTCTCAAGTGCGCCGACTGACTTTGGTCATGAGCCAAACAGTCAAGCAAGTATCGTCGATCTAGGTTTGCCTGGCGTATTACCAGTGTTAAATGCTGGTGTGGTCGATCGTGCGCTAAAATTCGGTATCGGTGTCAATGCTGAGCTAGGTCTGTTTAATACGTTTGACCGTAAAAACTACTTCTACCCTGACCTGCCTAAAGGCTATCAAATCACTCAGATGGCTAATCCTATCGTGGGTGAAGGCTATATCGATGTCGTGGTCAATGAAGGCGAAAAGAACGAATACCCTAAACGTATGGGTATCACCCGCGCGCATCTAGAAGAAGATGCAGGTAAATCTGTCCATGACGCAGTCGACGGTATGACTGGTGTGGATTTGAACCGTGCTGGTACGCCACTAATCGAAATCGTCTCTGAGCCAGACATGCGCTCAGCTCACGAAGCACTTGCCTACATCAAAGCCATCCATCAGCTAGTTACTTGGCTAGGTATCTCAGACGCAGTGATGGCCGAAGGCTCATTCCGCTGTGACTGTAACGTCTCTGTGCGCAAGCCAGGCGCTGATCTCGGTACGCGTACTGAGCTAAAAAACCTAAACTCGTTCCGCTTTATCGAACGTGCTATCAATCGTGAAATCGAACGTCAAATCGATATCTTGGAAGATGGCGGCAAAGTCGTACAAGCAACCATGCTATATGATCCAGAGCGTGATGAAACACGCACCATGCGTACCAAAGAAGACGCCAACGACTATCGCTACTTCCCTGATCCTGACTTGCTACCTGTCCGAATTGAGCAGCATACCGTTGACGCGATCAAAGCAGCCATGCCAGAGCTACCTGTCGCTCGCCGTGCACGCTTTGAAGAAGCGCTGGGTCTATCAGAATATGACGCTCGTATCTTAACTGGTAGTCGTCAAATTGCTGACTATTTCGAAGATGTAGTGGCTGAAATCGGACAGCAAGATGCCAAAATGGCTGGCAACTGGGTCATGGGCGACTTACTCGGCGCACTGAACAAAGATGACACTGACATCATCGACTCTCCTATCAGCGCCAAACAATTGGCTGGCATGCTCAAGCGTATCAAAGATGACACGCTATCTGGCAAATTGGCCAAAAAAGTCTTTAGTGCCCTATATGAGCGCGAAGGCGGCGATGGCGATGATGCAGCAGATAAAATCATCAAAGACAAAGGCCTCAAGCAAGAAACCGATACTGGCGCTATCAAAGCGATGGTCGAAGAAGTCATCGCAAAAAATGAAGCGATGGTAGAAGAGTATCGCGGCGGTAAGGAAAAAGCCTTTAACGGTCTAGTCGGTCAGGTCATGAAAGCCAGTCGCGGTAGTGCTAACCCACAGCAAGTGAACCAAATTCTAAAAGAATTATTGGGTTAACATTGACTGCTAAGCGATTATACTGACTATGCTAGGCAGAATAATATTGTAGATTTTGGCTGCTAGAAATAGCCCTTGCAATATACATAATTTTGCGTAAAATAGTCAGTCACTCGGGGCGTAGCGCAGTCTGGTAGCGCACTACACTGGGGGTGTAGTGGTCGCAGGTTCAAATCCTGCCGTTCCGACCAAACATAGCAGTAATAGAGAAAAGCCAATCATTGTTTTCAATGGTTGGCTTTTTTTTGTTGATATCAGTTAAAATAAAAAGCTATATAGCTATTTTTGAGATTGAAGTGATGAATATTTTGGCTGAGGTTTTTCTGTCTATTGAAGACGTAGCTATATATTTGGAAGAATACGGATACAAATACAATTTGGAAAAACAGCACGAATATAGAAGGTTATATTCTAAAATCTATGACTTGAACACTCAAAATAATGTGGCAGTTTTATTCCATTATTATGGGATGTTGCAAGAAGAAATAGAGGAAGTCGAGTACGATGAGGACCTTTATACTAATGAACCAGTGAGAGTTCCAATATACCGAGAAGTTCATAATATTCATACTAATGATCATTATCATGTAAATACAAAATTTTTGAAAAAAATACTTATAAATGAAGAACAAGTTGAAATAGATCGTTATATTTCAAAGTATGGTGACACTGTATCTAACCCTCAGAATCATGAAATACATTATTACTTACATAGTAGTATTCTTCTTTCTTCAAGAGATATTCGAATTCCAAAAATAGAATTAGATAATTTATTTCAAGAAGTTATATCAACTAATAGTAATATATCAAACAACACTAACTCAATGGGTGTTCCAAACATAATAAAAGATAATCCTGAGAGAGATGCTGAGACTTACCAGAAGCTTGACGCTGCTAGAGCTACTATTGAACAGCAAGAACAAGAGATAGTTTCTCTTAAAAATCAATTAGAACAAGCGCGCACTCCAATCAATATTAGCAACAAAGAAGGGCAAGGCGATAGCTTGTTGATACTAGGAGCAGTCATGCATTGTATAAAAGATGCTGCTAAAAAGAACTATACTCAAGAACTACTGACGCGAACTATTTTAACTAAGTACAAAGGTATTAGTGGCATATCAGAAAGCACTTTAAAAAAGAAATATTCAGAAGCCAAAGTCTATTTACAACAAAGGCTTACGCCCTAATAAATAGCTATTAGAAATTATCAAAAGTTCTATAGAAACGACAAATACTATTCTTTAACTTAGTCTGATCCATACCAGCCGTATCAATCAAGTTACGGTAAATATGGAGCTAGACAATGACCCAGAAAGATCACACCCCACTTAATCTAGAACAACAGCCACCGCATAACGTGACTAGCAACTTATCAAAACGGCTACTGCCAATACTAAAAACGGTACTTAGCATTCTATTGCCTTACTTACTATCACCGCCTGATATCAGCATTCATATCCATCACATTAATATCCTGTTTTGAGCCAAAAAACTGAGCACTGCCCTAGCGGATACTTGTCATCTATAGACTTTTATAGAGCGAGCCGTTAGGGTAAATGCTACACCTTCACACTGGTTTATACTATGTCCGAGCCTGTCAATCAGCCCACATTTAATCACCTCATAGATAATGCACCTTGGGAACGTTACCGCCGACCTTATGTGCGCGATTTGGCTTATGTACTGTCGTGTCCCAATGTTTTGACACAGTGGCTAGACTTTGCTCCGCATCAAAATACACATACCGTTGCCGTGCATAGCGCACAATTTTGGCAGACGCAGTTTGAGGCGTATGAGAAGCGATTAACAGAGCTAGACACCACTGCCGCCTATCAAGAACTGACTCGCTATTTGCTCAAACGCCCCAGTCCCAATCGGCTGGGTTTTCATTTTGAAGGTTTACTGTCATTTTGGTTAGAGGATGGATTTGCACGCAAGCTGCATCCGTATGAAACACTGGCTAGCAATGTGCAGCTCTATAATGGTAAGCAGACGACTGGTGAGCTTGATTTGATTTTGTATAACCATGCAGAACAGCTGGTTGAACATTGGGAGCTAGCCATTAAGTTTTTTATGGGGTCAGCACCTTTTGAGCCCGTGAACTGGGTTGGAATCAATTCCAATGACAATCTACAGCGTAAAATGACGCACATGCAAACCAAGCAGTTTCGAGCGGTGTGGGTAGATACAGAAAACCACGGACAGGTAAAAATCGATAAGCGTTATGGTGTGATCAAAGGCCGATTCTTTTTACCGATTAACACAGCTAATTGCGGCGATTATGATTGGCCATATTGGCTAACGCCGAGTTTTCCAATACATGAGTGGTGCGATAAAAGGGACATGGCAGGTCTTGCAACGATTGACAATACAGATTTGCGAGCCGCGCATTATATTGAATGGTTCACCAAGCGCGACTTTTATGATGGGCGAACTGCTTATGATGGTCGGCAGCAGCCGATATTTTGGTCAGATAGCGAGCTACCTAAAACAGGTCTGTATTTTGAAGGTAAACGACCAATCGTTATTTACCCAAGGCAATCAGACCAGCTCGATGAATAAATTTAGCTAACCTAAATTTTTAAGATGAAACTGCTTGGATAATGTTTTAGCCTTAACAATCGAACAGCTTTCATAGAATGCTTAATAGCTCTCAATCACTTGCATTAGCTCATATCTAAGCATATCGGCACTCGGCATACGCTCAGCATGGAAGCGCACCATCGCAATACCTGCACTAGCAAGTGCCTTATCTTTTTTATCATCCGCTTTTTGGCGGGCTTTGCTACTATGCGTCCAGTCATCAAGCTCGATAGCGACCAAGGTAGTCTGAGCATCGATATCCACAATCACATAGTCAACGCTCTGACGGCAGATACGATTGAACCAAAAGCTACGCTCTGATGTCTCACTACTATTGGCTTCAATGATCCGTGACAGCTGTACTTGGACAAATATATGATACTCCGGCAGCGCATTTTTTAACTTATTAAAAAATATCACTTCCGTATCGGTCATAATCGGCATCGGCGCAAATGGCCAAATAGCCAATTCATCCCCGCGCACAGGTTTTGGATCTGGCTCAACGACAGGGCGCTTCGTCAGTAGTGTTGGTAGCAGCTTCGGTAACGTAATCAGCCCCAAAAACCCAACGGCCAATATTAAAAATATAACACCAAACGACATGGTTCTACCTTATACAATATGAGAGTGATGGGCTACTTGTCATTATTAATAACAATCAATAATGCGCCGATCACGACAAGGCAACCTATATAGGCTGACAGGTTATACAACAACGGATTATGAAAATGGCGCTCATCTTAACTAAGGCGGCGCCAATCAGCAATCTATAAAACAAAAAACACGACAGTATTTGTCGTGTTTTTATATAAAGTAGATAAAAGCCGAATCCAGACCGTTAGCAATACTCTAGCTTAACGCCAGTAAAGTACCCAAGCGCTGGTCGTATTTACTTTAGGGTCACTATTAATTTTATCTTTTAATGCCAATGCTGCGACTTTACCACGTTCAGGCCCAACCACGACACGGACACCGCGACTGGTCGCACTGGTCTTGACTTGATAACCTGCTGCTCGGAATTTTTTCGCTAATTCATCCGCTTTGGCTTGATCATTTGCTAGCGCTACTTGCACTCCAAAGCTACCTTTAGCGTCTGTTTCTTTGACTTCTTTACGCGCTTCACTCAATTTTTGCTGCGCTTCACGTTTTGCATCGGCAGATTTCTTCGCTAGCGCTTCTTCTTGTTGGCGCTTCTTCTCACGCGCTTGTTCAGCGGCAGCCGCTTCACGTTCTAAACGTTGTACCTGTTTGCTCGATGGGATGGTGATACTTTGACCTAGTTGTAGCGCTGCCGATGGTGATAAGTTGTTGGCTTGAGCCAATACTTCTACAGGCATATTATATTGTCTTGCCAGTTTGATGAGTCCATCACCTTTCTTAATTTGGTATTCAGAAGGCGATTTTGGTGGCTCGTTTTTAGCCGCTTCAGCTGCTTCTCTTTTTCTCTCAGCCGCTGCTTGGGCTTCCGCCTGCTTTTTTGCTTCGGCTAGTTTCTCTGCCTCCGCTTTTTTTTTGCTCTCGGCAAGTTTTTTAGCAGCCGCTTGCTCTTTGATAGCCGCTTGCCTTTGGGCTTCTTGTTGCTCTTGAGCCGCTTTTTGCTTCTCGGCTTCGCTAGACTTTGTAGTATCAGTAGTAGACTGACTCTCCGTACGAGGCTGAACGGTCAGATCTGTAGTAACGTCTTTTGTAGCCTCTGTACTGCTGATTTCATCAGTAGCTGGCGCACTATTGTCAACATATTGCTGGCTCTCAGCACGTGCCTTTGCCAATGCTTCTGCTTCAGCAACTTCCTGCTCTGTCAAAAACTCTTTTGCACGTTTTTCTTGCTCTGCAACGCGGGCTGCACGTTCTTTTTGCTTTTGCGCAAGGATACGTTTTTCTGTTTCGATATCAGTTGTGAGCGGCTGCGGAGACTCTTGCTCCGAGCTTGATTTATCGACCATCGCTGACATCGGCTCTGGTTGATCGCTATCACCAATCTGTTGCACCATGGCGTATAGCATCACGCTACCGCCGATAATCATCCCAATGCCCAATAAGGCTTGTCTCGAAAAGTTCATCCGTTTACGTCTCTTAGTTGGTAATAAGGTTGATTGAGCGGCGCAGCGACTATCTCAAAGCAGTATATCCAATCGCTTTAATCATGATCTCTTACCGCCAGTTACTGTCAGTTAATGCCATCAGGGTTCAAAATTTGTGCCGACCATCTTCTACTGGTCTGGCAAATCATTTTGATTATAAAGCATATTTTTCATGCTGTCTGCTATCAGGCTATGACTAAGATTAACATTAAACAGGCACTACTTTAACTTAAATTATCATACGCTAAGGGCAATTAATGCTTCCCCAATCGTATGAAACGAACCGCATACGACGATAAGGTCTTGCGGTTGGCTCGCCTCTATCACTGCATGGGTCGCTGTATGCAAACCATCAAACTCATATATATTGGTGCTATCGATATATTTAACCAACACACCTTGCAGCTGCTCAGTAGTCGCAGCACGAGGGTAATCAATCTCAGCGATAAACCAGTCACTAATCGGTAAGCCTGCTTGAGTTAAGCGCTGTACCACCTTATCAATATCTTTATCACCTAACATAGAAAATAGCATTTTTATCTTTGGTGTAGGGATATTCGCTAAGCTATCTTGATTAGTTTGCTTGGCTACATGCTGCTGCCAAAATGGTAATAGCTGCGCTAATAAGAACTCAACGCCTTGCTCATTATGCGCCACATCAAATAACCAATGACGGCTATGGCTCTCACGATAATCGAAGCGACCAGCTAATTTGACAGTTTGTAGTGCTTGCTCAATAGCATTGATATCCACATCTAATGGACTTGCTAATACTGCTGATAGTGCATTGGCCGTGTTAGTTAACGATAGCGCAGGACGTGGTAACTGCAAGGTAACCGCCGCATTACTGTATTGCCAAGTCGTTGAATCAATGTCGCGGTAGCTAAAATCTTGTCCTATTTGATAGCAAGTTGCCTGCTGGGTATCGATGGATTGCTTCACGCTATCTGGCATCTCAGTAGCACCGTAAATCAGAGGAATGCCTTTGCGCAAAATACCTGCTTTTTCGCGGCCAATATCCTCGACATTATCACCCAACCAGTCAATGTGATCGATACCGATATTGGTAATAACTGCCATGTCAGGATCAATGATATTGACCACATCTAGGCGTCCACCCAATCCTACTTCTAATACCCACACGTCACAATCTGCCTCAGCGAATATCAATAGCGCTGCCAGTGTGGTCATCTCAAAGAAAGACAACGTCAAATCACACTGTAAACGCGCTGCCTCTACTTTGCTAAAAGCCTCAATCAGCATCTGGTCGCTGACCATCTCGCCATTGATACGTACACGCTCGTTGAAGGCACTAAGATGTGGCGACTGGTATAGCGCCGTCTTGTACCCTGCGGCTTTACACATTTCGGCGATGACAGCAGTTGTAGAACCTTTGCCATTGGTACCTGCTACAGTAAATACATAAGCGTCATCTTTAGCTGACTGCACCACGCCTAACGCTTCTGCGACAGGCAATACACGTGACAATCCCATATCGATTGCAGACACATGAATCTGCTGCATATAATCGAGCCACTCAGTTAAGCTAGCACTTTCATTAGGACTATGGGTGTTGGGGCTGCGAAGGTCAGAGGCTAAAAGGTCAGACATGAATAGAACCTATATAAAATTTAATAAGAGATAGAAATATATGTGCTAGCTAAAACCAAAAATAGCACTTACCGTGCAATGACGATAAATGCTATTAGGGGTCTTGCATATGTAGTAGATGTTAGCACGCAGCTAAGTCATTATGCACTCAATAAATGATTCATTATACTGAGTCATTTACCTTATCGAGCATCTCATTTTACTGAGCATCTACATTTGGTACGCGGCATAGTTTTGCAAGTAGACGATAGATCGTATCGATTAGCTGATGACGATGTACCACTTCATCCACTACGCCATGCTCTAATAAGAACTCAGCGCGTTGGAATGGCTCTTCTAACGTCTCGCGTACAGTCTGCTCAATCACGCGCTTACCAGCAAAGCCAATCATCGCTTTTGGTTCTGCTAGATGAATATCACCCAGCATCGCCAGTGATGCAGTTACGCCGCCGTACACAGGATTGGTCAATACTACAATGTAAGGAATCCCAGCGATTCTTAGACGCTCAATCGCTGCTGCCGTGCGAGCCATTTGCATCAATGACAATAAGCCTTCTTGCATACGTGCACCGCCAGAAGCAGCAAAGCAAACCAAAGGTACTTTTTGCTCTAGCGCTTTTTCAGCTGCTTGAACGAAACGATCACCAACGACTGAACCCATTGACCCACCCATAAAGCGGAAATCGAAAGCACAGGCGACGATATCAAGGTTACGCAGTTTGCCATACATAGCAACCAACGCCTCAGTCTCACCTGTTTTTTCTTGTGCTTCACTCATACGCGCAGGATATGGCTTACTATCCACAAAGCTCAATGGATCTTTTGCCGTAAACTCCTGTCCTGTCTCACCGTCTACTTGATCAAGTAACCAGTTCAAGCGTTCACGAGCACTCATCGGTAAATGATGATCACAATGCGGGCAAACATAACAGTTAAAAATTAGCGCCGTGTTGGTAATCATCGAATGACAATTACTACACTTAGTTGACGGTTCAGTCTCTACCGCAGACAGTGGTGCAGTCAAATGCTGCTTGATACCTGGTATAGGACGGTTAAACCATGACTGCCTATCCGTATTGCTGTTTGGCGCGGCTTTAGCAGTATTGTTATCGGGTTTTGTTATTGTATCAGTCATATTATTTGCCATCATAAAAGGCTTATTGACAAGTTTGCTCATTCGCTTGTCATTGAGAGTTTAATGGTTGTCTAAACAAAGCGTCTAATACAGTCATAACATGAGCAGTCATGCGACATACTGATAAATAAATCTCGTATGTCGGTCATTTGATTATGCGCTTGTTGATAGATAATGTATTTGCCAATCAAAATGACTCACAAACTACCACTATCAGACACCATATAATAGTGATGTTAGTTTACACTCGTAAACTAATTTTAGCAAAGTCATTTAGTATTGTCTTCACGTAAAGCTTTTAAGTAAAGTCTTAGGTAAACAATAGCTTCGATTTGACTTTGCCATTTCAAATAACTACTTCTTCAAATAACTATCTCTTCAAGTAACAACAATATGAAAGCAATAGCTATTAAGCGCTTAAGCTATCTAACGCTTCACGTAGCTCATCCATTTTTGCCATGATGTTTTGCTGTGCATTTACAACCGCAGCAGTATCGTTGGCATCAATATCGGCAAAGTTCTGTACCAAGGCACTACCGACGATAACGCCATCTGCATGAATACCGATCGCTTTTGCAGAAGCTCCATCACGGATACCGAAGCCGACGCATACTGGTAGGTCTGTTTCTGCTTTGATTGCTTGAACTTGAGTTGCTACATCGTCAGTATCTAGCGTGGCTGAACCAGTCACACCTTTTAGTGATACATAATAAATATAGCCGCCACAATGAGTCAATACTTGCTCACGGCGCTCAGGCAACGTCGTGGGCGATAGCAAGAAAATCTCATTCATCGAATGATCTGTCAAATGCTGAGTGAAGCTACCCGCTTCTGCTGGTGGCAAATCTACCATCAATAAACCATCAACGCCTGACTGCTCACATAGCGCGACAAAGTTGTCATAGCCGATGATTTCAACAGGATTAAGATAGCCCATTAGGATAATTGGCGTTTGCGTATCTGTTTGACGGAATTCTGCGACCATTTTTAGTGCATCACGAGTACTCGTACCTGCTGCTAATGCACGCTCGCCAGCCAACGCTACAGTTGGACCATCTGCCATTGGATCAGAGAATGGTAAACCGACTTCGATCATATCGGCGCCGTGTTTCACTAAGTCATGCAATAGGCCTACGGTGGTGGTCGGATTAGGATCGCCTGCCATTACATAAGGAATCAAGGCTTTTTTATTTTGTGATTTTAAGGTTTCAAAGGTACTTTCAATTCTGGTCATAGTGGTCTCTTAATTGTTATAAACTGGCTTGTTTGACCTTTTGTCTAATCATGTATATTGAACAATAAAAGGTCAAACAATTTTTCTTATAAAGAAGAATCTAGTAACTTATAAATTTGATAACTTATAAAGATATTCGTTACTACAACTCAATCCCTTCTGCTTTCATCACTGAATGCAGATCCTTGTCACCGCGTCCTGACATATTAACGATAATCGTCTGATCAGGCGTCATGGTTTTAGCCAGTTTCAATGCATAAGCGACAGCATGAGCAGTTTCAAGCGCAGGAATGATGCCTTCTTTGCGCGTTGCTTCATGGAAGCCTTCTAACGCTTCTTTGTCCGTACAACCAACATACTCAACACGCTTCATGTCTTTTAGGAAGCTATGCTCTGGACCGACACCAGGATAGTCAAGACCCGCTGAGATAGAATGCGTCTCTTGAATCTGGCCATCATCATCTGCCATTAGGTAAGTACGGTTACCATGTAGCACGCCGATACGACCAGCCGCCAACGGTGCTGAGTGACGACCTGACTCGATACCATCGCCTGTTGCCTCGACGCCATACATCTTAACTTCAGTATCGTTCAAGAAGTCAAAGAACAAACCAATAGCGTTTGAGCCGCCACCGACACAGGCAACCAATGCATCAGGCATTTTGCCTGTTTTTTCTAGATGCTGAATGCGTGCTTCTTTACCGATAATCGCTTGGAAATCACGAACCAATAGCGGGTAAGGATGCGGGCCTGCCACAGTACCGATAATGTAATAGGTGCTATCGACATTGGTCACCCAGTCACGCATGGCTTCGTTCATTGCGTCTTTGAGCGTGCGTGAGCCAGAAGTGACAGGCACAACTGTCGCACCAAGCAAGCGCATACGATAGACGTTCATTTTTTGACGCTCGACATCGTCAGCACCCATATAGACGATACATTCTAGACCTAAGCGTGCCGCAATTGTTGCCGTCGCTACGCCATGCTGTCCTGCACCAGTCTCAGCGATGATACGTTTTTTGCCGCACATCTTGGCAAGCAATGCCTGACCAATGGTGTTATTTACTTTATGCGCGCCTGTATGGTTTAGATCTTCACGTTTGAAGTAAATTTGCGCACCGCCAATCTCATCGCTCAAACGCTTAGCATGATACAGTGGCGTTGGACGACCGACATAATTGACCAAATCATTGTGATACTCTTCCCAGAATGCTGGGTCTGCTTTTACTTTGGTATAAAGCGTTTCTAGCTCTTCTAGAGCAGCCATTAGCGTCTCAGAGACGAAACGCCCCCCATGCACACCAAAATGACCGCGCGCATCAGGATACTGGTTAAAGTCCTGTACATTTTCAGGATTGGTAAAAGTATTAACCGATTGTGCGGTAGCAGATAAATCTTTGTTCGCGACATGACTCATGATAATTCCTACTGTAATAAGTGGTATTTTTTAGATAACTTTAGATAAATAGAGAGAAAATAATAAAAAGGATAATAATCTAATCAGATTTAAGCAGAAAAATCGGAATAACGATCAACTAAGCAGATTACGTATCGCAAATAGCTTGATACAAACCCATTTAGATGGCGCCAGTGACCGTAGCGTTTTGCCATCGATCGCGCTTGACCGCTTTCATAAAGGCACGCATTTTGGCAGCGTCTTTTTTACCTTTATCAACCTCAATACCACCACTCACATCGGCGCCATAAATCGGCAAATCTAATGTAGCGGCAACATTATCGGCATCGAGTCCACCAGCCAAAACGATCGGTAGTGCGCTGTCATGTGGAATGAGACTCCAGTCAAAACGCTGCCCTGTACCGCCGTATGCATCTTGATGATAAGCATCCAGCAAAATACTACTGGCACCTGCAGTCGCAAATCTATTAATTTGGGCACGAACGCTATCGAGGGTGTCTTGCTCTGTATTGATACGTAATGCTTTGATCCAGCGTTTATTGACCATACCTGCCAGCTGTTGGCATTGCTCAGGCGTTTCATCACCATGGAACTGAATAATATCAAAAGAGACGTTGTTTGCTAACTTAATCAGCTCATCTTCAGGCATATTAACTACCAATGCCACCACACTGACAAAAGCAGGTACGGCAGCGCTCAGGGTTTGCGCCTGCTCTATCGTGACCGCACGTGGACTTGGTGGATAAAACACCAAACCCACTGCATCTGCACCTAACTGTGCTGCAGTCTGTATATCACTAAGCTGAGTAAACCCGCAAAACTTAACGTGCATTTTGTGACCTTGCGTTTCATGGTACTGAATATGAAACCGATTATAGCGGCATCAGATAGTTTCAAGCTAAAGATAAATCGTTAGATGTGATGAGGTTTTGTTAACCAAACGGCAAAGCCATTGCATCCAAAAACTTATCCTAGCATACTTTTATCCTTAGTTTTGTTTATGATTGCGATTGATTAATATAGGGATACTTTGATGTCTAAGACTGCACAGACAGCCGCTACTGATACTGACGACAATGTTACTAGCAAAAATCCACCGCATTACTTGATGTGGTTTCGTCGTGACCTACGCATTCATGACAATACTGCTTTAGCAGCGCTTTGTGAACGTGCAAAGGAAGACAACGCTTCAGTGTCTGCCGTATACTTTTTAACCCCTGAGCAGTGGCAAGCGCACGATACGTCTCTTGTACAAGTTGATCACATTGCTCGCACGCTACCTATTTTAGCAAAGGATTTGCAATCGCAACTGAACATCACTTTAACAGTACAGCTCTGCTCAGGCTTTGCTGACTGTATAGAGGCGCTCACGACTTTATGCAATGATAATGAAGTAAGCTGCGTCATGACCAATCACGAGTACGAGGGCAATGAGATTGATCGTGATGAACAATTAAGTAAACAACTTGCAAAAGACGATATCGAGTTTGTCCGCTGGCATGACCAATGCATTTTGCCACCGCAAAGCATCACGACCAATGATGGCGATAGTATGTATAAGGTCTTCACCCCATTTTATAAAAAATGGCGACATACGTTGGACGTCAGCAGCATTCAAATGCATGAAGCACCCGCAGTGGATAGCGATTATAAAATCAAACTACCATCATCGCAAACGTTTGCCAATACAATCGACGATATCGAAGCACTAAGTGAAAAAATGCTCAGTGACTATCAGCAGACATTAGAGAAGAACGACTCCTTGCAACATATCGATATGACAGCTCAGCTTGACCAAGCAAGAGATGCTTATCCTGCAGGTGAGTCTGCCGCTTGCCAGCGTCTAGAAGCATTCGTCGATGATGATATCAATGATTACGATGTAAGCCGTGATGTCCCCCACTTGCACGCAACCAGTCAGCTATCGGCTTACCTCACCATAGGCTCTATCAGTCCTAGATTCTGCTATCTACAGGCGATCAAAGCACAAGAGAAGCTACACGGCAATGATGGTGATAATGAAGACATCAATCGCTGGATAAGCGAGCTTGCGTGGCGAGACTTTTATCGTCATGTACTGGTCGAAAAACCAAACCTGATCCGTCATAAAGCCTATAAAGAAGAGACTGACACTAAGATCAATTGGTCATATGACAACGATGATTTTGAGACATGGTGCGCTGGAAAAACAGGCGTGCCATTGGTCGATGCCGCAATGCGTTGCCTAAATGCGACAGGGTTTATGCATAATCGCCTACGAATGGTCACAGCAATGTTTTTGACCAAAGACTTGCTGATTGATTGGCGCTTGGGTGAGCGCTACTTTATGCAGCAACTGATAGATGGGGATTTTGCCTCCAATAACGGTGGCTGGCAATGGAGCGCGTCGACAGGTACTGACTCAGCGCCCTACTTCCGTATTATGAACCCCTTTAGCCAAGCCAATACGCACGATCCTAAAGCTCTGTTTATTAAAACTTGGCTACCAGAGTTAAAAGATATTCCTAACAGTATCTTGCACAACGAAGACAAGATGCGTAAAGAGCTGGCAAAAGGTGGTAAGTTTGCCGATGTCGACTACCCTGCGCCGATGGTTGAGCATAAATCGGCACGCAAGCTAGCTATTGCTGAGTTTAAAAAAGAGGCTTAGTTTTAGAAAGTAACTAGCAGACTAGCCATTGGTAGTGACTGGCAACTGGCACGCGCCTGCGCCCTGAGTGGTAACCGTCACTACCGCTCCCGTGAGTGCAAACAGCTGCTGCAATTGGGTTTGTGCATTTTGCAGTGCCATATTCATGACATCACCTCGGCAGGCACGCTCAAGTACTTCTTTTTTTGCCATAGTCTGTGCTTGTGCCAGTATCTCAGGATCGACTTGCATCATACCAAAAGCCCCTGTCTGCCAGTCATAAATCTCGATATCATCTAGATATACTGAAAATATCTCTGTAGGCGGCAAAGTAATATTGATTTGCGGCATAGTGGCAGCTGGTGAGTTGGCATTAGCTACTTGCTCTTCGTCTGCATTAGCTTGAGCAGGTTGCACTACTTGTACCATCTCAGGCGTCAACGCACTCAGATCAACGCCTGCCTCTACGCGACCATGAGCGATGAACAAGGCCTTTTGCTCATCTTGCCACAGCTTCATCCAACTCCCCGGACGCTCACTCGTAATCACCGTATCAACACTAAATGCGACGGTATGTAAGCGATTTAACTGCTGAATTTGCGTAACCACCCCTTCGCGAGTAATCGTTTCTATTGGCGCTTCTTCTGGTTTGCTTTGCGCATTATAAATAGCAAAGGCAATCGCTGCTAGACCGATCAGTAATATCACCCACGACATTTTAGCAATAGGACGTTTCGCAGGCTTTTGAGTGGCATTAGCGTTATTCATATTAGGATTATCCATAGAGGCTACCTTTATAATTATAATGTTGCATCATCTTTATAAGACTAATAGCATTGTAAAAATATTACTGTGAAACCAAAACAGATGCTTAAACTATAAATACGACTATTGTGCAGCGACTTCAAGTAATAGCTACCATTCCTCTACATAACTTTATGCATAAACCTCTACGCAATCATCTTAATAAACTGTCTCTAAAATAAGCAGTGCTTTCGCTATAAAATCATATGAATAGCTCAATTATTTATCCCTTATTGAAGCCTTTGTGTCACGTTCGGTCTGAAAAGACAAAAAGTCATTGCGTCTTAGGCGAACTTTACCTAACATAGTCAGATTGTATGAATAAAATGTCAGTCTTAAAGCATTTATCAGGGTTTTGACCTGAATATATTGCATTTTTGGCATATTGATACATCAAATCAAATTTGCCTCTCTTTTATGAGAGTGGTTTTTACTGATGTGCTTTGTATATAAGCAGGTTGGTAACTAGGAAATACCCTAGATTATTGCTAAGTGATAAAGGTAAGCTTGCGGCGGCAATGAAACGATTAGCCATACGCTCAACATCCTACTATTTCTTATTTTTTTATCGTTGATAAGGTTACGCTTTATTTATGAAAGCCAGTCAATTTTTATTTGCCACACTAAAAGAAACCCCAAGTGACGCCGACATCGCCTCAAGCCAATTGATGGTGCGTGCTGGTCTTATCCGCAAGATTGCTTCTGGATTGTATATTTGGTTGCCTATGGGTCTGCGTGTCTTGCAAAAGGTCGAACGCATTGTTCGTGAAGAGATGCAAAACGTTGGTGCACAAGAAGTGCTAATGCCGATGACTCAGCCTGCTGAACTTTGGCAGACGACCGGACGTTTTGATGATTATGGTCCTGAGCTATTGCGCTTCAAAGACCGTCATGATCGCGACTTTGTACTTGGTCCAACACACGAAGAAGTCATCACCAATCTAGCACAAGGTGAGCTGCGTAGTTATAAACAACTACCGATTACCTTCTTTCAGATTCAAGGTAAATTCCGTGACGAGATTCGTCCACGCTTCGGTGTGATGCGCGCCCGTGAATTCACCATGAAAGATGCTTACTCTTTCCATGTGGATCAAGCCTCATTGGCCAAAACTTACCATGATATGTATGACGCTTATTCACGCATCTTTACCCGCTTGGGCTTAGATTTCCGTGCGGTACAAGCAGATACAGGCTCTATCGGTGGTTTTGCTTCACATGAGTTCCATGTATTGGCAGATAGCGGCGAAGACGATATTGCGTTTTCGGACTCATCTGACTATGCAGCCAACGTAGAGCTAGCAGAGTCTGTCAGCACCGCTGAGCGTCAACCACCAAAAATGGAGCGTGAAGACGTTCTAACCGAAGGTATGACCAGCTGTAAAATGGTTGCTGAACACTTGGATATCCCGTTAGAAACGACGGTTAAAACTTTGATCGTTCATGGTCATACTGAGAATGATGAACCACAACTGATTGCTATAGTCTTGCGCGGCGATCATCAGCTCAATACTATCAAGGCTGAGAAAATCGAAGAAGCCAACGTACCATTGACGTTAGCGTCTGACGAAGAGCTAAAAGCGGCAGGCCTACATAAAGGTTATATCGGTGTTAATTTAGATATGCCTGTATTCGTTGATCGTTCAGCAGCTGCGTTGTCAGATTTTGTTTGCGGTGCCAATGAAGTGAACAAACATACTATCGGTATGAACTGGGCACGTGATACTCGCATTACTCGCATCGTTGATGTGCGCAATGTACAAGAAGGCGACCCGTCTCCTGATGGTAAAGGCAGCCTGAAAATCAAACGTGGTATCGAAGTCGGTCATATCTTTCAGTTGGGTGATAAATACTCACAAGCGATGAACTGTACGGTTTCTGGTGAAGATGGCAAACCTGTTACCTTGATGATGGGCTGTTATGGTATTGGCGTTAGCCGTATCATTGCCGCTGCTATCGAGCAGAACAATGATGAAAACGGCATCATGTGGCCAAAAACGCCAACGGTTGATGATTCAATCGCTCCTTTTGAAGTCGCCATCATCCCGATGAAATCTAAAGAAGAGACGGTCATGCAGACGGCAACCGCCCTGTATGAAGAGTTAAAAGCTCAAGGCATCAACGTGCTACTGGACGATCGTAACGAGCGCCCAGGCGTTAAGTTTGCTGATCTTGAATTGATTGGTATACCGCATCGTATCGTCGTCTCTGATCGTAACTTAGCTGAAGACAAGTACGAGTACGTCAATCGCCGTGAAGCTGAAAAGCAAATGCTGAGCCGTGAAGAAGTCATGGCAAAAGTAAGCGGTAAATAGCTTTACGAGTAAAGACTATATAACAAAAAGCGCCTATCTCATCACGTGAGATAGGCGCTTTTTTATTGGCTTAAAAACTATTTAACATTGTATTTTTATGAACATCGTATTTTTAGCAAGAACTTACTGGCGGATCAAACGGCTTGGCTTAGGCAATAAACGTATATCACTAACACGGCATGGATTGATATCGATACCACCGCGGCGCGTATACCATGCCCGTACCATTAGCTCGCTTGGCTGATAGTATTGGCTTAAATCAGCAAATATCTGCTCAACACACTGCTCATGAAAACCATTATGCTGACGGAAGCTCAATATATAGCGCAGCATATTTGCATTATCAAAAGGCTTATCAGTCTTAATCGATACGGCCAACGTACCCCAATCTGGTTGATTAGTCACTGGGCAATTACTACGCAGTAGATTGGAATAAAAGGTATACGGCTGCGTACCATCACTTGCCATGCTTTTACTACTCGCCTCTACTTCTTCGCTAGCACTTAACAATGATGCATCAGGATGTTCCGTTAACGCAACTTTATCCGTGCTATCTGCTAATGCTTCATCAATACAAACACCCTCAGGCTGAGCAATCAATAACGCTGTTTCATCACCATTTAGATCATCGTTTAGACCAAATAACGCTACCTGTACATCTGCTTGCAAGCAAGCTGACAGGTCTTTCGCAATCAATGATTGTACGTCATTCCAACTGGCAAACTCGGTAAAATTAATGCTATTCAAATATAGCTTAAGCGATTTTGATTCTACGATAAACGGTGAGCTAGCAGGGATACTAAAGCGTGCAATCGCTACTTGCGAAATACCTTGCGGATTTAACCAAGATATTTCAAAAGCTTGCCACCAATCGACACCAACGGTTAGTTTATCGTCTTGCCAACCAATCGCATCACGTCCCATGCTACGCGCAATCGGATATAGCGTCTCTGGGCTATACTCAGTTGGATAGTCTGTGGTTTGCTCACCCAAGATACCGTGAATACTCATCTGTCTTCCTAATATTAAACCGTTTAAAATTTACTCTAAATAATATGCTTAGCGAATAATACACACTACAAACGTACACGTGAACCGTTACTGAGCAAGCGATAAGCAATGGTATAAAATATTGCACAAAATACAAAAATCGCCGCCATCGAATACCAAACGTTGACATCAGAATATCCAAGAATACCGTAACGGAATGAGTTGACCATATAGACGATAGGGTTCAGTAGTGAGATATTCTGCCAAAATGGCGATAAATTCTCCATCGAATAAAACACACCGCCAAGATAGGTCAATGGCGTCAATACAAAGCTTGGGATGATAGAGATATCATCAAATGAGCGTGCAAATACCGCATTGATAAAGCCGCCTAATGAAAACAAGATAGACGTGCCAAGTACCGTAAATACAGTCACAAATAAATGCTCGATACCAAGATCGGTAAAGAACAGCGCCACTATCGAGACAATCACACCGATAGCCAGTCCACGGAAGATACCACCACTGATATAACCCATCAAAATAGCATGCTTGGATACTGGCGAGACCAAAAGCTCTTCGATACTAGACGTGAACTTGGCACTAAAGAAGCTTGAGACGACGTTAGAGTAACTGTTGGTAATGATCGACATCATGATCAAACCAGGCACGATAAACTGCATATAAGGTACGCCGCCCATCTCACCCACGCGCGAGCCAATCATTTTACCGAAGATGACAAAATACAGACTCATTGTGATAACTGGTGGTAGTAATGTCTGCGGCCAGATACGTAAAATACGGCGCACTTCTTTGAACCAAATAGTACGAAACGCAATCCACTTCTTACTTAATGACATTGTTTTATTATGATCGATTAGTTCCTGACTCATAATCCCGCCTCCTTCATGCTATCTGCACTCTGAATATTTTTGTCTACTAAGCGCATAAACAACTCTTCTAGTCGGTTAGCTTTATTGCGCATACTCGCCACACTGATACCTTTATCAGACAACTGATCAAAGACACCGTTTAGTGACTCACCTTCTGTCAAGGTAACTTCTAGCGTTTGCTCATCTGGCTGCGAGACCCCTGTCACTCCCGTCAAAGCCAACTGCTCAGTGAGCGGCGTATCCAAATCAAATACAAACGTCTCTACCGACAACTGCGCCAGTAGCTCCTTCATTTCTGTATTGATTCGAATCTCACCATGATCCAAGATCGCAATGCGTTTACATAATTGTTCAGCTTCTTCGAGATAATGAGTCGTCAGAATAATAGTGGTGTTTTCTTCGATATTAATCTGCTGCATAAACTCCCACATCGAGCGGCGAAGCTCGATATCGACACCCGCCGTTGGCTCATCTAGAATCAATAGTTTTGGTTTGTGAATTAAGGCACGGGCAATCATCAAGCGGCGTTTCATACCACCAGATAGTTCACGTGATTTACTGTCGCGTTTATCCCATAGTCCTAGCGCGGTTAATAGTCTCTTTGCGCGTGGTTTGGCTTCTTTTGCCGGAATACCGAAATAACCCGCTTGCGTAATCAAGATATCTTCGACTTTTTCGAACATATTAAAGTTAAATTCTTGCGGTACAACACCAAGGTATTGCTTGGCAATCGAAGGGTTCTCTAATAAGTCTGTACCGAAAATATGGACGCTACCAGTGGTTGGCTTAAACAATGAGCTGATAATGCCAATCATGGTAGATTTACCTGCGCCATTTGGCCCAAGTAACGCAAAGAATCCACCTTGTGGTACCGTTAAATCAACCCCTTTCAATGCCGAAAACCCATTGTCGTAGGTTTTGGATAGGTTTTTTATGGAGAGTGCTGGTGCATCAGACATGAAGACCTCTTTATTTGTTATCAATTTATACAAAATGCGATTTTAGAATAATAGGCCGTGTTGAACATTCGACTATCATATAGGCAGAAGCCATATAAGAATGTTCAACACACTCTACTATCTAAAGGTGACAATGTACGGTAATAAACGAATTAATCTCATAAAATGAGGCTACTAATGGCGAATTTCAACTGCCTTATATTCGAAGTACCATATTAATAATACTCATCATGAAAAAGCGCCTATCTCATCACTGAAATAGGCGCTTTATAGATAATTATCGTAAAAGCTTGGAAGGTAATCATTAAAGATTAGCTTGCTTCTGCGACCATATAATCTACGGCATTTTGAACTTCTTCATCAGGAATATCCGCACCACCTTTGGCAGGCATCGCATTGAAACCATTGATAGCATGGGTATATAGCGTATCTTTACCTTTTGCGATACGTGGCCCCCAAGCGCCAGCATCACCAAAGATAGGAGAGCCTAGCAGGCCTGCTGTATGACAAGTATGGCATACGGCGTTATATACCGCTTTACCGTCACGAGGACCGTCGCCAGCAGCTGGGCCAGATGAGCGTGCCGTTACGTCACAAGCTTCACCGTCTTCAAAACAGATATTAGCAACAGGCTGGATACGCGCAATCAGATTAGGATACAAAGCAATTAGCTTCTGTACTTGCGGCGTATCTTGTGGAATTGGCTCTTCATCAGCGGCAGGCGCTGCAGCGGCAGTTTCTTCACCTTCTGCTGGAGCGGCTTCATCAGTGGACGCAGCACCATCTGTCGTATCTGCAGCAGCTTGGGTATCGTCACCTAGCGTTTCAGGAGCAGCTTCTACGACCTCTTGGCCTTCTGCTACGTCTGACGCAGTTACAGGAGTGTCTACAACATCTTCAGCTTGGCTCACCGCGATACTAGCGATTCCTAGAATGGCAGCTGCCGATAACATAACTACTTTTCTCATTCGTCACGTTCTCTTATTACGTATACAAGGACTAGCACGGCTCGGACATTCTGTCTGTCCTCCTTTGACGACCTCTAAGTCTTCAATAGCAGACAGCCATCCCGCGTGCCAGCGCACTTGCAATCGGTGATTATAAATATGAATTCTCCCCAACATTATAAGGGAAAAGGCAGGTAAATTGCCATGCTTGTTTAATGACTTGACTGTTTTTTCTTAAAAAACCTCAATCGCGACTGTCATTTATTGGCTTTATGCTTTTTATTTGTTAGACTAAGCGGTCTTTATTTCTAGACACCTTATGCTAATTATCATGCGCATCTAAGCGTGACAGTCAGACATATCGTTATCATATGCGCTCGTAGCTCAGTTGGATAGAGTATCGGTCTCCGAAGCCGAGGGTCGTGGGTTCGATTCCCGCCGAGCGCACCAATCATTATGTTCCAACCTTGCTCTATCACTTCCTTAGCACTACCCTAAATAAACTGTCTATACTCATCAAACCTACATATCAAAATGTTTGCGGTTTTTCTGTGCTTGTATACTTTTAATGCTCTCACCTATAGTCGATTCAGTATAATTTGGATACAAGGAAGCCGAGTGAAAGTACTATAAGTAGTAGACTGAGCGAGACTGACACCGTAGCCAATTTATAGAGGATTGACTATATAGCAAAATTACTCTGCATCTTGTAAATTGGCAGTCAATTGAGCACGGCTAGGTATACGGTGATAATTAATCACTGGCATATCACCCAAACGGCGCTGACCCTCAGCAATCTTTTTATCAATCGTAATCATCGCAATTTTTTTATCTTGTTTGCTAACGAGCAAATGATTTGCCTTACGTGTGACTCGATAATCAGCAAAATGCTGTTTTAATATCGCTGATGTTTTTTGCAGCGCATCATTCGGTGTTGCATTCTTTGATTTTATGCCGCCATGCTTTTCGCCTGCTTTTGCGCCGCGCGATTTTGCCACGAACCATAAAGCTGCGATGACAGCGAACAATATGACAAGCCACCAAATTCCGTCTATCATAAGTAAAAATATCCATTATTAGCAAGGGTTGGCTCATGTTAGCAGAATTATCACCAGCGTTAATAGCAGAAGTAAAACTTGCAGCCCAACTACTGGCATCGAAACAGCGTATTTGCATTTTGACTGGGGCTGGTATTTCAGCAGAAAGCGGCATCCCAACGTTTCGAGATAAGCAAACAGGACTGTGGGAGAATTACGGTGTCGAAGACCTAGCCACTCCTGAAGCGTTTACTCGTGATCCAAAGTTGGTGTGGTCATGGTATCAATGGCGTCGGCAAATGGTCGCAGACAAAGCACCAAATCCTGCCCATCATGCGTTGGCCCAATGGCAGTATCATGCGCAAACCTCTGATCAGCAGGTGACACTTATCACCCAAAATGTCGATGATTTGCACGAGCAAGCTGGTAGCGCAGTGACTCACCTGCATGGTCATCTGTGGCGCAATCGCTGTGGTCAGTGTGAGATACCCTATCAAGATCAATCGAGAGCATCGTACAATAATCAAGGCACCATGAGCTTTGACAAAACACTGCTTAGCTGTCCGCATTGCGACGGTTATATTAGACCAGATATTGTTTGGTTCGGCGAAGCTCTACCTGTACAGGCATGGCAGACTGCCGAAGATACTGCGGCTAATTGTGAAGTATTTATCAGTATCGGTACCTCAAGCTTGGTTTATCCTGCTGCTGGATTGGCACAACTAGCCAAACAAAATGGCGCGCAAGTTATTGAGATAAACCCTGACCCAACGCCAAATACTATCGTCGATATCACATTAGCAGAAAAAGCAGGAATCGTTTTGCCACTGCTTATAACAGAGATTACGGCTTTATAATTGCTACTACTTATAGATATTGCTGAATGAATGAGTGATAGACAATAAAAAAGGCTTAACGATTTATATAAATCATTAAGCCCTTGCTACTAATAATAAACTCGTGAAAGTTATTTCAATGCAAGATCAACTCTCGCTAAGTAAGCTTCTTTTAACTCATCACTGATAAATGCCGATTTAAACGAGTTTTTTACCAACGTGATAACATCATCTTCCGTAATCGGTAGATTCTCATATAGATTGATGAAGTTCTGATTCACATACCCTTTGAAATAAGCTGGGTCGTCTGAGTTAACGCTGATATTCAGCCCATAATCCAAAAGCTCTTTGATATTATGCTCTTTGTAATTATCAAAAACTCGTAGTTCGATATTAGAGTTCGGGCAAACGGTCAATGGCATTTGCTCATCTTTGAGTCTTTGCATCAACTCTGGGCTTTTTATAGACTGCACACCATGATCGATTCTATTGATATTCAGTAAATCTAGCGCTTCGTAGATATATGAAAAGTCCGCTTCTTCGCCTGCATGAGCGACCAACTTAAAGCCTTCTTCTTTGGCTTTGTGGAAGACTTCTTTAAATTTCGATGGTGGGTTACCCAACTCTGATGAATCAAGACCAACACCGATAATGTCTTCTTTATAATCCAGCGCTTGCTCTAACGTTTCAAACGCTTCTTCTTGCGATAAATGACGCAAGAAACACATGATGATGCATGACGTGATACCGTATTTTGCTTTGGCATCTGCGAGCGCTTCTTTGATACCTGTAATGACCGCTTCAAAAGGCACGCCGCGTTCGGTATGCGTTTGCGGATCAAAGAATATCTCTGTATGGATGACATTGTCTTCGACACATTTAAGAATATACTCCCACGTCAAATCATAAAAATCATCTTTTGTGAGCAGAACGTTTGCGCCCGCATAATAGATATCTAAAAAGGTCTGTAGATTGGTGAAGTTATAAGCACTGCGTACATCTTCGATATCTTTGTAAGGTATCTCTACGTTGTTCTTTTTGGCCAATCTAAACATCAGCTCAGGCTCTAGCGAACCTTCAATATGTAGATGAAGTTCAGCTTTCGGTAGTTTCTTTATTAACTCAATCATAGTATTCCAATAATGGCGTTATCGGGACGAGCCATCGTAAATGTTGCAAAGTAAGATAATCAAACCATGCATATACAAGGCACTATCTGTCCCAGAACCATTATTTTAACACTAAAAGTATATTGCCTAAAACAAAACCCTTTGACCGTATAGATAACCTGTTTATAAAAGTAAGCGTCTTAATAAAACCACACCAGACACACACTACTTTAGAAATACCACTGTATCGGACAGCTCATTGCCTTCTGGATCATGCTCTAGGTGATAATACTGACGTAGTACTTGCCCCACTTCATCCAGCAGTTCAGCCAAACTCTCTTCTGTCTTTTGGGTAGCAATACCAGATACCGCCTTTTCACACATTGCATTCCATACCGTTGGACTCACGTGAGCGCTGATACCTCGGTCTGCGACAATCTCTAGTTTACGCTCGCATACATTGACATAGATCAAGACGCCCGTATTTTCTTCCGTGTCCCAGACGCGATATTCGCTAAACAAATCAATCGCACGCTCACGGCAGTTCATGCGATAGGCCTCTTGGATAGGCAGATGGTTTTCTACAATCAAGAACACCTCACCACGATGCCCACGTTCGGCTCGTGTCACAGCATCTGTTAGACGCGCCTTGGATTCTGTTGTTAGCCACTTACTATGTAATAAAGGGACGAACAAAACTTGGCGCCACCAGCGGGCAAAACTGGGGTTTGAAGCGTTGTCTTCTACCATTATATTATTTCCTCAAGTACGTCGTTTTCGATGGTTATGTAGAGTTTATTTTGTTTGCGTATGTGGAATACTTACCACGAGCCACCTGCACCGCCGCCGCCGAAACCACCGCCGCCACCGCCAAAGCCGCCGCCTCCGAAACCACCACCGCCAAAGCCGCCTCCACTGCCACCGCCCATACCGGGTAAGAAAATTATGCCGCCTCTGCGCCCACCTTTACCGCCGCCGCCTTTTCCACCGCCACCACTAGCAAATATCAAAAACAGCCATATAAATATCGTCATAATAGATGTCATAATGAAGCTGCCACCCAAGGCTAATGATCCCACAAAAAAACCACCAGCGGTTATAGTAGAACCAAACACGCGCCCAAAGATACTGGTAATAACACCACCAAATACCAATGCCATAATAAATAAGAAAGTAGGTGATGGTAGCTCATTTGAGCCTTGTTGAGCAGTGCGCTCTGCAGCTTGCTCATCAGCACGAGCCAAGACCTCAGGATCAGCCGTTAGGCGCGTTTTGAGTGCATCGACACCAGCAATTATCCCCGCACCATAGTCATTTTGTTTAAATAGCGGCGTGATATCTTCACGAATGATACGGTTGAGCGCAGCATCTGGCAACACCCCTTCTAGCCCGTAACCCGTTAGGATATACATATCACGGTCATTGACAGCGACCACAATTAGCAGACCGTCATCGATAGCTTCATCACCCAGTTCCCACTTCTCAGCAACTTGCAAGGCATAATCAAATATTGGTACGCCATTGGTAGTTGGTACGATAACCACCGCTGCTTGTGCTAAGCCTTGCTGATAAATACTTCGAAGCTGAGCCTCTAGACGTAGCTTCTCTTGGGGATTTAGGATATTAGCCTGATCAACGACTGGTTCATTGAGTATCAACTTATCAGCGTCAACACCCTCGGCACTGGAGCGTACTGGTGGCTGATCGGTTTGAGCATTGGCAGTACCATTTGCTGCGCTTTGGTTATCTGCGTTTTGATTGATAGCGTCGTTGCCGAGCACCGCTTCATTGATAGCATCGTTATTTAATACAGCATCATTGATTGCTTCGTTAGACTCGCCTGCTTTAGCAACGGCCACCAACTCTTCGACACTACGGTTTTGCAGATTCGAGGTGCTATCTGTCGCCACCGTTGTATCATTGGGTGCAGCGTGCAATGCAGGCACGCTGACGACACCTAACGTAAACAGTAATGCTGATAAGATTGTTTTTGAATTATTCATCTAATCTATACCACCTCAGATAACATCTTTACCAATTGATAGACTCTAACTAATCATCATTGAACCATTAGCTAAATGAACAGAGCTGCCTATGCTGCTCTGTCGTCACGTTCATTCTAAATTTTATTCAGCAGACTTTTCTGTAGAGTCGCCAAAATCAACACTTGGTGCGGTTGAAATAGCCTCTTCATTGGCCACACTAAAGTTGGGCTTAGTATCCATCCCAAATACTTTTGCAGTGATATTGGTTGGGAACTGACGCACCGTTGTATTGTATCCCTGCACTTCTTGTATATAACGGTTACGAGCCACAGCAATACGGTTCTCAGTACCTTCTAACTGCGCTTGCAGGTCCTGAAACAGTGCATCTGATTTTAGATCTGGATAACGCTCAGATACTGCCATCAAACGTGACAATGCACCTGTCATCTGCTCTTGCGCTGCTGCATAACGCTCCATCGCTTCTGGATCATTAAGCACTTCTGGCGTCACCGTGATACCGCCCGCACGTGAGCGAGCTTCTGCCACTTGGGTAAATACCTCTTGCTCTTGCTCGGCATACTGCTGTACGACTTTGACTAAGTTTGGCACCAGATCAGAACGGCGCTGATACTGATTAACCACTTCTGACCATGAAGCAGTGACCTGCTCATCTTGTGCTTGCAGGTTGTTGTAGCCACAGCCGCTGAGACCAACCGTAGAAGTTGTTAATAAAGCGGCTAGCAACATCGGCTTCATAATAGATTTACGCGTCATTGTTGATTCTCCTAATAATGATAAATAACAAATATCCAGTACCACGTTTTTAATATTTTTAAGTTTTCTTGGTATTCATACGGCAGTCATGCACTCTATATATTGTATATCTCGCATCACTCTATCAGCATGATATCAAAAGAAGTTGTCCTAATGATGGCGTTATATACGGCTTTTTACAATTGACCGTTACCAAAACACAACCGCATAACGTCAACGATAACGCGTTTTTATCATGATAGATATAGAGCAAAAATCTAGCAGTCTAGAGGAATTAGACAAAATGTTATGAGAGTACAAACAATTATTTATAAATAATCCAAATCTTGCTAATGTATCAGCCAAATAAAATACGAATATATCTACCGTCTATAAAGAAATTTCTAGTAATTAGTACAAAAATATGGCAAATTGCAGTTACGTAGCCGTACGGTTTGAATACATTTGGTAGTGGACTTATAGTTTGATTAGTATTAGCGAGTTGTTAATTTCTTAATAAAAACATCAATTAACTGTCAAATTATCGCTAAATACTGTCAATTCGCCATACCAGTCATGGATTCATTCAAGACAGCTCATAGTAAGTTGAATGCCATCATGGTGATGGGTATTTAATTATATAACCGCCTGTTTTATCCGCCGGTTAACTTATGATTCATCTGATGTATAACATGATGATAGAAGACCGCAGTAGTTGAGGTTGTAGAATAATAGTAAACGCAGCTGATATTTATATTGTCAGTGATAAGCGCTATGCAAATAGTCCGTATTACTGACGAGATACGCGGGTAAATACAGACAACTACAGTCCATTCTTGGTGGCCAAGCACATGAGACTTAGACAACAAATAAGTCGATGCAGAGACTTTAACTGCTTAACTTAAATAAGTAAGTTAACCAGTTAGTTTACTCCTAGCAAACAGTGCCACCTTGAGACAGTACTAGGAACATAAATATGGAAGGTTTAGTTAACTTAGTAAATGGAATTATTTGGAGCCCAGCGCTGATTTATCTCTGCTTGGGTGCTGGTCTGTTCTATTCCATTATGACGCGCTTTGTACAAGTACGTCTATTCGGTGAGATGATCAAACTCCTATTCACTGGTAAATCTAGTGCACAGGGTATCTCATCATTTCAGGCACTTGCCGTCTCACTCGCCGGTCGTGTGGGTATGGGTAACATCGCTGGGGTAGCTGCTGCTATCGGCTTCGGTGGCCCAGGTGCCGTTTTCTGGATGTGGATCGTAGCCTTCCTAGGCGCATCTACAGCCTATGTCGAATCTACTCTTGCTCAGATTTACAAAGAAAAAGATGTGGTAACTGGCGAATATCGCGGTGGCCCAGCTTATTACTTTGAACGTGCCCTTGGTCAAAAGTGGTACGGCATCCTCTTCGCAATCGCTTCTATTTTATCATGTGGTATGTTCTTACCTGGTGTACAGGCGAACGGTGTTATCAGTGCATTTGCACAGGTAATGGGTGAAGGTACGATCATGAACGTTGCAGGCCTAGAAGTTGGCTCTATGCGTTTGGTCGGCTTGGCTATCATATTAGTGGTGCTAGGTATCATCATCTTTGGTGGTATTAAGCGTATTGCAACCTTTACTGAGTTTGCAGTACCTTTCATGGCATTAGGTTATATTGCCCTAGCGCTAATCATCATGTTCAGCAACTTCAGCTTGATTCCAGATGTATTTGGTATGATTGTTGGTGATGCATTCACTGCACAAGCAGGTTTTGGTGCTGCGATCGGTTGGGGTGTGAAACGTGGTATCTACTCCAACGAAGCTGGTCAGGGTACAGGTCCTCACGCTGCTGCTGCTGCTGAAGTTGAGCATCCATCACAGCAGGGTCTCGTTCAGGCATTCTCAGTATATGTTGATACATTACTAGTATGTTCTGCTACTGCATTCATGATCTTATCTACTGGTATGTACAACATTCAAGGTACGCTACCAGATGGTCAGTTCATCGTACAGAACGTCGCCGCTGCTACTGAAATCAATGCTCCTGCTTTCACGCAAATGGCAATGGAATCTGTATACGGTACGTTTGGTAATGTCTTTATCGCAATCGCTGTATTCTTCTTTGCCTTTACGACAATTCTGGCTTACTACTACATCGCTGAAGTAAACGTCGCTTACTTAACACGTTTCCTCGGTCGTAGTGCGAACAGAACTGGTCTATTCCTAGTGAAAGTGCTTATCATGGCGATGGTTGCTTATGGTGGTCTAAACTCAGCTGGTTATATCTGGGCAATCGGTGATATCGGTGTTGGTCTTATGGCTTGGCTTAACATTGTTGGTATTCTTGTCATCTTCATCGTGGCTCGTCCAACCCTTACTATGCTTAAAGACTATGAAGCTCAGCGTAAAGCTGGCGTCACTCGCTATAGTTTTGATCCTGCTAAATTCGGCATCAAAAACGCACCGTATTGGGAAGAACGTCATCTAGCACAGCAAAGAAGCATGAACGCTGATCCATTACGTAAAGATAAAGTGTAAGTCGATTTAATAAGATTGCTATTTAATCTTATTGAATAAACAAAAAGCCCGAGACCATGGTCTCGGACTTTTTTGTTTGGATAGTTTTCTACACCACTACAGAATAGCTTACCGAAAAAACATCAAAACCTACGTTCATAAAAACTGATTTAATACCTTAAAATCACCCCTTTATCTCTCAAAATCAACCTGTCTTTGAAATAACATATAACTGTTATTTTGTATTTTGCCTGTCTTCTTTATAGAGCTCGCTTTAGCATTTTATAACCTTATTTGGTGGTGTTTTAAAAAGTATGCTGGCGATAAAAGTCAATAAGAAATCTATGCTAAGTTCTCTGATTCTATAGGGCTTTCAAGGCTTCAAAAATTGTTCAAATTTTAATCAGCATACTTTTTGACACACCACCCCTTATTTTAATTAGGTAGCCGCACACGTATAGTTAACCCATAGCTTATCTCATCGCTTAAACTTCTGCGCCTTAACTTCCCTATTCTTGATTTCTGCGTCCTTAATTCATAGACGTAAGAAAGCCTAGCACGATGGCTAGGCTTTCTTTAACTAACTTATAGATTATGAATCTACGCGTTAATAAATAGCTTATTCAGGCATTAATACTGCATCGATAGTGTGTACCACACCATTGGTTGCCATGATATCTGTACCAGTGATATTTGCTGTATTACCAGTAGCGTCAGTAATTACATTATCTTCACTAATAGTAATGGTTTTACCATTCGCTGTTTCGATCTCAGTACCGTATGGGATATCAGCCGCTTTAACTTCCATTGCTAGTACATGGTAAGGAAGAACCGTTTTTAGCAAGTCTGTATTGGCCAATAATTCTTCTTTAGTTACGCCTAGTTTTTCTAACACTGGCGCAAACGCATCATCAGTTGGGGCAAATACAGTATGCTTAGTTTCTTCCATTAGCATAGTATCAAGACCAGCAGCCTGTAGCGCAGCGGTTAAGATAGTTAAGTTTTCGTTTTCTGCTGCGATTTCAGCAATAGTTTGAGTCGCTTCCATATCCATTTCGGCCATTGGTTCTGCTTCAACAGCTTCTGTCTCAGCAACTGGCTCAACTGCCATTTCTTCAGTGGCTTCTGGTTCAGTTGGTTCTGCAACAGTTTCAGTATCGTTACACGCTGCTAGTGACATGGCTGCGGTTACAACTGCGATAGATAACAAGTTCTTCTTTAACATAGGTAATTCCTTTTTGGATAAATAATCGATTAAGGGATTTATTTAAATTAATAATTTTCGATAAATATAATAGCGACTGACAACCAATAGATGTACCAATTACTTAGTCATACTATTTAGGCCGTTATATTGATAGTTCTCAGTCTAACTGTTTAATTTTCAAATGGTATTTACTTAGGTAGCAACACTGTATCAATCACGTATATAGCATTGTTTGCTTGTATATCGGTTATTGCGATATTTGAGACAAAATGATGTGGATTAACTATTTTCGGATTTTTATTTAGAAAATTCCAACCTAAATAGAAATTTATATAGATAAAGCTCTAAAGTCTAAAACAGCCATTGTCTGATAATGAAATCATCACAAACAATGGCTGTTTAGTCTTGCAATAAATACAGTGGGTATGCCTCAGCTAATACTTATTTGGGCAACAATACTCTATCAATTACATGAACGACGCCATTATTGGCAGCGATATCAGTCTTCACAATATTCGTCGTGCGACCATTCTCATCCATCAATTTGCCTTCTTTGGTTACCATCAACGTGTCTTTGCTAGCGGTCATTACGTTACCAGGCTTCACATCTTTGGCATACATAGCCATATCACCAGCGACTACGTGATAACCCAATACTTTAGTCAATAGTGGTTTATTGGCAAATAACTGTGCTTTAGTCATACCTGTTTCTTGCAATGCTTGCATAAAGGCAGCATTGGTCGGTGCAAATACCGTATAGTGAGCGTTAGGATCAGACAACATATCAACTAGACCTGCTGCTTGTACCGCTTCTACCAATACTGAAAAATCAGGATTACTTTGCGCAATTTGTACAACATTCATCTTAGCCATACTCTGACTGTGCATTGGTGCTTTCATATCACCTGTCTTCGCTGGCATCATATTATTACAAGCACTTAGACCTGCGATTGAGATAGCCAATGTACCGATGGTGGCAATTTTAGTAAGTTTCATAACATTTTCCTTAATGATTTGAATTTCTTTGACGTTGGTATTGTTTCAACTATGATATTACTGTCTTACAGATCATCCTGCCTGCTAATGCCATTTGCTCACTGCACTATACTGCTAACATTGATACTCTTAGTACCAGTTATTGCTAATAAATGAGCCTATATTTATAAGTAGGGCTTACTAAGACCTTGTATTTCTGAAATTAAATTAACATGTAAACAATCTTTATCAACCTGACTTTGCGCAATTTTTTGTGGTACGGGTGTAAACTCTGTTTGACTTCTGAGCATTCCCGTTGGCTTTCATTTGCAAAAGAAAAGCTTTATGTAAGCCCTTAGCGAAATGATATTCATTTGTGCGTATCTGCTTTATGAAATAGACTCTAATACCTTGATTTGTTACTCAGCTCTCCTCTTATTTATCTATTGCCAAAGAGGAATATGCAGTATCCCTATGTAGCAAACTTTTCATGCTAAAATAATGCAAATTTGCGGTCCTCTTCGTGAGACTCTGCACGCTACTGGTTTGTTATTCCTTCTTTTTTTAATAATTACGATATAAGCAGCACACCTATGATTCCAACGACGACCTCACCAACCGATTCTCATACCGATACCGCCTCTAACTCCTCATCCGCTAATGACTTTATATTAACGCCGCCTGCTGTATTTCCGTTTAAAGAGCAGCAGCTAACCGCACGTGCACGTATCACTGAGCAGATGGCATCACGCATTTTGATGTTAGACGGTGCGATGGGTACGCAGATTCAGACCTATAAACTAGAAGAAGCGAATTATCGTGGTGAGCGTTTTGCTGATATTGACCAAGATGTACGCGGCAACAACGACTTGCTGGTACTGACTCAGCCGCACATGATTAAAGACATTCATCACGATCATCTGCTAGCGGGCGCTGATATCATCGAGACCAATACCTTTAACGGTACGCGTCTGTCGATGGCTGACTATGACATGCAGTATCTAGTGCCAGAACTAAATAGGACAGCGGCCAAGATTGCTCGAGAAGCGGCGGATGAATTTACCGCAAAAACGTCTGAGAAACCGCGCTTCGTTGCGGGCGTCGTGGGCCCGACGTCACGTACGTGTTCGCTATCGCCTGATGTCAATGATCCTGCGTTTCGTAATATTACCTTTGATGAGTTGGTACTCAACTACCGTGAAGCGACCTTATGCCTGATAGAAGGCGGCGTCGATATTATTTTGATTGAGACGATCTTTGATACACTAAATGCCAAAGCCGCGATATTTGCGATCACTGGTGTGTTTGACGATATTGGCTTTGAGTTGCCAATTATGATTTCGGGTACGATTACCGACGCGTCAGGTCGTACGCTATCGGGTCAAACGGCCGAGGCGTTTTATAACTCTATCCGCCATGCCAAGCCATTATCTGTTGGCTTTAACTGTGCGCTAGGTGCTGATGCGCTGCGTCCACATATTCAGACATTGTCAAACATCGCTGATACCTTTGTCTCTGCGCATCCAAACGCTGGTCTACCCAATGAGTTTGGTGAGTATGATGAAACCGCTGAAGAAACCGCTGCCCTACTCGAAGGTTTTGCCAAAGCAGGTATCCTAAATATCGTGGGCGGCTGCTGTGGGACGACGCCTGAGCATATCCGTCAAATTGCTAAAGTCGTGGCGAATTATCCACCGCGTGTTATTCCTGAGATAGCGCCTGCCTGCCGACTATCAGGTCTAGAGCCATTTACCATCAATTCTGATAGCTTGTTCGTCAATGTTGGTGAGCGTACCAACGTCACAGGCTCCAAAAAATTCCTACGTTTGATTAAAACAGAAGCCTATACCGAAGCTCTTGATGTCGCGCGCGATCAGGTCGAGGGCGGCGCGCAAATCGTCGATATCAATATGGACGAAGGCATGCTCGACTCCAAGCAGGCGATGATTCATTTCGTCAACTTAGTTTCAGGTGAGCCAGATATCAGTCGCGTCCCGCTGATGATTGACTCGTCTAAATGGGACATCATCGAAGAAGGCCTCAAACGCACGCAGGGTAAATCTGTCGTCAACTCCATCTCCCTAAAAGAAGGTCATGCTGAGTTCGTCGAGCGCGCCAAACTGTGCATGCGCTATGGTGCTGCCATTATCGTCATGGCGTTCGATGAAGACGGACAAGCTGACACTTACGAGCGCAAAATTGAGATATCGAAGCGTAGTTATGATGTATTGGTCAATGAAGTGGGCTTCCCTAGCGAGGACATTATCTTTGACCCAAATATCTTTGCCGTCGCCACGGGTATCATCGAGCACAACAACTACGGCGCGGACTTTATCAATGCCACACGCTGGATCACGGAAAACCTACCGAATGCGATGGTCTCGGGTGGTGTGTCCAACGTTTCATTTAGTTTCCGTGGTAATCCAATCCGTGAAGCGATCAACTCCGTATTCTTATACCACGCGATCAAAAACGGCCTGACCATGGGTATCGTCAACCCAGCCATGCTTGAGCTGTACGATGATATTCCAAAGGAAGCCCGTGACGCTATCGAAGACGTCATGCTCAACCGCAATCAAGGTGAAACTGGTCAAGATGCCACTGAACGTCTAATGACCGTCGCTGAAAACTACCAAGATGGCGGCAAGAAAAAAGACAGTACTGTCGATATGAGCTGGCGCGAAGGCACGGTAGAAGAACGCATCGCCCACGCACTGGTCAAAGGCGTGACGACCTTTATCGAAG
Source organism: Psychrobacter sp. Ps1 (assembly GCF_022129425.1). Lineage (NCBI taxonomy): Bacteria > Pseudomonadati > Pseudomonadota > Gammaproteobacteria > Moraxellales > Moraxellaceae > Psychrobacter > Psychrobacter sp. Ps1. The sequence goes on along the minus strand of NZ_JADQAN010000007.1, from coordinate 43,005 downwards.
CGGATACCAAAGAAGCATGGGAGAAGTACCCTAAACCGCTAGAAGTCATTGAAGGGCCACTGATGGACGGTATGAATATCGTCGGTGACCTATTCGGTGCGGGTAAAATGTTCCTACCGCAAGTCGTAAAATCTGCCCGTGTAATGAAGCAATCGGTCGCATGGCTAAACCCGTATATCGAAGCGGAAAAAGTCGAAGGCGAAGTCAAAGGTAAAATCCTAATGGCAACCGTCAAAGGCGACGTCCATGATATCGGTAAAAATATCGTCGGTGTGGTACTCGGCTGTAACGGCTATGATATCGTCGATTTGGGCGTCATGGTGCCATGTGAAAAAATCCTCGATACTGCCATCGCAGAAAAAGTTGATATCATCGGTCTGTCTGGTCTGATTACCCCAAGTCTCGATGAGATGGTCTATGTCGCCAAGCAAATGCAAGAGCGCGGCATGACACTACCATTGATGATCGGCGGTGCAACGACGTCGAAAGCGCATACTGCCGTCAAGGTCGAGCCGCAATATCAAAACGATGGCGTCATCTATGTATCGGATGCTTCGCGCTCAGTCGGTGTGGTGACCAAATTACTATCAAAAGAACACCGTCAAGCGCTCATCGATGAGACACGCGAAGAGTATGTCAAAGTGCGTGAGCGTCTGGCTAAGCGTCAACCAAAAGCTGCCAAAGTCACCTATGCCGAATCAGTCAAGATTGGCTTTCAGTATGATTGGGAAACCTATGTGCCACCAGTGCCAAATAAACTAGGACAAGTGATATTGGATGACTATCCAATCGCGAATCTGCTGCCTTATATTGACTGGACACCATTCTTCATCTCTTGGGGTCTGACCGGTAAATACCCGAAAATATTGCAAGATGATGTGGTTGGTGAAGCGGCTCGCGATTTGTTTGAAAATGCCGAAGAGCTGCTACACAAAATGATTGATGAAAAATCAATCGTAGCGAAAGGGGTGTTTAAACTGATGCCCGCGCGCCGTACTGGCGCAGATACCGTCACTGTATATGACAATGACCCACAAAATGGTGGTAAACCGACCTACCAGTTTGAGCACTTACGTCAGCAAAGCGACAAGGCAAGCGGCAAGCCTAACTTTAGCTTGGCAGACTTTATCTCACCATCAGACACCCACACTGATCACTTGGGCGGCTTTACTGTTTCTATCGTCGGTACAGAAGCACTGGCTGAGCAATACAAAGCAGCAGGCGATGACTATAATGCCATTATGGTACAGGCGCTGTCTGACCGCTTAGCTGAAGCATTTGCCGAACATTTACATGAGCTAATACGTAAAGAGTACTGGGGCTACCAACCAACCGAATCACTTACCAATGATGAGATGATTAAAGAAAAATACGTCGGTATCCGCCCTGCACCTGGCTACCCTGCCTGTCCTGAGCATACCGAAAAAGGCAAATTGTTTGACTGGCTTGGTACAGTAGATGCGATCGGTACGACTTTGACTGAAAGCTATGCGATGTGGCCTGCGTCATCGGTCAGCGGATTCTACTATTCACATCCTGACAGTGAATACTTCAACGTCGGAAAAATCAGTCGTGATCAGTTAGAGAGTTATGCTGAGCGTAAAGGCTGGGATATGAAAACAGCTGAGAAGTGGTTAAATCCAAATTTATAGTCGATTGGCTAATAAAGTTATAGAAACCTGATAGTTATTTTTTGGCTTACTTATTTAATATGGGTAAGCCATTTTTTATGGCGCATCCTTTATTTGTTATCAGCAAACTTATCGCTACGTTCATAGCAAAATACTTTTATCATTTACTGACAAGAACCATGCTAGATTATTGTCTACTTTATTATTTTGAGACAGGCTATGAATCAGATTGCATTACTTTCTAGTTGGATTGGCAAAACTTTTGCAATTTGGGCATTGGTCAGTGCTGTTTTGGGATTTATTTTTCCTGAATTTTTTGCCTCGTTGGCTTTTTTAATCGTTCCCATACTTGGCATCATTATGTTTGGGATGGGCATGACACTCAAAACGGCAGATTTCCTAGAAATTGTCAAACGACCAAAGCCTGTACTGGTAGGGCTATTAGCACAGTTCACGCTCATGCCTTTGATCGCTTACCTATTAACGGTCATCTTCAACCTTGATCCTTTAATCGCAGTCGGTGTTATCTTGGTAGGTTGTTGCCCGGGTGGTACTTCTAGTAATGTGATTACGTTCTTAGCCAAAGGTGATGTGGCATTGAGTGTGGCGATTACCTCTATCTCTACCCTGCTTGCGCCTTTTCTGACCCCGATTCTATTAAATGTGTTTGCTGGTCAGCTGATCGACATCGACCTAGCCAGTATGATGATGACCATTACGAAAATCGTTATCTTGCCCATATTACTGGGTGTTATCTTTCATAAGTTTTTGGGTAAAAAAATCGAGTTCGTCACCGAGGTATTGCCGATGGTGTCGGTATTGGGTATCTCTATTATTATAGCGGCAGTGGTGGCAGTATCTAAAGCGACTATCTTAGACAGTGGTGCAATCGTCTTTATCGTAGTTGCCTTACACAATATGATGGGTTATACCTTAGGATATGTAATCGCTCGTTTGTCCGGCTTTACGGAGAAACAACGCCGCGCCATTATGGTAGAGGTGGGCATGCAAAACTCTGGTCTGGGCGCTGCCCTTGCGGCAACTTATTTCAATCCTGTCGCGGCCTTACCTAGTGCGATATTTAGTGTCTGGCATAACTTTAGTGGCGCGTTGGTTGCGAATATTTTTGCTAAGAGAGATGGTAATTAACCAGCGGTAAATTCAGTCGTGATCAATTAGAAATTTATACTGAGTGTGAAAATTAGAATATAAAAACTGCTAAAAAATGGTTGAAACCCAATTTGTAGTAACTAACTTTCTTACGTTTAAATCGATTTCAAAAAATATATGTAGCTATGACGTTTAAATATACCGTCTCCTTTATCTTTTTCATTCAGTAGAAATGCAGTCAATAAAGGAGACGGCGTTTAATTATATATCTGCCAATTTTTTAAATAAATACTTTTATTGCTCACTATCTTCCAGCGACAGTATCTCGAAAAAGCTCTTCGAACCTTTAATACTTTGACCTTTTCGCTAATAAATTTACTTTTTACAGCTTCTTCTCGCTTTTACACTCTTTTTATTTCATAACCAACCTCTCCATTTTACTCATTTAGAAAATACTTTTTGGATTGGATTAACTGAAAAATGTTTGTTATATTCATAAATACTGATTTATATATTCTTTAATTAACATAATAAGGAGATGCAAGGCACTGACTTTCAGCTGAGTGAGATTTTATATTTTTAAATCAAGGAGAGATAAAAATGAAATCATTTAAACTAGCATTATTAGCCATGACAACAGCACTGATTTTACAGGGATGTGGTAGTGACTCTGATTCTGATGAATCACCGACGTCGCAACCTGATCAACCAGATGTTACACAACCTGATCAGCCCAATATTGATACTGAAATCGTCGGCATGTGGAGTAGCGACGATACCGCTAGTGGAGAGTTATCAACTATTATATTCATGGATGATGGGACTTATATACAGACCCAAGTCGATAGTAGCCAATCAACCAGTGAAGCTGGAAATGGTATGGAATTAGGCAGTTATAGCGTCAGTAGTACAGAAGGCAAACTGACCGCTACGCCTATCTTTGATAAAAACGGTACCTCTGGATTATCAGATTCTGTCATGCGTTATGCTCAGGTATCTAACGGTAAATTTATCCTGAAAGTAGATGAAAACGGAAATGGCATCATTGATAGTAACGAAAGCTATCGTTTCTCAGAAACTAAGTCTGAAAGTATTTTAGGACCTTGGGATTTCGATGATGCTGATGACAACGAACTACTGGGCTTAGCATTCTTAGAAAACGGTACTTATATCTACGTGCAAGTTGACGAGGATAGGTCAGTCGATAATTCCGAAAATGGTATGGAATGGGGTAACTACACTGTTGATGCTGTTACTGGTCAATTAACTACTACTATAATTTATGATGGCAATGCGGGGACTGGATTATCAGAACCACGCACGCGTTACGCTCGAGTAACAGGTAATACTGCCCTTACTATTGAAGTGGACGATAACCAAGACGATGTCATAGACTATGAAGAGATGTTTAAATTCTCAAGACCCTAATCCAACAGTGTAATAGCCACTGATAGCCAATAAAAACGTTAGAGTTATTCTCTATTTTCTAGTGAGAATGACTTTAGTCTTTTTAGGCAAAAGTATTTATAAGTAAACGACCTATATCTCATCTTCTGTAAATTAGACGACGGTGTCGAATGGAAGAAGTACTTATGAAAGAACATTACTAATAATAAGCCATCAACTTAATAAAGCTTCAGCCAATCTATGATCGGCTGAAGCTTTATATTTTGGTCTATTCATCTTTTGCTTTCCCTCGCCGACACTTCTCAGAACAATAAATCACCTGCTCCCAGTCTTCCTCCCACTTTTTACGCCATGTAAATGGGCGCTGGCAGACGGGGCAGATTTTTTGCGGTAGGTTTACTTTTTTATGTGCCATCGTCTACTCCCTTATATCTATATAACCCTATTTCATTACTAACGACTACTTGTCTTCTTTTGATGATCCAGCCCTTCATATTTTTTTACCCGTCGGCATTGGTCGGAGCAATAGACCATGCTCTCCCAGTTTTTATCAAGCTTCTTAGTCCAACTAAACTCGCGCTCGCAGACAGGGCAGAGTTTTTTGCGAACGTTCTTCTTTTTGTGCGCCATAATTTTCTCATTGGTTTGTTTACTACATTAGTCACTGGTCATAGTCGTCAAATATTTTATTTAGGCGATTGAGACTATTAACGATTAACTTACCAGATTGATCGGCGCTGGTATCAATCGCCAACTTCTCATCCATCCGCATCGTCAATGGCTCTAACGCTTGCTTGAGGGCAGTTGCCATCAGTGCCGTTTGCTGATGAATATCAGGGATATCGCTATCGGCTGTTTGATTATCATTATTGCTAACCAAGCTATCCGCCATTTTTTGCGCCAGTTGTTCAACAGCGTTGACCAGCTGCACCATGAGCTGTTTTTGTGCATATTGGTTTTGCTTGAGATACTCGCCTTCTGACTTATGATCGTGCTTATATATTTGTAGCAATTGACTCACACTTTTCTCAAAGCCATTATCGATACTATCGCTGACGACTTTGGCATTGTTAATGACACTATCGGCAAGTATTTTTTGTGCTTCTAATTGGGCGTTTAGCTGGGCATCGAGTTGCGCTTGTTGACCTGCTTCTCGTAAGCGAGCGATTTGTTCAGGATCATTTTTCGTTAAGTATGTCTCAAACTGGCTACTGATGGCATTGAAACCACTGGCCAAGTCGACCAACTGGGCGACGATACGTGCGCCCGTATCGCCATCTTCACCGCCCATGGCTTTGTTACGTAGGAAGTCGGCTTTGATTTGCGCCCAACGCTCTTTTTCTGATTCGGTTAAGACACCACGCATCTCACCAAGCTTGAGCAAGTTACTCTCTGCGCCTTGGGTCAATAGCTGCGACTCGCCCAGATAGTGATCGTCTATCAGCTGATTCAGCTCTTCTTCATTCATGACCGCTGATAGCTTTTCGGTCATCTTATTCATATTACGATAACTGCCTTGCAGCTTAAATATCGGCTCAACACGATACTTATCATCTTGCGAGGCGGAGGCAATATAGGCTTGGTTGACGTCCAGAATGACTTCTTGCACCCTAAACATATGGCGCAAAATAGCGACAATCTCGTTAACTTCTGAAGTGCTATACGGATACGTCAAATCGCTGCTTTGTGCTTGAGCAAGATTCGCATTGTCCGTTTTTGCCATTTTAATCAAACGATGCACATCGCTTAAGTCACGGTTGGCCATTGGTGCGAGGACGGTATTAGAGGTCAGCGAGTTTTCAATATAACTGAGTGCAAACACCTCTTCCATGCCGCTCATGATATCGCCTAAGTTATAGATATCGGCACGGTTGGCGAGCATGTCCGGCACTTTGAAAGCCTCGCCGCTTTCGGTATACGGGTTACCTGCCATGACCACGCAGAACTTTTTGCCACGCATGTCATAGGTCTTGGTTTTGCCTTGCCAGACACCATCGATACGGCGTGTACCGTCACCCAACGAGATAAACTTTTGCAAAAATTCCGCATGGGTATGCTGAATATCATCGAGATAGAGCATGACGTTATTGCCCATCTCAAATGCCAAGTTGATTTTATTCAGCTCTTCTCGGGCGGTAGCATTTGGTGCTTTTTCTGGATCTAATGAGGTGACGTCATGACCAAGTGACGGACAGTTAATCTTCATAAAGATAAGGCCGAGACGATTTGCCACGTACTCCATCAAGGTGGTTTTACCATACCCTGGTGGCGATATCATCATGAGGATACCCATCAGATCAGTACGCTTATCCTCACCAACCGTGCCCATCTGTTTGGCAAGATTGTCACCGATGAGCGGCAGATAGCTCTCGTTAATCAGACGGTTACGCACAAACGAAGACAATGGACGCGGCATAAACTCGTCCAATCGCAACGTCTCTTTTGAATCATGCAATATCTCTGAGCGCATGGCCAGATAACGTCTATAGGCAGGGATAACTTGGGTATCATGATGATGTAGACGATTTAAGAAATCATCAACGGCAAAGGTTAAGGTCTGCTGATGAATACGTATATGCTCACCCAGCAAATTATTGACTTGTATCTCAAGCGATACCTTACCCGTGCTACGTTCAAAACTTTGCACTTGATTGAGCGGATTATTAATACTGGTCAATGATGTAGTCGATGACGTAGCCGACGAGGTGATTGAGGAAAATAACAAGGCCGATGGTGTGCCACTTGCGCCTGTACTGTTTAAACCTTGATTGCCCAATCCTTTAGCACTTAGCCCTTTATTAAAAGCCCCTTTATTAAAGCTAGCACCTGAATCAATCAATCGTTGCACCAAAGCTTCACGCTGGGCATCATTTAATTGGGTAAGCAAGACAGCAATGGCTTCAGGCACATAATGACGGCCACTTTCTAATTGCTGCTTGCGTAGCGCGTTTTGTGTTTCAATCTCGGCAAGCTGCTCTTCACTGAGTGCCTCGCCTGCCTCATCCGTGCCATCAGCCGATTCAGTACCACCATAAGTCTTATCAAGTAGTGCATGAAACCATGTGGCCAATAGCTCATAGGCTGATTTGGGTTGGAATCCAAGCTTACTGATAGAAGACTGTAGTTGATCAAAACTGGCGGTATTTTGCGTGCTACCTGACGCGCTATTTAGCGTTTGGCTTAGCTGCTCACACAACTGCTGCGCTTGTTGGCTGGTTTGCCATTTTATTGTGTTATGTGCGCCGGCATTGGTTTCAGCCGACTGTCCCATGACGCTCACCAAATATTCACAAGCAAGCTGAACGTAGCTTGGTTTGAAGATGTTAGCGCCTTTATCAACGCTACCATCTTTATCAGCGCTAAGACTGTCATCATTATGAGCCATAACAAAATGACGCATCACTTGGCTCATGTCCTCGACCAGTAAAGATTTAGCCGTATCGCTGCCCAATGCACGGCGCAGTTGCTCGGCGGTCGCGGCTCTATCTGTCCAGTTATTTGCGCGTGTCAGCACTGATTCATTTAACCAAGCGTCATAACCAAATTGACGTAAACTGTCTAGACCAAGTGCTTGCACGATCTTTAACTGCCAATAGAATAATTGCGCCAATGCTCGTACTTGCGGGGTATAAATCAGTAGCCCTGCCTCACGCAATGTCGGCAGGATTTGCATCAGTAATAGCGTGGCATCATGGTCATGAATGCCTTTGTCATAGCCAAGCTGATAGCGAGGGGTGGCGTAAGCTTTGACCAGTTTGGACAATGGACTGTCATTATCAATATCACCATTAACATCGAGCGTAATGACAGTCGCATCGTATGCTTGATATAGGCGCGCTTCAGTCAGTCCATCTTGGCTGTTCTTAGCACTTTCGATAATGCTATAGGCTAAGTACTCGGCGCGGTACACCTTGTCAGACTCGGAGGCAATATTCATGTCCCAATACGGGCGCAAGGCGTTTAGCTCAGCATTATTAAGCACTTCATAATAGTCGGTACCCGTTAGATGCAAGTTCAGCACGCGCTTGCCATCTGACTGCTGACGGCTCAACAAGGTCAAATCTAATGGCTGAGTATTGACTGAAAAACGATGCTTACCCAGTTTGATGATTTGACCACCATCTTCAAACAAGTCCGACTTGTCTTTTAAGCTCTTATAGCTCTCGATTTGGATGGCTTTTAGACGGGCATCGATGTCATCTGCTTTGACACTAAAGCCCATCGCTTGCAGCTCTTTTGCGATGTTGCGCACCTTTTGCACCAGACCATCAGCCGCAAAATACGTATTTAACGCTTCCTCTTCTGTAAATCCCGTGACACCCGTGCTTTGCGTACGTTTTTTGATACTTTCAAGCATCCGCAGCGCGCCATCACCTAAGTTTTGTGCTTTACGATTACGAGCATCGAGCAATTGCTGCTTATGGTTTTCAAAAGTTTCGTAAATCTCTTCACGTTTACTGATAATATCAGCTAAAAACTGATCGCCACTATTGGTTTCTGGATCAGCGAACTGGCTTTCCAACTCTTCTAACTGTACCAATAACTTTGCCATTTGCTCATCTGATTTCTCAGGGGTATTAGCAATCGATAAGGCGTTGGCAATGGACTGACCAAACAGCTTAAACTGAGCACCAAATTGCGCAACGGCCTCAGCAGAGCCTAGATTTTTGCGTTTATGATTAAGCTTGGCTTTGCTCTGATTTAGGCTGGCATAAATGGTCGATATGTCATCTATGATTTGCGTACGTACCGTGGCATCGGCAACATCCAACGTACCTAACAGCTCGGTTAATAAATCTAACCCTTGCGCTGTTTCATCAATTTTTTCCAGTACGGGTTTTAGCTCAGCATTGGTTTCAGCGGTATTCAAGCGCTCACTGACATCGACCAATATGCCTTCGTAGCTTGATAGCGCCTCTTCACCACTTAAAAACAGCACCGTTTTTTCAGCAAGCTCGCTCTCTGCTTCCTCTAATTGCTTTTGCAATGCTTGTAACTTATCAGCATCTAGATAACGCAAATCCTCCAAGCTGACCAAACGGCCTTTTTGGCGTCTTAACGCTGACAACTGATCGACATAATCACTGGCAGACTCAAAACTAGTAACGCGTATCTGCCGCAAAATCTCACTTTGCAGCGTATCAGCATCGGCTAGCGCAGTTTGGGTTTGCTTTTGGATACTTTGTACTTTGGCGAACTCATCGATGACAAGCTCAGCCGTGGCCGTCACTTCCTTGATACTACTGGCGACTTCGCTCAGCTCAGGCTCAGACAGCCAATAATAGCTGTCAAAGAGACGACTGGTATTGTCAGCCAACTCTTCATAGAGCTTTTGAGAGACGCTTTGATTGTCAATCAGGCGAGTAATGCTATACAGGTCTGAGATACCACGTACCAGTTCTTTATTGCCAATTTTGCCATAGAAGCTCGTGCTTTCTGGCAGCTCACTCACATACTCGTATGAGGCATAAGGGGTATGCCATATCTGCATCGGGTGAATACGAGATGGCTCACTTTGATCGCTAAACAGCACCAAACGGCCATTCTCAGCCAAAGCCATACCATTGCAATAGATAGGATTTGCCAATTGCTTTTTAATCAAATTATAAGGAAACAGCCCCGTGATACCCAAGTCTCTATCATAAAATAAGAATAAAACGTCTTCACCATTTGGCGATATGATTTTGCGTTTGAACTTTAAGTCTTTGGCGTCCACGTTATTGGCATCAAACAGCTTATACTCACCCGTCTGTAGATAATAACCACCCGGAAATATGATGCCATGGTCTTCTGGTAGCTGAACACACGACTGTCCAATCGCATCCAATCGTAGCACCGCTTCGGTCAAGGTGTTATAAACAAAATAACGGTAGTCCTCTTCACGATAGGGCAATATTTTGAGCAGGATTAAACTGCCAACTTTGGCATAAGCAATCTCGGCATCGGTCAACGACTGAGTACGATCTTCGACAGGCTCACTATAGATACCCTGCCCTGACTGCGTATTATCCTCAATCTTGATGGTCAGATCTCCACCGACCGTCTCTACAAATATTGTATCCAAGATATTCATATGCGGATATTTGCCGTTGATCATCTGATCGCGTGTGGTTTCTATCCAGTCAAAATCATAGGCAGGCGGCAGCTCAATATCACGCTCGCCGCGATTGTCGACGTAAGCGACTTGAGCAGACTCTGGTGTGCCTTGGCTAAAATCTAGCGCGAAACGGAACACTCGAATATCAGTGATGCGCTCACCAATCTGAAACGCCAATAGCAATTTGCTGTCTTTGACGGTTATTTGAATTAAGCGCGTTTGCTTATAATATCGATACAGCTCATTGAAGTCTTGGACAAAGGCATCTTGACCCAAAAAAGTGCCTGTTAAATCGACCTCTTCAAGTTGGTACTCTTCTTCACTTTCGACTGGCTCAATCAAACGATATAGCGACAATACATCCTTAACATTGCTTGCACGTTTGAGTCCCATAAAAACGTTGTAGCCAAACAGTAGATATTCGCCTACTTGCACCATATCCTGCGCCACACAGTTATGTTCGGTACGGATACGCGTACGGGCGATGACTTGCATTTGAGTACTGCCGAACTCTTCAAGGCGTGCAGTATTTAGCGTGGCCGTCTGTTGCTCTAAACGAGCACCTTGTTCTGTCAAACGTTTTTTGATGATCTCATAAGCATTGCCCGAGGCAACCGCCTGATCAGTTTGGCTTGCTTGACTAGCATTAGGGTTGTCATTGCTATCTGGAGTGGTTAGGTTTTGCGTGTCCGCCATTGTTGCTCGTCCGTTTCTGTTTTTACATAATATAGTCAATCCTTTATAAAAGAGCTACAGCGTTAACCTCGCTTGAAGTATCACATATACATCTGCACTCGGTTGCCTTGTATCTCTTTCAAATTGAATCCACTATAAGAGAATTTTGGGCAATAAAGAATCGTTGAAAGTAAAGAAGCACTTGGCTAATCTAAAAAAACGAGTGGTCACGGCTGATTTTTTAGATTAGCCAACTCATTATTAATAATAAGTTGGCTATCGCTCTATTAAGATGTATAGAACGAGTTGGTTAGATCAGCCTGCCTCCTAAATGACAGGCTAGTTATCAAGAGAGAAATGCATTAATTTTGGCGCATGTCTTCAATCTATAAAGACATGTCTTAATATTAAATGGTTTTATCATCATTTTGCTTGGTTGCTTTCATAGCTTGACTAGCCATCACGCCATTGATAATACCGCTCAACGTATCTGACTTACCTGCTAGGCCATCGATGGCTTTACCGATAGATAGTGACTTGGCAAAGTTATCAAAGAAATGCGCTTCGCCGCCAACAATATCGATTTTGGCTTTTTGTAGTGCTACTGCCAATACTTCAGCATTTTCTTTGGCAATCTCTTTACCTGCGTCGATCGATGCCAGTGCTTCTTGCAAGGCTGTCTCAAGACTCATGCGGAACTCTTCGTGCTCACGCGCTTCTTTATTCATGCTACCCATTGCATTGAATTTCTCGACCAAACCATCTGCTTCGGCTTGGAAGTGTGCGCGAGTGACTTCGGCTTTTGCCAGTCCAACTTCGCGTTCTGCTTTGGCATTAGACTCACCGCGTGCTGCGATGATTTCAGCATCTGCCATACCTTTTTCACGTTCAGCCTTGGCAGTAGATTGACCACGAGCAGCAATAATCTCTGCATCGACCATACCAATGTCACGCTCAGCTTTCGCCTTAGATTCACCGCGAGCCGCGATAACCTCAGCATCTGCCATACCTTTTTCACGCTCTGACTGAGCTTCAGCTTGTCCAGTCGCTTTAATAATATTAGCTCTAGCAATGCCTTCTTTTTCCATAGAGACCGACTTAGCTTCTTGGATAGCAGCTTCAGCAAAGCCATGTGCAGACTCTTCGGCTTTAATACCTTCAGCCATTCTGATTTTGGCTTCTGACTCTTTGGCAGAGGCTTCAAGGTTAGCCGTAGCAAGCGTAGTGATTTCAACGGCTTTATGCTTGGCTGACAACTCTTCGGCTTCGGCTTTTTTCACCTGACGTACTTTGATTTCTTCAGCATCCGCTTCAGCAGCTAGCACGCGTGTTTGCTTAGAACGCTCAGCCTCACTAACTTCGCGAACTTCTTTGATACGCTCTTCTTCTTGCGCCACTGTTTTGTCGACCGCAATACGCTCGCGGATGACATTGGCGATTTCTTTTTTCTCAAGTTCAATCGCACGTTCAGCCTCGATACGTTGCAAGTCAACTTCACGCTCACGAGAGACGATTTCTAAGTCACGAGCACGCGTAACCTTCTCTTCTTCGATGACAACTGCACGCAGACGATTTTGACCTGCTACTTCAATTTCACGTTGCTGATTCTCTCGCTGAATCGCTAAGTCCTGCTCAACCATGATGACGGCCGTTTCTGACTTCTTACGCTCTTCTTCTTCAATCTTACGAGTTTCAGCCGTTTCACGGGCAATCACTGACGATATTTCACGCTTTTGCTTGGCTTCAGCATCGGCTTGTTGACGCTCAAGCTCTAGCATCGCCTCTCTGGTTTCAACGTTCTTTTTCTTAACCGCTAGCTCTTCATCACGCTCAAGCTCATTGGTAATAACGTTTTGAAAAGCCGTTAGTTGAGTAATCTTTTTGATACCTTCAGCATCTAGGATATTACTTGAGTCCAATGATACTTTCGGTGTTTGCTCTAGATAATCGATCGCGACATCTTCTAAGACATAGCCGTTTAGATCGTTACCGATTTCTTGGACGATACTGTCACGAAACTCGCTGCGGTTTTCAAACAATTTAACGAAATCTATTTGCTTACCAACTGTTTTTAGCGCTTCTGAAAACTTGGCATTAAACAGCTCATTAACAGCGACTTTATCTGATGCTCTCTCAACTCCAACCGATTTGGCAACTTTTAATACATCTTCTTCGGTTTCATTGACACGTAGATAAAATGCGACTGTAATATCAGCACGCATATTATCGGCGCAAATTAGCCCTTCTTTACCGCGTCTATCAACTTCTAACGTGATGAGCGAGATTCTCATCAGCTCTTTTTTATTAATAACTGGCCAAACAAAGCCACCATCAAAACGTACGGCTATTTTGCTCACACCGTTAATAATTAGTGCTTTGCCCTGCTCAACCTTGAAGTAAAAGGCTTTGAGCATCAACAGTGCTGCCATAATGAAAACAAACGCCAGCACCACAACCACGCCGACAATAATGAGTATGTCCATATCCATTCCTTTAATTAAAACATTCTATGGTCAATCCTAGATACATCAGATGCCCTGTAGGGTTCGCTTAGCCTACTCTATGTAGCACTTTCACTTGCCTTTCTCATACCTGAACTAGTTGAACCAACAATAACTAAATTTAAAACCGTTCGTATGATGTAAAAATAGAGGTCTTTTAGCTCAATGGCTGCTTATTATTTATCAGGGTTTATCTTATTTTCGAGTTTACTCTATGCTAAAAGCGATGATAGAAAGTCGTATCGACTAAATAATTTATAATTATTTAGTCGATACGAGCGACTTGATAGGTATTTTTTTCTTCTAAATACGCGACCAACATCACTCTATCGCCCTTTTTCAGTAAGCTAGTGCTGTTGTCTGAACGAACTTTGAGTATCAAACCTGCACCGCCATCATTCAACTCTGCCTCACCGTGCTTGTCCGTCACACTAAGTGTGCGCACAATCGCGATTTTGCCTACGTTATTAGCAGAATTACGTTTGGGGATTCTGGCAATGTTTTTGCGGATGGGTGAAATGATCATGCCTGTCAGCCACATAGAAACGACCAATACGAATATTAGTGCCCCTGTGCCAAACACGTAATACAAAACACCAGAGTCAAAGTTTTGATGTAAGAAACTGGTATACAAATAGCTCAATAACCAACCGATTAAACTAACTAAGCTCAATATAATGACTAAAGGCACACCGTAGAGACCAAACTTCAGCATGAGGCCTGTAAAAAAACCGGTCGATGATAAATCAGAGACAGCAGCATCACTACCTGACTCTCCAACATCCACGCTGTCCATATCTGCCATGCCGAGTAAAGATACCACCCAGTATAGAGTAACGAACATCACAAGACCTGTGAAAACAATCGTTGGATATAAACTTATTTTGGTGATGAACGCGAAAAAAGCCTCTTGCATTACGCGGGTTCTCCCTTTGTGAATCTAATCTTCTATGTGTAATAACCTACTACAAAAGCTAAGGCTCTTCACTTAATATTTATAAACTTATGTTGTTTTACAAATAAGTTTATATACATATCACGGCATAAGACATACTTCTCTAACGACCCCATATCGGTGAGCGCACGACTCCACCATTTTGGCCGCTAATGGCATAGCTGATATTGCCTGACAGCGAATGGATAACTAGACTACCACCATTTTGGCTTGCTACTTGCCCGCCCACATTCAAACGGCGAGTTGGATAGACGGCATAATTGCCAGAGGGAGATAGACGTGCGGGTTCATCAAGCCCTGTTTCTGCCAAGTTGACCACTTGCCCAGTCGTCAAGGTCATGACAGCCGCCTTGCGACCATTTAGATAAGCCATACGCTGACCATCTAAGCTAAGCTGAGGACTGGCCACATACCCATTTGTTGATACAGTTGTCGCATTGCCCGTAGCGAAGTCATAACGATAAATTCGCGGTCGTCCAGCACGGACTTTATCACTGGTATAGACAAAGCTCTTGCCATCGGCAGCATAACTGGGCTGTACCTCTGTACTCGGCAGAGTCGTTAACTGCTGGGTATTACCATTACTCAGACGCATCTTATAGATATCAGCATTACCACCGACAGTAGAGCTATAAAGCAAATCTTGACCATCGGGTGAAAATGACGCTGACATATTGCTGCCTTCAGCATTTACCACTAGGTTGCGCGTATTGCTACTACGATCATAAATATAAATTTTGGGATGCTCACGCGGGGCTTGTTTGCTATAGGCAAGCAGTTGTCCGTCTGCCGACCATGCTGGCGCATAGATATAGCCATTAAGCTGATCAATTAGCTGACGAGCGCTACCGTCAGGACGAATGCTATAGAGGGTCGATACTTTTGCCGTACCTGCGCCCTGCTCTTCTACATAGGCAATGTATCCTCGGCGATCAATCGCTGGCATACGTGCAGTCAGCGGATTGGTCTCGACTGTACTGGTTGGCTTTTTTACTGAAGTATTAGGTAATGTCTGACAGCCAGTGAGGACGGTAACTATAGCTATCGTAGTAATGACTTTTATGGTTTCAAACATAGCGCGGTATCCAATAGATCCTAATGATAAAAGTATTGTGAATAATTAAAAAACTATCGTCACTGTTGCAGACTCAACGCCATAGATAATATCTTACGATATCAAAGGTATTATAGGGTTATGGCTCTAGTGTAGCCTAAACTGAGTCAAACTTTGGATAAAAAAATGCCCCACTTGATAGCGAGGCATGTTGCGTTTCAAGAAGAGTAGCTTTAAATAAGTAACTTTAAATAAGTAACTTCAGACGAGCAACTCTAGAAAAGTAGTTACAATTGTTTAAGTTTACGAACCAGTCAAACTGTTTACTCAATCATTAAGCTACTTCGCAACGGCTTTAAAATAAGCGACTTGAGCATCATTTTTAATGGTCAAAATAGGCACATTGTTGGCATTCTTACTAAGGCTATATTTACCTTTTACAGTAGCTAAGGCAGCAGTATCAAAGCTAGCTTGCGGTTCAGGACATGCCATCATAGTACTGATGCCGTTTTTAATCTCGACTTCACCATTTGCAACGCTATATCCAGCGCCCATGTTATTACAGGTATTCATAAATGCCACGTAATCTCTACCGTTATCATTCATAAAATTTAAAGTTAATGGCTTGGCTGGGTCAAAAAATAGCTGCGTTACTTTATCACCATTGCTACGTTTGGCATCAACTAGCTGCCAGTTATGCGCTTGCAAGACATCTGCAGTGATTGGTTGGTTAACTGGCGCAGGCAAATTCGTCGTCTGACAACCCGCAGCAAGTATACCAACTGCCAATGTCGCGGCCATCATTACTTTAGTCATGTTCTTCATATCAATTCCTCGCTTTATTGCATCTGATACTTTTACTAGACATCCTATCTGCTTGAGCCATCAGCGCTAATAGACAGGCGGTAAGCTCTAATAGACATAGTAAAAGCTCAGATTTATTATGATTCATTTATTGTTTTATTTAATGCTCTAAACAATGGCAATATTGTGCATGACTCACAGGGAGGTGTCATCATAAACTGGGTAGTTATTCGGAATGCATTTTGTACTACTTTGCAAATATCTAGCTACTTGCTCTTGCCAGTATCTAAATGAGCTGTTAAATACAATCTGCTAACTCTGTTCATCCCTATCAACGATGATTATTGATGGTTATTGATGGTAGCTAGTGACGGTAATTAGGGATTATTCACAGCTTGCTGTCGTTGCAATGCCGCATAACCATCCAGACGCTTACGTTCAGTGTCATTAAATAGCTGCTTTTCAAGCTGATTTATCTGAATTTGCGCTTGAGCTGCATCGACACCTTGGCTTAATAAGCGATTCTTTTGAGTTTCATACTGGGTGAAGCGTTGGTCAAAATTAGCGTCTTCTTGATCTACTTGTGCCAGCCTTTCTGCTGCTGGTGCGCCTACTAGCTCTTGGCGCATATTATATAACTCCTCGGGCGTTGCACCGCGAGCTTTCATCTGTTCAGTACGAGTCATCAACTCGCTAATATTGGCTTGTTGTATGATATTGGTTTTAGTCGCATTATCTGGCAATCGACTGATATAGTCCTGACGGGCAGCTTGTTTCTGTGCGTCAGACATCTGCTTATTTTGGTCAATTCTGACCATCTCTATACTATAATTATCGTAATCATCCTCTGCACCAAAAAATGCTGTAATGGTTGGTTTATCAAAGTACTGCTGACGTAGATTAGCGATGTCTTGTTTTTGCTGGGCAACTGCATTCAAGTCCAGCTCACCACTTTTGGTCGCCTGTAATTGCAGATTACCGTAACGCTTCTCTATCTCAGGAAGTGCTTTAAGGTAAGCAACATATTGATTAAAAATAGTGACCGCTTGGCTAGCGGCAGGCTCTGGTGTGTGATGGCGAATATAATTCTCCACACGGGCAAATATAACCGCTTCTTCTTCCTCACCTAGGGCTGATAAAAAATAATCAAACAAACGCCGCAGACCTTCAGTGACGACTAACTGTTTATTTTCATCGATGATGATTTCACCATCAATTTGGGTACCCTTTAATGAACGTGGTAAATTTTCTAATCCTGTGACAAAGTGAGACTGGCTGGGTGGCGTTGTCGCTTTCACGACTTGTCCCGCAGCCAGCTCAGTTGTCACTGACTCGCTACTCTCATTATCAGAGACCGACGGTTTGGTTGAAGTTGAATTTACATCGTTACTAGGCTTGAACCACAAAATAACCGCCGCTGTGGCAATGATAACCACGGCGATGATAGCAATTGTTGCATAGGCTGGACGGCAGTTATTTGACATAAACGATATTTCTCAATCAATGAGCATTATTATTTTGTAGTTCAGCTTATAGGTTGGCGTTTTTCAGACGGTTTACCTGGGTACGATAGATAGATTTTGGCTCAGACTCTCCCCATGCCGTCAGACCCAAGACTTGATCGGCGGAATCCAAATGATTCATTCTATAATTATCACGAATCACATAACCAAGACGACTTGAGCAAGCAGATACCAATCCATCATTAGACTCACCTGCAAACGGTACGCCCGTTGCGGCCAATAGATAATCGCTAGGGTCAAGTGCACTCGTTATTTGCCCAACGCCGCTAAATGAATAGTATTTGATGCCATTGACCGCAGTACTAGTCGGTTGACCACAATAGTTTTTTGGCATTGCTGCAGGAAATTTGGCATTGAACTTAGCAGCACCATCGGTCGATAGAGCCACGAGCGCTTGCCAGCCATCTTGTTGTTGAATTTGATTGAAACTGATACCAGAACCAATATCTGTAAAGCCACCGATCAGATTAAACACGCCTGATACTAGCTGGGTGGTGACATTAGATGGCTGTCCAGAAGTATTATTTGGCTCAAGGACATTTTTCACAAAATCAGCGGTTTTTGATCCTTGCTCTGGACTTGATACCGCGGTTACTGAAGCCACGTACTTTGGCGCGACGCCAGCGACATAACGGATATCTATACCGCCCTGACTGTGTCCAAACAAATTGACTTTAGATTCACCTGAAATCGCGGCAATGGTCTTGACCTGTTGTAGCAGTTGCTCACCTCGAACTTCGCTGTTATTGACCGCTGACGTTTTGGTGGTATATACCTCTGAGCCACCTTTCATCAAGTCTTCTGGAATACCGTTAAAATAGTCAATGACTCCAAATAGCGTTGTGAAGCCGCCAAGCCCGTGTGCTAAGACGACCGGATATTGAGTTTTAGTGTAACTAGAAGTGAAATATTTACTGTCCACCAACTTGCAACCGTTAGCATTGGCACAATTATAGTATTGTCCTGCAGCTTGAGCAGAAGTAGTTTGCATGGTCATTAGAAGTACACCAGCACTGATTGAACCCAGTATCGGTAACAATGTCTTTGGTGTGAGAGCTGCACGAATGTACAAAGAAAGCGTCATAACAACATCCTTGTTATCATTGATTTGGTTATTTTTACTGCACAACTACAGTAAAAATTGCTGCTAATTCCGTTAGCAGGCAAAATTACATTACTTATATATCTTGCAACATTCAACTAATTTGTCAAAATATGAATATATTAGTCTGACTAATGAGTCATATAAGCCCTCACCATGCTGTAAAGCAATTATTATCAATGATAATAATAGGTACACTATCACTTAACGTGAAAGTGTCACTAGTACGTTTATGGTATAATCTATCCACAATGAACCCATAATTATAAGATATACGATGATGACTAAAAAATCCCTTATCCAGTCTCCAGAAGCCATAGAAAAAATGCGTGTGGCCGGTAAGCTCGCTAGTGATGTGCTTGTCATGCTCGATGAGCATGTCAAAGTGGGCGTCAGTACCGAAGCACTCAATCAGATCGCCCATGACTATATTGTTAATGTGCAACAGGCTATCCCTGCCCCACTTAACTATAATGGTTTTCCAAAATCTATCTGTACCTCAGTCAACCATGTTGTCTGTCACGGTATCCCAACTGAAAGCAAGCTGCTAAAAGATGGTGATATTATCAATATCGACGTGACTGTTATCAAAGATGGTTACTATGGCGATACCTCAAAAATGTGGATTGTCGGCAACGGCTCTATCATGGCACAGCGTATTTGCAAAGTGGCCCAAGACGCCCTTTACGCAGGTATGAGCGTGGTCAAAAACGGTGCTCGCCTAGGTGATGTCGGCGCTGCTATTCAGGCCGTTGTCGAACCTGAGCGCTTTAGTATCGTTCGCGAGTTCTGTGGTCATGGTATCAGTGATGAATTCCACCACGAGCCACAAGTCATGCACTATGGCAAAAAAGGCACTGGTTTTGAGCTAAAAACAGGCATGACGTTTACCATTGAGCCTATGATTAACCAAGGCACGTGGCAAACTAAGATCTTGCCAGATGAGTGGACGGCGATTACTAAAGACCGCAAATTGTCTGCTCAATGGGAGCACACCATGGTCGTAACAGATAATGGTTGTGAAGTGTTTACCACTCGCCCCGAAGAAGATTTAAGTTTTTTGACGCAGTAATACAATCAAAGATCGCTTAGGCGGTCTTTTTTTTGGTCTTTAATTAGGGCATATTGAGTATTGTGCTTATAGGCGCTTTGTCTTTATACTCAGATGACCTGATAACTTCTATTGATATATTTATCAGCACCTTTATTGATAATTGCTATTCGTGACTTTTATTAGCCATTAGCACATTAGTTGCCCAATAGCGCTCAGCTTAAACGTTCTATTTCTAAACTCTTAACTGGATAACACTCATGTTTAATTGTGATATCGCCTCTGTTGATTTGACGCCTTTACCGATACTACCAAGTGAGGTGGCGACAGACTCATCCCCACTGTCAGCTAAAAATGTGACAGACAAGAATCTACTTGGCATTCCTGAATGGTTGGCCCAGATCAACGACGATATCAGCCGCTCACTAGAACGCGGCACCAATATTCGCCAACTGGTTGCAGCACGTGCTTGCGCTATCGACAGCCTATTGATTGCGTTGTTTAAATGGTTTGAGTTAGATAAGACTGATTTGGCGTTTTTTGCAACTGGTGGCTACGGGCGCGGTGAGCTATCACTCTACTCAGACATTGATATTTTGCTTCTGTCTCCTGGTGAAATAGGTGCTGAGGCGAGTAGTAAGATCGACAAACTGGTCGCTCTACTATGGGATATAGGATTAGAGCCTGCGCTCTCTGTACGTAGTATCAATGATGCGCTAGAGGCTGCGCTTGATCATACGATTGCCAGTGCTCAGCTGGAGGCTCGACTCCTAATCGGCAACGAAGCATTGCAAGACATGCCTGCTCAAATCGTCAACAAACAGTGGTCTCCGCGCGCCTTTTTTGATGTAAAAATGGAAGAATCCAAAGCGCGTTATTTGCAGCACAATGCCACCGAGTACAACCTTGAACCCAATATCAAAACAGCACCGGGCGGGCTACGTGATATCCATATCATCGGCTGGGTCACTAAGCGTTATTTTCGCGTGAGCAAGCTATATGATTTAGTGCAACAGAACTTTTTGACCGAAAAAGAATTTGATGAGTTGAGCTTTGCCGAAGGGTATTTATGGCAGATTCGTCATTACTTGCATGTACTGACGGGCCGTAATGAAAACAAGCTGTTGTTTGATTATCAGCGTGAGATTGCTCAGCTAATGGGCTACGAGACCCAGCCTGATGACCAGCCTAATGCTGCGGTCGAACGGTTTATGCGCGACTACTATCGCTGTGCGATGCAGATATCAACGCTGTCTGAGATGCTGACCAATCACTATTATGAAACGATCATAGAGCCACAGCTGCCTGACGATGAACGTCCAAAAAAACAGCCTATAAATGCACGGTTCAACCGCATTGGTAACCAGATTGCCATTGCGCATCATCGAGTGTTTGCACAGCACCCAGATTCTATCTTAGAGATGTTTTTATTGATGGGTCAGCATGGCATCGATAAAGTTCGCACCCACACCTTACGCGCACTCAAAATTGCCGCGCGAGGCATCGATCAGATATATAGAGACAACCCTACTCACAAAGCGTTGTTTTTATCGAATTTAAAAGAACAAAACTACCTGTTTCATCGTCTACGTACCATGAATCGCTATGGGGTATTGGGTAACTATATTCCTGCGTTTGCGCAAGTCACTGGCCTCATGCAATATGACTTGTTCCATCGTTATACAGTAGACGCGCATACCTTGTTTTTGATTAGAATTTTGCATCGATTTACAGATCCAACCTTTCAAGAAGATTTTCCGCTAGTCAGCTCTATCTTTCAGCGTATCGAGCGTAAAGAGATTTTGGTACTGGCAGCGATGTTCCATGATATTGCTAAAGGCCGTGGCGGTGACCATAGTGAGCTTGGTCAAACTGAATCGATTGAGTTTTGTTTATCGCATGGTATGAGCTTGGCGGATGCGAACTTAGTAGGTTGGCTCACACGCTATCACCTTCTCATGTCAATTACTGCACAGAAAAAAGATATCTCAGACCCTGAAGTGGTGACTATTTTCTCTGATCTCATTGGCAATGTAACTCATCTAAACCATCTGTATGTACTGACGGTGGCTGATATGAATGCGACCAACCCACAGCTATGGAACAGCTGGCGGGCAACCCTCATGAGACAGCTATACTCACAAACTCGGCGCATCTTGCGCGCTGATATCGATGCGCCCACCAATCGTCAAGATATGATTAGTGCCACACGTAAGCAAGCGTTGACGATGCTAGATAATGTCAATAACCAACACATGAACCGCGATGAAGTATTGCGTCTGTGGGATGACTTGGGCGATGAGTATTTCTTGCGAGAGATTGCAGAAGATATCTTATGGCATACCGAAGCTATTTTGAATCACCCACCGATTGGGCTTGCTTCTAATGCTGATAGTCCACCATTGGTCGTTTTGCGTGAGCATCGCGAATTGGCGCTTGATGCGGTACAGGTATTTGTTTACACCCAAGATCAGATGAACCTGTTTGCCGTCACCATGGCGGTATTTGATCAGATGAATCTAGATGTTTTAGATGCACGCATTATCACAGCGACCCGTGACTTTGCTTTGGATTCTTATGTATTGCTAGATCCTAGTGGCACATTGCTGGTCGATGAGGAGAGCCAACAAGAGCTAAAACAACGCTTAATTGACTCATTCAAAGACCCTACCGTACTTAAACTGACGAACAAGCGTATGCCGCGTCAGTTAAAACACTTTGAAGTAAAAACGGTGATTAACTTCGAATTCAATGAAGCATCAGGCCAGCACATCATGAGCTTAGAAACGCTTGATCAGCCAGGGCTATTGGCGCGAGTTGGGCAAGTTTTCTTGCAAGAGCAAATCGAAGTACATGCTGCGCGTATTACTACTCTAGGTGAGCGTGCTGAGGATATGTTTTCTATCAGTGATCAAAACGATAAGCCACTCTCACCTGATAGACTGGAAGCATTAAAGGAAGCGCTATTAGCCAGTCTTACCGTTCAGAAAGAGCATAATAGCGTAATATATTTTTGATACGGCTAGATAGTTTTGGTTAGCCATTATTTTGAATATTAACTAGCAAAAGTAGTCTGATAGTCATCATAGAAGTACGTTTTATAACGTACTTCTATAAGTTATCTCGCTAGCATGTTCGTTCAATTCATCGTCAGCAAGATCTGGCGGCAAAACACCTACTTCAAGTGGCTGCTGCTCCATGATTAATCGTCCAGCATCGACTTCTTTTTGTAGCAAACATTGCAAGCTTGCTAGGTGAAACTGTCCATCTAGATAATCGTCTAATGCTTCTAAAGAAATAGGCGACTTGGCATGTATATCAGGATACAGGCTATCCTCTGCCAAAATAATCATCTCATTGAGCGCCTCTTCGCGCATCAGCTCATCGTTGTCTATTTTGCGCTGCAGTTTGTTTTCCAACTGGCCTTTAGCAGCAAGTGCGCTGACAAAAAATATGGTCTGTATTACAAACAAAGAGATGTATTGCCATAGCGGTAATGAGATACCAAATATATTATTGAGCAGCATCAAGGCCATTGCCACTACCACGTAGCCGACCAATTGCCATAACAGCCACATAATGAGGCTGTTTTCACCATACCAAAACATTTTCTTTTCTTGACGTTCGATCAGTTGTTGGCGCGCTTGCCACCAGCTCTGTTCACGCTCTTTGAGCAGCTTATACAGGTTAGAACGCTGCACACTGTTATCAAGTTTTTCATTATTGATATCTTTAGCGATGAGATCATCATTATTTAGCACACTAGACATATCAAACTATCCTTAAAACGATCTACCACTTTTGTGATGTAGTCATTTTTTATATTGTTATAGATTATAAATTATGAAAGGTTCAAAAGACTTTTGAGCGACTACCTATTTGGTAGTCATACAATGAATAGCTTACGTTTGGTAAATGCCTATTCACGATATAAGAAGAAAAGGACAAAAAATTAGAGAGGTGCTACACTGCTCTAATGTAAATTTTCTTTATAACTTTATTATTAATTGTCTATTATAGTTATCACACTTATGAATCACAACTTAAAGCATCTACATCCTTATCCATTCGCAAAGATGGCAACCTTGCTTGCTGATAGCAAGCCTGCCAACGGTTACAGTGAAATAAAGCTCGGTATTGGTGAGCCAAAACATGAGCCCCCTGCATTTGTGCTGGACGTCCTACGCGAAAACTTGGACAAAATAAGTCGTTATCCAACAACAAACGGTATGTTTGAGCTGCGCCAAACTATCGCCCACTGGTTAGAGAAGCGGTTTTTTCTTAATCACGTCGATGCCAATACTCAAGTATTACCCGTGATGGGCACACGAGAAGCGATTTTTAGCTTTGTACAAGCGGTCGTTGATCATGATGTAGCTGACAAAGAGAGCAATTCTTTAGCGTCTGATACATCGCCTACGGTTATCATGCCCAACCCGTTTTATCAGATATATGAAGGCGCAGCGATACTGGCACAGGCAACGCCTTACTTTGTCCCTTGTACATCAGATAATGGCTATAAAGGTGACTATCGCGCGGTGCCAAAAGACGTTTGGATGCGTACGCAGCTATTGTTTGTCTGTAGTCCAAACAATCCAACAGGCGCCGTCATGACAATGGATGACTGGGAATACCTTATTCGTCTGTCAGATCAGTACGGTTTTATTATTGCCAGTGACGAGTGTTATAGCGAACTGTATTTTGATACAGCTCCGATTGGATTGCTTCAAGCCTGTGCGGCCCTTGGTCGCCGTGATTTCAAAAACTGTATCGTGTTCCACTCTTTATCTAAACGTTCAAACTTACCGGGTTTGCGCTCTGGATTTGTGGCTGGTGATGCCAAAATTTTGCAGGCTTATTTGCAATATCGTACTTACCAAGGTTGTGCGATGCCGATACCTCATCAGCTGGCCTCTATCGCTGCGTGGCAAGACGAAAAACACGTCGCTCATAATCGAGCGCTATATCAAGAAAAGTTTGCCCTATGGATGTCTGAGCTTGGTGAGTTGCTAGAGTTACGTATGCCTGATGCTGGGTTTTACTTCTGGGTCAAAGTACCTGAGCAATTCGGCAATGATGATGAAATCTTTGTCAAAGCGTTGTATGAGCAAGCCAATATTCATGCATTGGCAGGACGCTATTTGTCACGTGAAGTTAATGGTCATAATCCTGGACAAGGTTATGTGCGTATCGCTTTGGTCGCGAGTGTCGATGAGAGCCGAGAAGCAATCAGTCGTATCCGCAGACTATTAGGCGCTTAGAGTTAATTAAAAAAATCTAATGTAGCTAGGATAAATGGCACAGTAGCAAAAAGCCTCCAATAACCACAATATAAATAGGGTTATTGGAGGCTTTTTGTTTTATTAATGCTATAGTAAAGTCTCTGCCGAAAATATGCCATCAAGGATGATGCCATGCCCCATCTTGATTTTAGCCAACCGCCCTTTGATGTACTGAGCTTAGCCGAGCGTCAAAGCATTAGAAAAAACACCCAGATACGCTACCTTGCCAAAAATGAAAGCTTGCCTGCAGAAGAACTACAATGTCTATATGTCGTCGTCAAAGGGCAAATCGAGCAATCACTAAATGGTGAGTTTGTCGCGTCCTATGTCGGTAGCAATCATGCTGACGGTCTGAATAATAATGATTGGTTTGATAGCCGCCGCCTGCCTGAGTCACTGGTCAAGGACAATCAGCTAGAGCCTGAAAGTACACCTATACAACCCTATCAGTTCCGAGCCAATGAAGAGACGTTACTACTTCAAGTCGCTGGTGATGCTATCGATAAAATCAGCGCGCAAAATCATTTGGTACGCCAAATGCTATCAGACAAGCTGCCCGAACGATTAAAAGCATTGCGCCAGCGACGTCATAATAAAATGCTAGAGCCTGACAGCTACACCAACCAACAAGAAGTACAGCAGATCATGCTACAACCAGTGATAGATATTCATCTGTTGCCAGTGCATATCGTCGATGCCAATGACAGCTTGTACGAAGCGGCCCGCATCATGACCAAAGCTGGATTAAAACATGTACTGGTCCGACCGCTACATGGCTTAGATGATTTGAATGACTTAGATGGCTCACAAACAGCGCAACATGAGACAAGATTACTCTTAGGGATTTTGACCGATACTGATATCTGCCGCGCGGTGAGTGACAGACAAGATCCTGCTACTACTCCTTGCCAGCATTATGCGAATTTTAATCTGCGCACGATCAAAGCCAGTGATGAGATTGGCGATGCGATGCTGACCATGACTCGCTATCGTATTCATAGACTGCCAGTCATTGATAAGAGTGGCGATGTCGTCGGTGTGCTTGGGCAAAGTGATATGCTCGCTCATATTGGCCATCATTCGCAGCTAATTAGTATTCAAATCGAACAGGCACAGGACTTATCTAGCCTAGATACCGCTGTTGAGCTGATCGGGCGCTATATTCGAGCACAGCATCACAATGGTGTCAAAATTGGCAATATCAGTCGTATGGTACAGACGCTAAATGCGCAGGTATTTACCAAACTATGGCAGCTAATCATACCTAATGAGGTGATGGCCAATACCTGCCTTATCGTTATGGGTTCGGAAGGGCGCGGTGAGCAAATCATGCGTACCGATCAAGACAACGCGCTCATCATTCGTGATGGCTATACGCATCCTGACCTAGAACAGTTTGCTGATACTTTTAATAGCCATTTAGCAACGCTTGGCTACCCACTGTGTGATGGCAATATTATGATGACCAATCCTATGTGGCGACAATCACTTAAGCAATTCACTGCGCAAATTGGCCTATGGTTTAGGAATTCCGACCCGATGCATGGTATTTACTTGTCTGCGATACTAGATGGTGAATACGTCTGCGGCGATGAGTCACTGCTTACTCAAGTACGTCAGCACTTAGAACTTGCTCATCAACAGGCAGATCCTATGTTTGTCAGGCAGTTTGCACGGGCAGCGCTACAGTTTGGCGATGTTAATCAATGGTGGCAGAAGTTTGTCCCTTTATTGGGTGGTAAATCAGCATCATCTGATATCGACCTAAAAAAAGCCGGTATATTTCCCTTGGTGCATGGCATCCGTACCTTAGCTTTAGAAAACAATGTGCTCGACGTGCCTAGTACCAAGGCGCGTTTAAAGGCTTTGGTGCAGGTTGACGCTATGACCCAAGAGCGCGCCGATACTTTGCTTGAAGCATTAGAGTTTTTTATGGCGCAGCGCTTATCTGTGGCTCTTTCAACCGACGATAAGCATGCTCGGCAAGTAGATCCAACGACTTTGACTGCACTTGAACGTGACCTACTCAAAGAGTGTCTGGCCGTAGTCAAAAGCTTTAAAAATCAGTTGCGTCAACACTATCAATTAGAAATCGCATAAATGTGGCCGTCTTAACACAGAGGCTTGATAAATACAGAAAAGTCTCAAGTATAAAAATAGCATATATGGATGAACGACTAATATGAGCTGGTTACAGCAGTTATCTTGCGCTTGGCAAAAGACGCAGTTGCAGCGTCCAGAGCTGGCCTCAATGTTTACAACACCTTCGCCTGAGCAGTGGGTGGCGATTGACTGCGAAATGACAGGACTGAACCCCAAAAAGCATCACCTGTTGTCTGTAGCAGCGATACATATTAATGGCAATACCATCGACACGGGTAATGGCATGCATTTGGTTTGCAGACCTCCTGTCATGCCAGACCGCGACACTATTGTCATTCATGGCTTGCGTACCGCCGATGTTGAACATGGCATGAGTTACGATGACATGTTGGCACTGCTGCTACCATTCATAGGTAATCGACCAATCGTTGGATTCTGCACACAGCTAGACATGGCTTTTTTGAACCCTTTGGTTAAACGCTATATAGGAACCTCGCTACCAAACGAAGTCATAGATTTGCGGCACCTGTACAGTCGGCGTATCAGCGGACATACACAAGGGCTTTCTGGCCAAGCCCAACATCTGAATCGCATATTAGCCCATTACAATATTCCTGAACTGGGCGCGCATGATGCTTATAACGATGCTGTCATGACTGCGATGGCTTTTTTGCATGTGCGTTAGCAGCAAGTCATGCTCGCAGTTCAATCTATAGTTAGAGTTAGTTATCTAAATAAAGGCGTTGTTATTGCTAAAATTGTACTGCTGACATCGTGTGCGAAAACAGCAACTCATGTTACCATAGGCTGTTTTTGCCACCTGATGAAAGATGCTCATGCGATACCCTTCTAAACGCCGTCATTACTCTACTGCTGCAACCAAAATCACCACGCTTTGTCGTTATTTACGACCGCTTAACCAACCTAATAAACGTCTACCTAGGTTAGCGTTATTGGCAGCAGTTATAGTCACACCGATACATGCACAAGCCGTGTTGCCAGCAGCTATTCAAAAAGCCTTGACGCGTGCCGACCTAATAGAAGCGGATATCAGCATCGTGATTACACCTGTGGGTTACAAGGCTGCCAGCCGTCTGCCTACTCCTATTCAAGTCATTGATAGTGATGAACCTGACAGCCAATATGCATCTACTACAGTATCTGAACACCCAGTTACTAACGCCTCTACGGATACAAGTACCAGCGATCCGAGCCATCAGAACACCTTAGTTACCATAGAGCAGCGCACCATTGAAAAGCACGAGCAAAAAATACATGCTTATACCGATGACCCTTATACTTATCAGAGCGTAGAGAGCATTCCAACAGTTATTCCTGATGAATCTCAGCATACGCTTGATCAGAACACCAAAGCCCAAGATACTGCGAGCAATAATAAAGCCTCTATAAAGATTTCATTTTCGCCTTTGCTAGATCACCAGTCCGATATTCCTCGGACGCCTGCCAGCACCATGAAACTCGTGCCTAGCTTTATCGCTTTGGACACTCTAGGGGCAGATTTTGTGTGGCATACACGGGTGTATCACACAGGTATTGTCATCGGCAACCGTCTACATGGTGACTTGATTATTCAAGGAAGTGGCGACCCGAAAATGACCCACGAACGCTTGAAGCAGTTACTGTATAAAGTGCAAGCATCCGGTATTCGTCATATCGATGGTGACATCATCATCGACAGCACGGTTTTTAACAATGTTAGTAAAGATCCTGCCGCCTTTGATAACTCACCTCTACGCCCTTATAACGCTAGCCCTGATGGGTTTTTGGTTAACTTTAGCACCATTGGTATCAAAACTTACCCTCAAGATAACGGCCAAGCAAGCGTGACCTATAAGCCGCGGTTAGCCAACTATCAGCTGCCTGCTACAATCAATACCCGTGCAGCCAGTTGTGGGCAAGCAAGCTATAGCCTAGCGCCGCAGTGGCAAAACACGCAGCTCGTATTAAATGCCAGTCTGCCAGAGAGCTGCGGTGAGCATGTTTTTTACGTGGCATATCCTAATGCCAAAGAGTTTGCCGCACACGTCATCGCTGCCAAATGGCAAGCATTAGGGAATACTTTGAGTGGACAAGTAATTTCGCAAGAAACCCCTTACGATATGAGCAAGGCGATAAAACGAGCGCACGGGCTTACGGCTATCGCGATGTCGCCATTGCCTATGGTCAGCTATCCGTCGTTGAATCTAACCGAGCAGATTCATGACATTAACCACTTCTCAAACAATGTCATGGCTGAGCAAGTGGCGCTATCTATAGGCGCTTACGGTAAAGGAAGGCTGACTCAAACAATACCTGCTAGCACAACTACCACTAATCCAAGTAGTCATGAAGCCAGCACTAATAATGAGGTGGATAATAAAGTAACGGCTGATAAATCTAGTAGCAAAAAGGCTGATAGCTTATATCAGTTTGGTAAACCTGCTACAACAGACTATCCTACGGCCTTACAAACCATCAATCAATGGTGGCAAACCAATCTCAGTACACCGCCGCCTCATTTGACCAATGGCTCAGGACTTTGCCGTGAGTGTACCATCACTGCCGCCAACCTAAGCGAGCTACTGACTTATGCTTATAGTCGACCAAATTTTGATGCTTATGTCGATTCGTTAGGTGTCGCTGGGGTTAGTGGCACTATTGCCGCCCATAGCGATCGCTTGCCTGAATCAACAGCCACTGGCCGTGCATGGATAAAAACTGGCACGTTAAATAACGTCACCTCAATGGCAGGTTACGTTAAAGGACTGTCAGGACAGGATTACGTTGTCGTCGGCATAATCAATACTGATCAAGCATTAAATCCTTATGCCGCAAGACCTGTGTTAGATGCCATGCTCGACTGGACAGCACAGCGTTGATTTCCAACGCTTTAAGTCGACTTATTATCCATACTCTATTTTTTACCTTTATAAAGGTTAGCTTATGTCACGCCAGACAACCAGTCTCAACAAACCCCAGACGCTTATACAAGTGCAGCCTAAACTGGCTCGATATGTCGGTTTTTTTGCGATTGGATACACGCTTGCCAGTACCATATTTATGATGATACAGACCAAACTTGCGCTCAATCCGCAATTGGTCATGGTGGTTTCTATTATCGTGGGTGCTTATATCGCTGTCAGTAAATTTATCAAACATCAGAAGCGAGCATTAGCGCGAGATGAGATTAATAAATTGATGTTTGGTGGGGTTGTGATTGTCTGGATGCTGACGGTCATTTATTTTTCAGCCATCTGGTTTTGGCTGTTTGATACGATAAGCCGTGAGGTACTGTTTGAGATGGCGATGCAGCGTCCACTGCCCCTACTTTCATCACTAATGCTGATGCTGGTCCTTACTCTAGTCAGTGCGCGAATCAGTCTATGGTCTATCAATCGATTATTAGACCCTATACGCAAATCAACGTAAGTACAAACCATCATCTACAAGGTGCTACAAAGTTTTCCCCTGCTAATGCGTAAAATCCGTTAGGCTAAGTTTAGAGCGTGTCATTATTTTAAGAATAGTACTAAAAATGAGACAAAGTAAGACGCGCCCTAGTAAGTAAAGTTTTAGCGATGACTTGTTTTACCTTTATAATAGGAGCGAACATTATGGACATGATCTTTTTTGACAACATAGACAAGCTTGGTCGTATTGTTTTGACGACTGTTATGGTTTACGTGTTGATCGTGACAGTCACCAAAATCTCTGGCAAACGCTCGACGTCGCAGCTCAATAACTTCGATTGGATCGTGACGGTCATGATCGGCTCGTTGGGTGCCAGTACGATTTTGCTCAAAGACATTCCCTTTGTTGAAGGGGTTTCGTCTATTTTAGTATTGTACCTATTGCAATTTGTGGTGACCAAATATGCGTCTGTTTCACCGCAATTTAGTAGCTTTATTTTATCAGAGCCGCGTATCGTTTTTTATCAAGGGCAGTTTTTGCCAGATGCCATGCGTGATGAGCGCTTGACGCGTCAAGAAATCGAATGTGCCATGCGTTCTGAAGGGATTAATAGTTTTGATGATGTCGAAGCTATCGTTTTTGAGTCTGATGCAAAGCTGACTGTCATTCCAAAGCCAAGCCAAGCGGACGATCAAAGCGCAAGTAGCAACGTATCAGAGACGATTAATCCTCTGATGTAAATTGCAGACAATAAACAATGAACGATACAATTACTAAGAACACGCCCTAGTAAGCTTGAATTCAATTATCGAGATGGTAAGCATTATGAAAGTAAGGATTTTGACCGTTGGCAATAAAATGCCTAGCTGGGTACAGACGGGTTTTGACGAATATTACAAACGCATTCAACCGATGCTAAGCACAGAAATTGTCGAGATTGCGGCAGCCAAGCGGGCAAAAAATCCTTCAGATGCTAATTTGGCACAGTACCGTGAGCAAGAAGGTCAGGCTATATTAGCCGCTCATAATGCATCAAGCCGTGAGCAGTTATGGGTATTAGATGTCAAAGGCAAGATGATTTCGACCGAAGGACTGGCTGATAAGCTCGCAGATGGCATGCTGCAAGGCGATGATATTGCCTTGGTCATTGGCGGTGCAGATGGCGTCTCACCAGAAGTATTGGCAAAGGCCGATGCAAAACTATCACTATCAGCACTGACATTGCCGCATCCGCTAGTACGCGTCGTACTTATGGAACAATTATATCGCGCGATGAGTATCAACAATAATCACCCTTATCACCGTGGTAATTAAATACTGAGCTATTTTTTTGATTTAAAACATTAACCCTAAAGTAGATTGAAAAACTGGCGCACGCCCTAATAAATGCAACATGAAATATCCAAAACGTGCGACACCCAACGCCTCTAAGCCCTCTCATCAACGTGATGACCATCATAGTGTGCAGACGCCTATCACAGCGGCTGCCGCATGGGAAAATACATCTGATGTAGCGACGAATACATCTAAGCTACCAGCGCTCTTTATCTCGCATGGCGCACCTACGCTTGCAATTGAGCAGTCTGCGACGACCAGTGCACTGGCACGTATCGGTCAAAACTTACCTAAGCCACGTGCCATCGTCATTATGTCAGCGCATTGGCAGTCAGCAAAGCTAGAGATTAGTAGTAATCCACAGCCAAAGACGTGGCATGATTTCTCAGGATTTTCGCCTGAACTTTACGACATTCAGTATCCTGCTACAGGCCAACCAGCGCTAGCTGAGACACTTGCTCAGCAGCTGACCGCACGTGGCATTACTTGTAGTGTCAATCCAGTACGTGCCTGTGATCATGGTGTGTGGGCGCCGCTCAGACATCTGTATCCAGAAGCCGATGTGCCTATCGTACAGATATCACTGCCGCAGCATTATGACAGTATCGCCTGCTATCAGTTAGGTGCACAGTTGGCACATCTGCGTGATGAGCAAATCCTCGTCATTGGCTCAGGTAACATTACGCATAATTTGCAAGCACTGCGCTGGGAAGCTAACAGCATCGATCAAGCAGCCAAAACTTTTAAGCAATGGTTGTTACAGCAGCTCAAAATAGACATTCCCACGGCGCTCGATTGGCAGCAATATCCAGACTACAAGGACATTCATCCAAGTGATGAGCACTTGCTACCGCTGTTTTTTGCACTAGGTACTGGTCAGCGCGTCTCTGTCGTTCATCAAAGTATGGCCCATCATAGCTTGGGTATGGATATCTATCGCTTTGATTGAGTGCTAACAATCCAAACCATAGAATTCAATCCTACTTCTCAAAAGCGTGTTTGGTAAATAAACCTGCGCGCTCCATCTCGCCCGCCACACTGAATAATGTCGCTTCATCATTCATACGCCCGATTAACTGCATACCAATTGGCAGACCCTTTTTGCTCATACCAACGGGTACTGACATCGCGGGTAACCCCGTAACATTACCCAATAACGTAAAACCCATCTTACCTAATACAGGGGCACTAAGCTTTTCTATCATGCCTGAGCTAAAGGCATATCTACCCATATTAAAGCCCTTGTTAAGCACCTCGGCGCTACGCATCATCATCTCATCCATACGACTGGGCGGTAGCACACCATGCTTTACCGCAGGCGTGGGCACAGTCGGACACAAAATCATATCGTAGTCTTCTAGTAATAGACCTGTCTGATACTGGCTATAATGCCAACCATGTTTGGCGTGTGCTAAATCAACCGCTGATAGTGAACGCCCAAGCAGTGCCATGTTGTAAGTTTGTGGCTCTAGGTTTTTAATATGATCAGCACCAAACTCACGCTCGATATTATCAATCGTAAAAGCAGTATGCGCGCAGACTACAACGATAAAGTCATGCCAAAACTGCTCGATATTGATGTTTGGCTCGGCTGGTACTACTTCATGACCCATAGACTCTAGTTGCTTAGCCGTTTGCTCAAGTACCGCTAGCACCTCTTTGTCCACTGTCGTATTGGCTATCAATGGCTGCTGATGCAAAGCGATTTTTAGCTTTCGCGGTGCACGCATCGCCGCTTGCAAAAAAGTGCCGTCTGGCGGAGCAATAACATAAGGGGCGCCAATCTCTGCTCCGCTAGTGGCATCTAGCATCGCTGCACTATCGCGTACTGAACGCGTAATCACGTGGTCAGCCACTGCACCCTCCCAGCCTTCACCAAGATTAGGGCCCATTGGATTACGTCCGCGGCTTGGCTTTAACCCAAACGTACCGCACCAAGCAGAGGGAAAACGTATCGAGCCGCCACCATCACCGCCGCCTGCCATCGGTACGATACCGCTCGCAACTGCTGCTGCACTGCCCCCTGACGAGCCGCCAGAGCTATAGCCTTTCTTAAAAGGATTATGAGTAGCACCATGCGCTTTTGGCTCAGTGGTGATAATCAAACCAAACTCAGGAGTATTAGTCTTGCCAAAGGTATTAACGCCTGTCGCTTTCATCCTTTTGACGATTTCGCTGTCTTTCTCTGAAATGATATTGACACTGCGACTGCCCATCGTAATCGGCTCATCGGCAAAGCTGAAAGATAAATCTTTTAGTAAATACGGCACGCCAGTAAATACACCTGAAGGTAAACCTGCCTGCGCGGCATTATAAGCACGCTCATCAAATCGATGCACGATAGCATTTAGCTTAGGGTTGATTTGATTGGCTTGATGGACAGCAGCATCTAGCAATTCCTTCGCGCTTACCTCACCTGAATTGACCAATGCTGCTAAGGCGAGACCATCATACTGAGTATATTCTTTAAACATAACTAACCTTCCTTGGAGAGTAACTGTCGTAAATTTTGGAGTGATTGCTTTTTAAAATGGATATATATTTACCACTAGATATTAAGTTTTTATCAAAAACTTATAAAATAACCAAATGTCAAAAATGCTAGCAAACATGAGATAAAGATAGCTCCATTTTTTACTAAATGGAACTTTAATGGGAATAACACAGCATAGTTATAGTTAAGTCTTTATAAAATCGATACAGCCCATATCATGAAACAGTTTAGGTAGATTATTCTCCATCCATCCTTGGCGTAGAAACTTAGCCTGTGCCCATTTTTTCTCGATAGGGTTTAGATCAGGGCTGTACGGCGGCAGCCATAAAATACGATGACCATGTCTATTAAGTAGCTTTTGAATACGCTTACTCTTATGAAATCGAGCATTATCCATGACAATCACGCATTTAGTTTTAAGACTTGGAATAAGTGTGAACTTGCACCAGTCGTAGAATATGCTGCTGTTAATATTGTGTTCAAAGTAATCAAGCGCAAATAGCATTTTTTCATAGAGAGCTCCGATGACATTCGTACGTCTCGAAGCTTGCCAGTTGTAGCTATCGATACAGGGTTTACCAATCGGTGCATAGCCATGAGAACGAATGGTTTCAGCCTCAAAGCCGCTTTCATCCATATAGACAATGGGATAGCCTTGTTGTTTAAAGATATCAAGCTTACTGTGGTATATCGCTCTTTTGATCGGACACGCTTTTGGATGCTCTAAGGTCTTTTTTTTGACTGATACCAAGGCGCTTTAGGGCATGATAAATGCCTGTTTTACTACAGTTTAGACGACGTGCTCGCTCATACTGGTAATCATCAGGATATTCTTTGACATCATTAAGTAGCACGTCATCTGGTATTTTATAAGGTTTAGTTTGCCTTGTTGTTTTACTATGAACACGTCTCTTCCAGTTTTGTATGGTGGTTGGGCTGAGATTGTAGAACTCAGCTGCCCCGGCAAAGGTCATACCGTCATCTATACTTTTAAGAACTTGTCTACGAAAATCTAGTGAGTAAGTCATGGTCTTTATGACAACAATTAGGTTTGATTATTAGTTTATAACACTTTTAAGTGGGCTTGGCTATAGATCTCTTAATATTTATACACTGCACCGTACAGCACTTCTAATAAGTGAAGCTCGATACTTGTTTTAATATAAAGTATATCAGTTTAATAAACAGCTAGAAGAGTACATACATATCGTCATCTTAATTTAAAGCAAAAAAACGAGCCATTGTCATGACTCGCTTTTTCGTTATCAGCTTAAGAATTAATCCTACATTAATAGTTCACGTTTGCCACTTTTGCCCATCGAGCTGACCAATCCAGCTTCTTCCATAGAGTCGACAATACGCGCAGCACGGTTGTAGCCGATGCTGAATTTACGCTGAATGCTTGAAGCAGAAACTTTACGTGTTTCCATGATAAAGGCCACGGCATCATTATATAAATCATCATCTTCACCAGAGGCATTGGCTGTACTACCACCGCCTGGGCTAGATAATTCAAAGTTGCCTGCCATATTATCAATATAGTCAGGGGCGCCGCGCTCACGCCACGCATCACAGACACGGTTAACTTCTTCGTCACTGACATAAGCACCATGTACACGATCCGGCTCAATCTGCCCTGGTCCCAAGAACAACATATCACCGTTACCTAGCATATCCTCAGCACCGCCACTATCTAGAATCGTACGTGAATCGACTTTTGAGTTGACTCGTAGGGCTGCACGCACTGGGATGTTGGCTTTAATCAGACCCGTAATGACATCGACGGACGGACGCTGAGTCGCTAGCATTAAATGAATACCGGCAGCGCGCGATTTTTGCGCCAAACGTGTGATGAGCTCTTCGGCTTGTTTACCAACTTGCATAATCATATCGGCAAACTCATCCGCGACAATGACAATCATAGGTAGTGTTTTTAGCTTAGGTGCTTGGCTAATACTTACGCTGTCATTTGGACGCCATAGAGGGTCGAGCATTGGATTGCCTGATTTCTCCGCCGCGATGACTTTCTTATTAAACTCATTGAGCTTACGAACCTTTAGCAAACTCATCAACTGATAGCGACGTTCCATCTCGGCCACACACCATGACAAGCTACTAGCCGCTTCCGTCATATCGGTGACTACTGGCGTTAGCAAATGCGGAATATCATTGTAATTGGCAAGCTCTAACTGCTTTGGATCAATCAAGATAAGACGCAGCTCATTGGGCGTATATTTGAGTAGCATCGATAACAGCATCGAGTTGACCAATACTGATTTACCAGAGCCTGTGGTACCAGCGACCAGCATATGCGGCGCACGTGCAAGGTCAGTAATGATTGGGTTACCACCGATGTCTTTACCCATCGCCATGCTAATCTGCGCTTTAGGGTCTTTGAACGTTTCGGTATTGAGCAGTTCAATCAAGCGTACCATTTCACGTTTCTTGTTAGGCACTTCGATACCGATGTAGGGTTTGCCCGGAATCACTTCTACCACACGCAAAGAAGCCATCGATAGTGAGCGCGCTAAATCACGCGAGATACCTGTGACTTTACTAGCCTTCACACCAGCAGCCAACTCTACTTCGAAACGGGTGACGACAGGGCCAGGGATAGCATTAACCACAGAGGCCTTTACATTGAATTCTTGTAGCTTAATTTCTAGCAATTCAGACAGCTTTTCAAGCTCAGCCACAGTATAGCTAGGCTTGCGATCAGGATCGGGCTTATCCAATATAGAGACTTCTGGAATGGGCGTTAGACTGCTGCGATAAGCTGCCGTTTGCATCGAGCGCGACTTTTGACTGAAGGCTGCGTCATCACTAATATGCGGCATGACCGGTACATTGGTGTCGTCATCACTATCGTCATCTGGCATCATATCAGTGATATGGTTGCTGCTATCGCCCTCTGGGACAGCAAAACTAACAGATGGTTGCACAGGCGCTTTCTGATCAGGCTGTACATTTGAGACTGGGCTAGTCACTTCCACCGTTGGCGTTGCTTTTGGATTGGCAGGAGGCGTGTTGGTTGGTGTCATATCTGACACATCTGACACATCTGACACATCTGACAATGCAGTCTCAGTCTCTACTGTTACCAGAGCAACTTCAGGCTCAGAGACTATTGATGCATTGTTAGTCTGTGGCAACTCTACAGGCGTATCAGACAGCTGATTGGCTGAATCCTGTACAAAACTAATAGGCTCTTCTACGATAGGTTCTAGAGTCTTCTCTTGTACTATTGGCTCAGCTGCGACAGTTTCCTGAACAGGCTTAGAGTCTTCAGATTTTTCTACAATAGACTCTGTATGTTCTGATATATCAGCATGCTCTGCCAACCATGCTTCTGCTAATTTATCTACTTCTGCAATCTCATGTGTCGTAGAGATTTTAGGCTCAGCAGGTTCAACGACTGGTTGACTGGCCAAATCACTGTGCACTGACTCATCAACTGATGGCTGAGCTAGTGATTCTTTATCATGTATATCTAATTGAGCACCTGCCTCCGTCACTGTAGTTGCTATAGTGGCAGGTACTGCTTTCTCTAACGATGCTGTGGTACTAGTACCCGTTGGGGAATAGTTAGGTACAGGCATAGCCGAGCTGTCCATGCCACTAGCACTGTAAGCCATTTGCTCACTTGCAAGTAAGTCATCGACCGTATTGGCATCATTCCATGCAAAGCTTGGCTCAACTTTGCGAGCAATAGGTGCAGTCAAGTTTGAAACTAATGGCTGGACTGTATGGTTGGCTGTATTATCAGTAGCAGCGTTAAGCGTTTCTGTGCCGGTATTTGCCTGCTCACCTTTTGAGCTATTAGGTGTCGCCGCTGCTTTTGCTGCGATGACAGAGGCCTTGACACTATCTGCCAATCCTGATGTTGCCAAAAAGTCTGACAATACACTACCGAAACGTCCGCTACTACTGACGTCTTGAGTACCGCTATTATTTTTTGCGGACTGCAACTCCAGTGGCAGCTGCTCATGTTCTACTTTTTTATCTACCGGTTCATCTAAGTTCTGGGTATCAGCTTGTAGTTCAGTGCTCGGTTCAGTAGCGTCGATAGCATCCTGACTTTTTACACCTGAACCAAGCCACGACAGCGCACGAACCTTTTGATATATCGTCATCCAATGGATATTAAAGGCAAACGTAGCAGTAATCACAACGAATACTGCTAAGAAAACCACACTCCCCCACTGCGATAGCAGCTGTGCCAAACGCGCCTGTAACTCTAGCCCGATGATACCACCAGCGACACCTTCGAGGCCGATTGCGTCAGGGTTTGTGACTTGCTGAACTAAAGAGACCAATTGTGCAAATAATGCGCTAGCACTTAATAGCAAAAACACATAAGCGACCAATCGCATGAGCCAAAACGTTGGCTTGTTTTCCCACCAAATCAAGATAGATTCATAAACCACAAATGCCAAAAACCACCAAGCACCAAACCCAAAAAAGCTATAAAGCAAATCGGACAACCATGCGCCTGCCTCGCCGCCCATGTTATTAATCGTGGTCATATCACTACTAATGTGCGACCAGCTAGGATCGTTGCCTGTATAAGTCATCAAAATGACAAACAGATAAACGGCCAGTATTAACCCAAGGAGGGTAAATATTCCCTTTTTTAAATACTCAATAAGCGGTGCTGATATCACGTAAGATCTGCCTTGTTATTAATACTAAATGGTCGCCAATGCATGACTAAGCCTAATCATGCTGACATAAAGTGTTGACATAAATGTACCGAGCGAAGTGTCTGTTTGGCATGTGCCGATCATAGAACCTTGAAACAACCGTTATCGCTTGGCTCCTACTACACTTGGCATAACTTCTTATAATAACAAATACATAGGTACAGTGGCGACAGTCTTATCAAGAAAGCGTGTAAGAAAGTAAATCAATAGACACTTTGCGTAAGAAAACAGTTGGTTAGCGAAACACGAGTGGCAAAATATGGCTAACTGTATTGCCTAAATTCTATAAAATACACATAATTTTTCGCACTTATATTCCAAAGCTATTTATTCTTTGATTCTAATGATACCTGTGTTTGTTTTAGCAAACTTGCACTTTGTGCGCTGTGCCCTTATGTTATTATCACACAGCAATTAGAAGAAGCATATTCGTAGTCATTTTTGATATTCGTCTTTTATTATATTTATAACTTACATTTTTAATTCGTATATTTAGCAAGGAACAACTCATGGCAACTGACACTACTGCTCCACGTCACGAAAAGCTCATTATTTTAGGCTCAGGCCCTGCTGGCTACTCTGCAGCAGTTTATGCAGCACGCGCTAACCTTAAGCCAGTTATGGTTACTGGTATGGAAGTCGGTGGACAATTAACTACCACTACCGAAGTCGACAACTGGCCAGGCGATGCGCATGATTTGACAGGTCCTGCATTAATGGAACGGATGAAAGCGCATGCTGAGCGTTTCGGTACTGAATTGGTCTACGATCATATCAACGAAGTAAACCTAAACGAGCGTCCTTTTCAATTGACAGGTAACAACGGTAGCTATACTTGTGATGCGCTCATTATCTCAACTGGTGCCTCTGCACAGTACTTGGGACTAGAATCAGAGACTAAGTTCAGAGGGCTTGGTGTATCAGCCTGTGCCACTTGTGATGGTTTCTTCTATAAAAACCAAAAAGTTGCGGTGATTGGTGGTGGTAATACAGCGGTTGAGGAAGCTTTGTACTTATCTAATATTGCGTCTGAAGTGACCTTAGTGCATCGCCGTGACAGCCTACGCTCTGAAAAAATTCTGCAAGACAAGCTATTTGAAAAAGCTAAAAATGGTAATGTCAAAATCGAATGGAACCATCAAGTAAAAGAAGTGGTCGGTGATGATATGGGCGTCAATGGCGTCGTCATCGAATCGATGATTGATGGCAGCACCAAACAATTAGATACAATGGGTATGTTTGTCGCTATTGGTCATAAGCCAAACACTGACTTGTTCAAAGGTCAATTAGACATGAAGGATGGCTACCTGATCGTTAATAGTGGCTTGAATGGTAATGCCACTCAGACCAGTATCGAAGGTGTGTTTGCCGCAGGTGACGTAGCCGATCACGTCTACCGTCAAGCCATCACTTCTGCTGGTACAGGCTGTATGGCTGCGCTGGATGCTGAAAAGTACTTGGATGCACTGGGCGAAACCGTCGCTCGTGATCACACTTACGATTCAACCTTAACTGCAGATAAAGAAGCCTAAATGGGCAACTTTATTCAACAGCACGATAAACACATCACGCCTGAGAGTTTAAAAAGTCTTGGGCGTTATGACTTTCCTGATCCCATTTCTATCGATCCTGATGGCATTGGCATCGTCGCTATGGGCGGTGATCTGGCACCCGAAACGCTGATATCAGCCTATGCTCAAGGGCTGTTTCCTTGGTTTAACGAAGATGAGCCTATTGCTTGGTGGTGTCCCGAGCCGCGTTGTGTGATCATCCCATCTGCCTATCAACCGAGTAAGTCTCTACGTAAGCAAGCAAATCGCGAACGTTGGCAAGTGACGCTTAATCAAGCTTTTGACGATGTCATACATGCCTGTAGCTTACCGCGCAGTGATGGCCTTAATGACAATCAGCCTGAAGGCGAGCATACTTGGATTCATGATGAGATGATTGAAGCTTATACCAAATTGCATGCGCAAGGCTTTGCTCATAGCATTGAAGTTTGGGACGAAGCAGGTCAACTGATTGGCGGATTATACGGGTTAAAAATAAACGGCATCTATTTTGGTGAGTCAATGTTTCATCGAGCGTCTAATGCGTCAAAGCTAGCGTTTTGGGGTCTGATGCGCTTATGTGAACAAAGTGATGTCGCACTCGTCGACTGTCAGTTACCGAACGATCATTTGATGAGCTTGGGTGCGACTACTTTACCGCGTACTGATTTTTTAACTCAGTTAGACAACATGACAGGCAGCCAGTCTGTACCATGGCAAAAGCACTCTCATAAATCGTTAGCCGTATCGCTACTGGATAGCGAGTCGCCGTGGCAACTAGAGCTATGATTATCATAGCGAAAAAATAAGAGGTTATTATGGCACTTGATACATCGTTTCTATTGATTGGAGAGCTAGCAGCAAAGGCCAATACGACCAAAGATACGGTTCGCCATTACGAGCAATTAGGCCTGCTAAAATCTCGCAAGCGTCAGGCAGGCTCACGTTTATATACCGAATTTCATCCAGAGTGTATCGAACGCATAGAGCTGATCAAAAGTGCGCAAGCTATTGGCTTCACCCTTACTGAAATCAAAAACAGCTTAAATGATTATTATGATGGTCACTTGGATATTGATTCGCAGCTCATACTCACTCAGCAAAAATTAGAACAAGTCAAAAAACAACAAGCCAATATCAGCATAATGGTGGAGCTACTGAGCGAACGCTTGGATATTTTAGGTCGAATGAAAGCAGATAGTGATTATCAGCTTGATGTAGAAGTCTGTAAAAAGAAAATTCCTTTGCAATAAAGTTTAAATCTTAGTTAATTCTGCTTTTATATCGTAGCTGTTGTAGCCACCTTTATCATAATCGTTTATTTTTTATTAGGGCGTGTCCTCATTTTAAAAATGGTGATAAAAATGAGATAAATTGCCGTCAAACGAGGAAAGTAGTGCAGATAATATCGAGATATTGACCAACTATTTGACGATGTTTGGCAAAATTTAGCTATTTTTAGCCCATTTAGAGGACACTCGTTTGAATTGAGGACACGCCCTAAGCTTTACTCACTTCATTAAATATAATTATGCTGCATGATTAATGCATCGACTGCTGGTTTATGTGGCATTTTATAATAGTCTTTGCGTCTATGAATGACGCTAAACGCTTGTTGCTCGTATAACGATATCGCCGCTGCATTATCGGCACGTACTTCTAACAAAAGACTCTCTACTTGATTGAGCTGTAATAGCTTATGCAGCCTATTCAGTACCTGCGAAGCAATGCCTTGTCGTTGGTGCTCTGGATCAGTTCCGATACGCAACACCTCTGCTTGCTCAAAAGTCGTTTGATATAAACAATAGCCAACTATCTCACGATGAGAGACGCTCTCTTCTTTGGCTTGATCGTAAGCAATTAGTAAACTAATACTGTCCTGCTCAAGCAACTCAACCAATGTTTTCTGATTCCAAGCATCATCTGGTTGCACCGTCGCTTCTATATTAGCGACAGTTTGAATGACGTATTCGAGTTCTACTGCATTCGTTGGTAATACTTCTATCGCAAACATGACGTTCCTTTTACACGATTATGATTAAGCTGTTTTTATTATTACATTATACTTAGATGATACGTGTAGAGCTTGCCACACGCTTATTCATGTAGCCCCGTACTTATACAATCAATATTTCTCAATAAAAAAAGGCCACCCTAGATAGGATGGCCTTTTTTATGACTAATTCATAAGCTCATTGCTGAGACTTAATGATTAGT
>NZ_JADQAN010000006.1:0-174268 GCF_022129425.1 Psychrobacter sp. Ps1 | reverse complement strand
GATGTCAGTTTGGTTAGTCATTGCTTATTCTCCTGTTAGTGGATTATAAGCAGTTACACAGTTTTTAGGAAACTCCCTATCAATTAGCATCATCCAGACACGATAAAACCGCATAGCAATTAATTGTTATGCGGTTTTATTGTTAACTATCCATGTTACCTATCACGACTGCTTTCTATGCATCCTTGCACAAATATTCAGTATATTGTGATACTGGGCATCCTGCCCTTTTTACTACATTACAGCTTCAGTATTAACTGCTGCTATCAGCACAGGTTATGTGTCCTTACTTCAATGACCATTATCATCCTGATGCTGGTCATTGAATCATTATCCTTAATGCGGTCAACTCAATCCTTGAGTCACATTTCCTAATGCCGTGTGACTATAATGCCTAATTCTGACTCTCATGTTAAGTCGCGTAAACGTCATTG
Organism: Psychrobacter sp. Ps1; assembly: GCF_022129425.1. Taxonomy (NCBI): domain Bacteria; kingdom Pseudomonadati; phylum Pseudomonadota; class Gammaproteobacteria; order Moraxellales; family Moraxellaceae; genus Psychrobacter; species Psychrobacter sp. Ps1. The sequence goes on along the minus strand of NZ_JADQAN010000006.1, from coordinate 173,834 downwards.
CGTGTAAGCATATGCTTACAAAAGCCTATTTTACTTGTCATAATCATTACAACTTATTAACGCAAATGACACTTAACATCAAGTCTTGTGTTTTATCATAGATAATGTAAGAAAATATTTCAAAAAATATAGCGCTAAAAATTCACCCGTCTAAAGCTATTTTAACGTTGTCATACCAAAGTATCGAAAAATAAGCCCTGCTGTTGGTCACTATAAAATCAGGTTCACCAACCTTCTATCTCTCTGAAAACATTATAGGATACTGCATTATGAAAATTCTAAAGCCATTCTCATTTAAGGCGATGGTATCTGCTGGTCTTGTGGTGGCATTACTAGGTACGACTGTCGGTTGTGCAGTGGTAGGTCCAGGCTATGACAATCAATCCATCTATCGCGGTGATCGTAGTCGTCAAAACAATAGTTTTAATCATGTCAGCCAGCAGTTAAGACAGGACCTACGTCGTAAAGGCTATCAGGTCATGGATATTAAATCTGATAACTACCGCGGTGATCGTGCCATCACGGCTTATGCTAAAAAGAACAATCAAGCCTACGAGCTTAAGTATACCTATCCCTCTCTAAGGCTTATCAGCTCAAGCAAGGAGTCTTGGTCCAATAATTGGGAATGTCAAAAGCATCAAAAAAACAATGGTCGCTATAAAAAAAATAAACATAAGAACAAAAATAATGGCAAACATCATAACGGTAAGCACCATAAAAACTGGTGATATTGAAGACTGTATAAAGCCGCGTCACCCATCAGCGCATTTATACATTTAGTGGTCTTCAAATGAGAAAAACTGATTGTTTTGATCTTTTTAGCCACCTACTCGAAATATTAAAAACGTATTCATATTAGGATAATCTTATGAAAAATTTATCATTTTCAACATTCAAAACTGTGGCATCTGTTGGTATGGTCGCAGCCTTACTAGCGGCAACCACTGGCTGTGTCACTACGCCTGGTGGCTACAATATATATGACGATATTTACGAAGATGTTTATAAAGACAGTCACGAGCATAAAAAGCACAAAGGCAAGCACAAAAAAAACGATAAACACGATAAACACAATTACGATTCTGCTGTCGAGCAGCGAGCCACCAATAAAGTCCGCAGCATGGGATACCGTGTCAAAGATGTCAAATATAAGAAAGGCGATCGTAAAATTAAGGTAAAAGCCGAACGTGGTCGCGACGATTATAAAATCGAGCTGGGCTATCCAAGCTACAACGTGATTAAGCTCAAAAAACACTGATTACTTTTGAGGCGTTCACACCCTTTTTCTATAGGCAATTAAAGCCTTTTAACCTTTGGAACCAAATAAGTCATTCAGTGGCTTATTTGGTTTTTTTATAAGAAATCTTATACTTTATAAGCTGAGATTCTTACTTTATAAAATTAAAAATCCAAGACTTTTATCACATCATAGGCTGGTGTCTCATACGGGTGCGACTTTTTTAATGCGGCAATAGTAGCATCGATAAATGCTTCATCAACCACCATTTCAACTCGCCATTCATCGACCATTTCTAAGCTATCATGCTCACCGATGTGCGGCGTACTACCTGCCAATGGCATAAACTGACCGCTTCCTTGTACTTGCCAGCAGCACTGCTCGTAATGTCCAATTTTCCCAGCATCAGCAGTAAACAGAGCAGATTTCACTTGCTCTAATGCCTCATCAGGAATAAAAACCGTTAACTTATACATGAACTTACCTCACAAAATAGGTTTAAATCTCAATCTATTAGTTCTTAGATAAAGAAGGATGATCGCTCCATACGTAACGCAGCAACCAATCTTTGGCATCACCAGCATAATCAATACCGATACGCGGACGCACTGACACGGGTGACTGGCAGCCATTATCTTCGACCCAAACGCCTGAGTCTGGCGAGATAGGCTTGCCATATAAGTCGCGAGTTATCTGCAAGCGCTTGGTCAGTTTACCCGGACCTGCAAACTGCTTGGGGTGAGTCAGCTGCTTATTTCGACTGAGTTGTTGCTCATCAATCAGACGGTCACTATCATCCGTCAAAAACCCAGCGCGAATCAATACCGATTCAGGCGACTCTAGAGGGCCGCTAATCAAATTTAGCATATGATGTACACCGTAGGTCAAATAGACATAAAACACACCGCCTTGCTTATACATAATCTCTGTGCGCGCCGTTCGAGTACCTGCATGTGAATGGCAAGCGGGGTCATCTTGACCAATATAGGCTTCGGTCTCAGAGATACGCATACGTAACGTTTTTTGCTGTCCATCACTATCAGTTAGCTGTCGACATAAGACTTTACCAATCAGATCAGCAGCGACCACACAGGTCGGACGAGTGAACCAGTCAGGCTCTAAAACAGTTGATGAGGCAGTAGACATTAGCGAAACCTTTTCTTATTTTTATGGTTTAATTGATATGAGTAAGTACTAACAAATTAGCATAAAAGTAAGACAAGGTATCGAGGACAGTGTTGACGCTATGTTTGATTTTTTATACGAGTTAAATGATAAGCCTATGGCTGAAAGGGTGATACTGGTTGATAAATGGATAGGAATTATAGTCTGTTATGAGGGGTTCTATTATAGCGGACTGTTTTAAGTGGTCTGTTCATAAATTTGAAGGGTGAGATAACTGGTTTCCTCGGGGTATACCTCAAAGGTACTATTTGATGATAAAAAACTTATTTTGAAATGAGTCCGCTATAAGTAGTTCACCAATAATAGTGTCTTTTGATGGTTAATATCATTGGATATCAATCTATAAACTAATTATTTGACGACGCAACGAATCAAAGCGAGCGCTTGGCGCTTGATCCCTGAGGCTAATAAGGCGCTGACCAACTCGTCCGAGAAAAATAAAGATTTTCGTAAAACAGGGTCATGCCATACGTCTACCTCACACTCTTGTGCAGTAGTATTCAGTTGAATATCATCATCGGTTGGTTCCCATATAGAATGCGTGGGTAGTTTTGGACCACAAGAATCAGCGTCAATACCCTTGCTTTCTTCAACATTGAGATAGTCACGCGTCTCTGCGATATTGATAAAATAATAAGGCGTTTGCGATTTTAGTTCCTCTGTCTCAATGTCATAAATATATACTTGACTAAAATGCGTAGCGCCTAGCGTGAACTGACTGATGATGTCATAGCACTGTTGATTGAATAATAAATACCCCCCAATAATATTAAACATTAAGTCATCAGTTTTCGGTAGTTTCTCATTTGGCTTAATAAATACCTTGCTAGGCATATGATGAGTATTAATATATTCACCTTTAGACCAACTTTTACAAAAGACCAGATCCATCTCGTTGATGTCATAGTATTTCTGCTCTTCACCTTTCTCTATTACATTAGATTTTTTCTTCTTCTCTAATTTGTAAAATTGCACAGCATCAAAAACCTCTGGCAACGTCGCTTTAATACCATAGGTCTCTGTCACATCAAAGTTGTTATAGTTGCATAACCATACTGCTTTAGTATTAGACATAACTGCTTCTCTATTGTGCATAGTAAGTACACTATGAAGTACACCGCGCCTATCTTATTGAGTTAAAACTTTGATACCCTTAGCCCACAGCCAAAGATTCGAGTACTCACTAGGGTACCATCATAAATATAATGCCATAAAAAAACTGAGCACATGGCTCAGTTTTTTTTATTTTATACTACCTATCGAATGCTTATTTTAATGGCACACCGATACGGTCAGCCACTTCTTCATAAGCTTCGATCACATCGCCTAATGACTGACGGAAACGGTCTTTATCAAGTTTCTTCTTAGTGTTCTTATCCCAAATACGGCAGCCATCTGGTGAGAACTCATCACCTAACACGATACGGTCATGGAATACGCCAAATTCTAGTTTAAAATCAACTAGGATTAAATCACCCGCATCAAACAATGCCTTTAGTACATCGTTGACTTGATAGGTCAGCTCTTCCATCTTAGCCAGTTGCTCTTTGGTCGCCCAGCCAAGAGATACAGAAAGTGATTCGTTAACCATCGGATCACCTAGCGCATCATCTTTATAAAACAGCTCATACGTTGGAGGCGTCAATGCCTGACCTTCTTCTAAACCTAAACGACGTACCAAACTACCAGCTGCAAAGTTACGAACCACGCACTCTACAGGAATCATGTCCAAGCGTTTAACCAACACTTCGTCATCAGACAATTGCTTCTCGAAATGTGTTTCGATACCAGCATCAGACAATTTTTGCATGATAAAAGCATTAAAGCGGTTATTAACCACACCTTTACGTGCTAATTGTTCGATACGCTTACCATCAAGCGCTGAGGTATCATCACGGAAGTGCAAAATCAGAAGATCATTGTCTTCTGTTTCATAGACAGATTTGGCTTTACCTTTATACAGCAGTTGTTGCTTTTGCATTATGGGGGTTCCTGTTCGTTCAAGCTTATGTGGTAAAAACGCGCAGCTACCGCTGACTGATGTAAGATACATGGTTTGCGGCTATGATAAAAAACGCAAAAGTCAGCGATATAGATAAGGGAATAAGTTTAGTTCGAAGTGTTGCTAACAGCACGCTGAGGTTTTGGTAGCTGATACTGATTGCCTGACTCATTTTGTAGTTGGAGCGTGTTTGCCCCAGCATTAGGTGTTGAATACAAAGGTACAAAAGGTGCCGTTTCTTGGGCAGCAGGTAGCTCTATCGGTGCAAGCTTCTTGCTTTGCTGATAATCTAAGCTACCGTTGTCACGTTTACCAAGCAAGTTTTTGGTTGCTTGACAGCCGCTCAATACCAAAGTGCTACCCAAAACCAAGGTCAGCATTGCTGGAAATAATTTTGTAGTTGATGATACTGTCTTTGATGTTACTGTCATCATGTTGTCTCTCTGAGTTAGCAGTTATTGCTCATGTAGGCGATTGGCTTATCATGATAAGTTGACTTGCTGCTAGCTCGAATATCAATCATCGAGCTAGCAACAAATCTAAAATCGCCGAATATCAATTGGCTAAGTATCAATTTATCGTATGTTTGCTCGAACCAATGCTTCATCAATAGTCGCATGATGCTGCTCGGCGAGCCAAACCAATGGCAGACGGATACCTTTATCGATAATGCCCATTTTATGCAATGCGTACTTCGCTGGGATAGGGCTTGATTCGATAAATAGATCACGGTGCAAATGTTTGACCACGTCATGGATTTTACCAGCCGCTTCAAAGTCACCACGTAAACCCGCAGAAAAAGTCTCACTCATGGCTTTTGGCGCTACATTAGCAGTGACTGAGATATTGCCTTTGCCGCCTACTTTCATTAGATCAAGCGCAGTGCCGTCATCACCAGATAACACAACCATTCTGTCACCGACGGCTTTGATCAATTGCTCACCGCGACCGACAGATCCTGTCGCATCTTTGATAGCAACGATATTATCGATATCACACAAACGCTCGACCGTGTCTTGAGCGATATCAACCACTGTACGTCCAGGCACGTTGTACAGCATTTGCGGTATATTTACGGCTTTGGCAATGGCTTGATAATGCTGAAACAAGCCTTCTTGTGGCGGCTTATTGTAGTAAGGAGCAACGAGCAACGCACAGTCTGCGCCTGCATCGGCAGCATCCTGAGTCAGCTTGATGGCTTCCATCGTGTTGTTGGCACCAGTACCCGCGATGACCGGTACACGACCTTTGACATGCTGAACGAAATAGCGAATAACATCGCTATGCTCTTGCATAGATAGGGTCGCTGATTCGCCAGTAGTACCAACAGCCACAAGGCAATGCGTGCCCTGCTCGATCTGCCAATCTATGAGATCTGCGAGACGTTTATAATCGACCTTACCGTCAGGGTGCATGGGCGTTACCAAGGCTACCATTGAGCCTTGTAGTCGGGTTTTGATCTCGTCGTATGCTGTGCTCATAACCGTGCCTTACTGTATTATCCTAGCTTTTATTAAAGCTGTCACATGATAGGTCGTTTGCAAGTGGCCATTGCTTTGTGTGCGTTGATAAACGCTGATGGCGTAACTTACTTGATGTTAATGCTGCGTCTCTACTTACTATAATAGCGTTTGTGTCATAGATGATCATATCTACGATATCAGTATCGTGATGGCAATCTACCAAGAGTAATAGGCGTACTTACTAACCGACAGAAATATAATAATAAGAGTGCTCGTTAGTGTAGCATATTTTGATTTGACCGCTATCAATCAATTGGCAGTCAGCCCATAAATTTAGCACTAAAAAAAGGGGATTATTCTTCCCTTAAATATATAAAGCTTGGCTTAAAATCTTGTAGATGAATAGTTACATCATTAAAGGAGCAGTTTAGCTCAATCAACGTACGCTGATAAGTCTCTTATGTAATATTAACGAATCGTCAACACATCGATAGTAGGTCGATAGAATCGAAAAGGCAACCCTCTCGTACCGATGCTCATAAATATACAATATTCTATTAATAAGCTAAATAGAAAGCACAATTATTGACGTGCGCGCTGCCTTTATACTCTGCATCGTAACCTGAGTTACGTTATTAGCAATGTCAACAGTCACGCTTAAATCATGACACCTACTCAATACGCAGACCAATAATAGCAGGAATGCCTTGGCGTATAACTTCTATAGTGACCACGCCTTTTTTAGGAAGAGAAGAGATAGCACCTGAAAAATCTGCCACTGTTTCGATCGGCTTTTGATGAAAGTTGGTAATAACATCACCTGCCAGAATACCTGAGCGCGCGGCTAATCCAGTAGGATCCACAGTGGTAACCAATATGCCGGTTTTATTATCGACAGCGATTTCTGCTTGTTCATCTGCCGTCAAATCGCGTAAACGCAAGCCCAATTGTACATCATCATTTTGCTCATTACCGCTCTGTGCTCTTACATCATTGGGCGCATAAGCGAGCTTGCCGTTAATCACCATCTGCTTACCGTTACGCTGAATCCGTGCACGGAAGGAATCGCTTGGACGCGCTCGGTTGAGCAAGTTCAGCAAGTCTGATGCCTCCATGATTTGTACATCATTGTATTGCAAAATGATGTCACCAGGTTTTAGGCCTGATTTTTGTGCTGGTGAATCTGGTGATACACGAGTCAGTAAGGCACCTTGAGGGCGTTCTAAATTGTAAGCCTCGGCCAGATTGCGATCGATATCTTGTGGATAGATTCCTAGATATGCACGCGCTACTTCACCGTCGTTTTTCAGCTGCTCATAAATATCCATGGCAGCGTCAATAGGGATAGAGAATGACAGTCCCATATAACCGCCAGTACCACTAAAAATACGCGAATTGATTCCAATCACTTCGCCGCGTTGGTTAAATAGTGGCCCGCCAGAGTTACCCGGGTTTAGTGCTACATCTGTTTGGATAAATGGTACGCTCGTCTCACGCGAAAAGCTACGCGATTTGGCACTGACAATACCGGCAGAGGCTGAGTAGTCAAAACCAAATGGCGAACCGATTGCTAACACTGGCTCCCCTACTTTTAGACCACTTGAGTCGCCGATAGGCAGGGCTGGAAATTGACTGCCCTCAACTTTTAGCACAGCCACATCTGAGCGCTCGTCACTACCAACCAAAGTTGCATCAAGCTCGGTTCTATCATTGAGCGTCACAGTGATTTTGTCCGCACCTGCGATGACATGATGGTTGGTCAGCATATATCCATTGGAGGTAATAAAAAAGGCCGTACCATAAGCATGTTCAATCGCTGGCGTCGCGACTCGATCAGGAATACGTAGACGATCACCAAAGAACTGACGCAACACTTCAGCAGTCTGAGCCTTAGCGAGCTCGGCCTCACTAATCGTTTTGGTAACATTGACACGTGCCACTGCTGGCGTGACTTGTTGCACCAAACCAGAAAAATCAGCCGTAGTGACTGCAGCCTGCGCACTGTTTATCGTCGTGACATTGATACTAGCAAACATAGCGGTACTAATAGCGAATGCTAGAGCACTACGTTGTAACCAGCGCTGCATATTGGCAGTGGTCTGTCCTTTGAACATATTGATAGGCATTTTGTGTCCTCCATATGAGTAATCGCTGTTATTAACAGCCACGTTATGATTGTTAGCGATAGCGACTACACCAAGCGGTATGCCCCTATTCGTTACTATTTGATGAATTATATTCTTTTATCTATTTATCTTGTCTATTTATGCGGCGCAGCACTTTTATTCGAACTTATTGTCATAACTATTTAGCAATTAATTTACGCTTATTTTTATCACTACTCATTACTTGAATATTTATAGAGTGCCGGTCTTTAGAAGATGGTTAATAGTGTAGAACATGATTAATAGTGTCTTATAAAAACAAATACTCTCAACGTTCAGTATATGACATTTCATGGCGCCAACACTATTACCCTGTGCGCGACGTGCATGCCCCACGCAGCTACTGTATGATAAATAAAAACTTAAAGTATGATGCTAATGCCTTTTGCATAGTGCAGGATAACCCAAGGCAACGTTATTTCATATGGGCTTCGTATACTTTTATGGCCGTAAGATAGCTTTTTAGCAGGTACGGCTTACATCAGCTTGAAATAAAATCATGGTATGATGTCAAACCAAATATTTTACTAAACAAACAAAAGTTAGCTTGTATATAAGGCTGTTTATTGCAGGCTTATGAACTGGCTATCATCACTCTTGTTTTCCATCTTTTGCATTTCTAGCGTATTGTGATTTATCTAGAAGCGCTTTTGTCTTTGCTACTTTATAGTAGTTATATCATATCTAGCTTATGTTGTGATTCATGAGGGCTATCAGTGCGATGGCTTGGCTACAACAAAAACGGATAACAACTTATTGTTAAATAAACGGTAGCGACTATCTTATAACAGCTATCGATAGATATAAAATATGACAAGATTATAAAAGGATTAATTTATGGATACCGCCCTTTTGCTATCCGGCGTGGTTGGGATTGGCATTGCCGCCCAATGGTTGGCTTGGTATTTAAAGCAACCATCCATTTTATTTTTATTACTGATTGGTATTATCGTCGGCCCAGTGCTGGGTGTATTTGACCCAGACTTGGTGTTGGGCGAGCTGATGTTTCCTTTCATCTCTTTGGGCGTAGCGATTATTCTATTTGAAGGATCGTTAACGCTAGAGTTCGATGAGATTAAGCAACATGGTACCGTGGTACAGATGTTAGTATCGGTCGGTGTACTGATTACCATTGCTATCGTGGCCCTATCGACTTATTTACTATTCGATGTCGATCCATTGATTGCGTTGCTGTTTGGTGCGCTGGTCTGTGTGACTGGTCCAACGGTCATTATGCCACTGCTGCGTAGTGTACGCCCTAACAAAACCATTTCCAACATCCTAAAATGGGAAGGTATTATCATTGACCCAATCGGCGCTATTGCTGTGGTATTGGTCTATGAGTACATTATCTCAGGCGGCGAAGCCAGTAGTATTCTACTGTTTGCTAAAATTGTCGTATTGGCAACGGCAATGGGTATGGCGGGCGCTTGGCTACTTGCATTCCTTATGCGCCGTCATATGATTCCTGAATTCTTACGTAATGTCTTTACCTTAGCATTTGTACTGGTGTTATTTTCGATATCGAATCATCTAGAGCATGAATCTGGTCTATTGACCGTCACAGTACTGGGCGTGGCATTGGCGAACTGGCCAAAATTCCCACGTGAGACGATTTTAGAGTTTAATGAGTCGTTGACCATTTTGCTGATTTCAGTGCTGTTCATTATTCTGGCGGCGCGTGTAGAGTTGGCAAGCTTGCTCAGCGTTGGTTTTGCAGGGCTAGTGCTGCTCGCTATCGTGATGTTTGTCGCACGTCCATTATCAGTCTGGGCATCAGCTATCGGCTCGAACCTTAAGACCAATGAAAAGCTGATGATTAGCTGGATTGGCCCACGTGGTATCGTCGCGGCTGCTATCTCATCACTGTTTGCGATTCGTTTGCAAGAGTATGATATTCAGGGCGTAGAGCTACTTGTACCTCTCGTATTTATGGTCATCATTGGTACGGTCATGATTCAGGGTTTAGGTGCAAAAGTAGTCGGTAATTTACTTGGTGTACGTGAGCCTGAGACTAACGGTATCCTTATCGTTGGCTCAAACCCAATTGCACTATTGATTGCTACCTCTCTAAAAGACCAGGGTTTTGACGTCATCGTTGCGCACAATAACTATACCAATATTGCACGCGCACGCATGAGCGGTCTGCGTACTTACTTTGGTAATCCTATCTCTGATCATGCAGATCATCATCTGGATCTAATCGGTATTGGTCGTTTGTTTGCGATGAGTATGGACAAAGAAATGAACACGTTGTCCGAGATTCATTATCGTCATGAATTTGGTGAGCGTAAGCTATACCGTCTCAAATTCAGTGATGAAAAAGTCAAAAGTGAGCGTGATGACAAGCAATCGAACTTCCACTCACAGTGGCTGTTTGGCAAAGATGTGACCTATACCAAGCTTGCCAGTATGCTGTCCAAAAAAGCTCGAATTAAGATTACCAATATTACGGATAGCTATAGCTTTGAGCAGTATAAAGCGGATAATAAGCAATTCGTACCGCTATATACGGTAGATAAAGAAGGCAAACTGCACGTCATCACAGATAAGTTTGACGGTACTGTCCCTCGTGACCGTAAGCTTATATCGCTAGTGGTAGACGATGAAGTACAGCCGAAGCCAGTCGATGTAACGCCGAAGCAAGAGCAGGCTCGCATGGCAGCTGATGCTAACTTTGAGTCCAACTCAAAAGCACCTGAAAAGCGTAAAGAGCAAGAGCTTAGCCCTGACGATAGCCAGACAGCAGCGCCAGAGTCTTCGGTAGATAGTGACAAAAATGATGAGCAAAACACTGCTAATCAGTCATCAACTACCCAAAGCAGTAACACCGAGACTAAGTCACCTTCTAGCACTACTGTAGAGAAAAGTGAGCCAGTAGAAGAGCCAAAAACGTCTGCTACTAATGTGGATAATAAAGGCGTCATGTCTGCAAATTCGACAGCGACTTCGAAGACCAAAACCTCTACGAACAGTAATGGCAATGGTAGTGCCCCTAAAAACAAAAAAGGGGCGCTTGACCCAAATCGTCTACCTGACTCTGCTCAAGATAGCGACGCCTCTATCGCTACTACTGAGGATGTAAAAGTAGATAAAATAGATGACAAATAACGTGCATAGTTATCCGCTTTATTGACCTAAAGATAAAAGATTTACCTTAACAAAAAGCCCCAGCATATTGCTGGGGCTTTTTGTTGGGGCTAACTAACTGACTGCCTGCCTGACTGGCTATCGATACATCTAACTGCCTTATAAATCTACTTTGCAAAATTTAATTATTTGATATCGAATCTGTCCATAACTGTCTGCCATATACGCGCACTCACATCATCCGTACTGCCCGATGCATCAATACGCTGTATACGCTCAGGATACTCGCTCGCAAGCTGACTAAAACCAGTATGCACCCAAGTAAAAAACTCGGTAGCCTGCTGCTCAAAACGATCGGCCGCACTGCGCTTGTTGGCACGTTTCATACCCTCTGCTACTGGCAAATCCAACCACAATGTCAGCTCAGGAAGCTGCGTCACAAATTGTTTGATAAGCATATCTATTTTGCCGCGTACCAACTCGTCGCCATACGCACGCCCAAACCCCTGATACGCAATAGTAGAGTCGGTAAACCTATCACATATTACCCAAGTACCATTTTGGAGCGCTGGTAAAATGACTTGCTGCATGTGATCACAGCGCGCAGCAAACAATAGCAGCAACTCGGTATCGTCTTCGATATCCGTCGCTGGGTCCAATAACATGTCTCGCAATTGCTCTGCAAATGGGCTACCACCCGGCTCACGAGTACGCAGATATGGAATGCCATTAGCTTCTAAGCGCAAACACAGTTGTTCAATCGCGGTGGTTTTTCCTACGCCTTCGGTCCCTTCAAAACTAATAAAGCGGCCTAACGTAGGTGCCGTCTCCGTATTTAAAGCACTTGATTCAGGTAGATTCGATGATGGTTTATTGGTATGTGATGGTGTTGCGCTGGTGTGCATAGATACTGACATGATATGACCTTATGTCATTGATGAGCGCTACCTCTACTTTGTAGCACTCAATAAACGATAAGTTTTTTAAGAAGATTAAGAAGGAGTATTACTGCGGCGGCGTTTGAGATTTTTTCTCACGCATGACACTGAGGTAGTCTTTTACCGCTTGATTGTGTTCAGCCAAGCTATTGGTGAATTTGTGCCCGCCATTACCCGTTGCCACAAAATACAACGCTTCACTATCGGCAGGATGTAAGGTCGCTTCGATAGATGCCGCTGATGGTAGCGCAATTGGCGTTGGCGGTAAACCATCAATTTGGTAGGTGTTGTAAGACGTTTTTTCATTGATGTCTTTGCGGCGGATATTGCCATCATAACGACTGCCCATGCCATAGATAATGGTCGGATCCGTCTGCATACGCATGTTTTTATCCAAGCGGTTTTTAAACACCGCAGAGACTAAAGGACGCTCTTCTGCCACGCTGGTTTCTTTTTCGATAATAGAGGCCATAACCAGCGCTTCATAAGGACTCTTATAAGGCAGGTCAGGCGCACGATTTTCCCATGCTTTGGTCAATGCCTGCTGCTGACGCTTGTACAAATCTGTCAATACCTGCTTGTCGCTGGTGCCCTCGCCGTAATAATAAGTATCAGGCGCAAACCAACCCTCAAGATTATGATTTACGATAGGGTCGTTACTATTGGTCACGCTGTCTGGCAATATACCTGCCAAATCTAAAGCCTGCGCGATACTAGCATTGCTAGCATTAGCGCCATTCACTGTCAGCACTTCTTTTTTGATAGTGTTATTATCACGTAGCGTTTGATATAGATCTTTAGACGTTTTGCCTTCGATAATTTGCACTTTTACCATCGCTGCTTTAGCCCCTTGCGCGAGCACTTGCAGCGCCTCAGCGATGGTTGGGTTCTCTGGTAATTGATAAATACCGGCATGTAATGGCGCGTCCACTTGCGACTTGATATAGAGCTTGGCAATGCTGGCAGAAAAAAGTGGAATCTGCTGTTGCCACTGCGGCAATAAGCCGTAATAGGTCTGACCTGACTCAATCGTCACCATTTGCTGCGGCTGCTCAATCCGTCCAAACAACGTCTGATAGACCATCACTAAGAAAAACGCGGCAATCAGCCCAAGCACGAGCAAGACTTGATAACCGCGCTGCATAAAGAACGACTGATTGTCCGCTTTATATTTACGCGGTTTACTCTTGCCGCTGATGAGCGAGACGTTGGTTGCTGGCGTTGCTGATGTGTCTTCCACCTCATCTACCACTGGTTGCGCGTCCGGCAGCGTGGTATCGACACGCTCCTCGACTGTGCCATCTTGTTTGTTTGACGGCGACTCATTGGGACGTTCAGGTGGTATATTGGGTGTAGGCTTGCTCATGGCAACTCGCGAGGCAGATGTTTGCTAGAATTTAGCACTGAACCGTGCGATTTTCAATGGTATTTGCTTAGCTTATGAATTATCTTGCTATTGATAGCAGTTTATATGGCTTAATACTTAGGCATTTTTTTCAGTATTCTCAGCTTATCTATTAATAATAAAAATATCTTATGAACCTACATTTTAACCAAAGTCTTGCTAAAAACTATCACTCTGAACCTCAAAAAGTTCGTGTACTCAGCGAAGCATGGGTAAAAGAAAATAGTTACTGCACCAATTGTAGCGCCCAATCGCTAGCTGAGTTTGCTAATAACAAACCTGTCGCTGATTTTTATTGCGAAAATTGTAATGAGCAATATGAGCTAAAAAGTAAAAAAGCCAAGTTAAGCAATGTTGTCAATGATGGTGCTTATAAGACGATGATTGAGCGTATCAATAGTAAGGATAATCCCAGCTTTTTCTTTTTAACCTACTCAAAAGAATATACTGTCAATAATTTTCTGATTATTCCCAAGCATTTCTTTACACCTGATATTATTGTTAGGCGTAAACCCTTATCAGTGACTGCCAAACGAGCAGGTTGGGTTGGTTGCAATATTGACTTACGCCAAGTACCCGAATCAGGCAAAGTTTTTCTGGTAAAAAACCAACACGTTATACCGCGTGAAAATGTTACCCAACAGTTCCAAAAGACTTTATTTTTACGCAAACAATCTATGGCTTCACGCGGTTGGACACTCGATGTCTGGCAATGTATCGACCGTCTCGATGTCTGTTTTTCTCTCAATCAGGTCTATGCTTTTGCTGATGAGTTGCAGCTCAAACATCCTGAAAACAACCACGTAAAAGATAAAATCCGCCAACAATTACAAGTATTACGAGATAAAGGTATTATTGAAGTTATAAGCCGTGGTCACTATCGAAAGTTATACTAGTCGCTTCTCATTATAATACTTAGATCTTGGCTGTCCTTTTTTGTCACGGTATACATCGGCAATCAGCTCATCTCTATCATCCCATAATGGTAATCGCGCAGTAGCCACAAGACGCTGATGAAACTTATGCGCTGGATACTCCCAATCAATCTCATCATTGATTTTGAAAAGATGCTCCTCACGATAGTCAATATAAGCATGCAATCGATTACGCACATAGCGATTCCACTGCCATAACAGCTGTACCGAGTTGCGTACAGGTTTGGTAAAAGGAATGAGATTAACCGTCAATGCACACATCACCAATTCATCATTAGGAATAACATCGATACCCTGCTCGATGACTTCTTCTCGCGTATGCGCATACTCAAACATACCTCCAAAAGCCACAAACCTTTTAAGGTCTTTTGAATATATGACACCAAAAGCCAATTGAGTATAAGGCGACAAATGCACGATTTCATTAGGCTTAGCTTTGGCCAATCTACAAATTTCATCAAACACCATCAAACGTCTGATTTGTATTGGAACTCTTACTTTTTCATATATGGAACGCATTCGATATTGTCCTTTTAACCATTTCTATTGAAAAAAGATCATTGATCGATTTGCTTCATGACACAAGTCTGCGTAACAAAAGACGATCACTTCTTTTGATGGCTTTTGCTAATCTACTTGGTATTGATGACTGAAGTGATATACGAGAACTTTTAATTGTTGAGAATATCTATGATAAAGACAGGCGGTTCAAATACTTATCAAATAGAAGTAATCGAAACGATGAGTGCACTTATAGAAGTGGTTGCAGAAGATGGTGAAACTGCTCTACTAAAAGCACAAGAAATATATAGAAGCGAGGATATTATTTTAGAACCTGATGATATGCTTGATACTGAATTTATTATCTTTGGCGTAGAATAGAGTGAGTAGCTAGCTCAAACCAAAAGTAGCTCTCAGTACTTATGAACCTTAATGGATAAGCGTGTAGATAATAGTAGAGCGCTGGCTCTTAACCAGTACATTCAATAATGGTCTGATAGTGAAAAATGGTAAAGTTCAGTCAGTCAATAAAGGTCAGTGGGATAGGCTTGTCATTGACAATGATGCTTACGTATTTACCTACGAATGGCTTTCTGCTGTACGAGAAAAAATGGCAGATAATGCAACCTTATGGGTTAGTGGTACACACCATAATATTTTTACCTTAGGAAGTATTTTACCGCAGCTTGGTTTTAAGATACTTAATGTTATAACTTGGGAAAAAACCAATCCACCACCCAACTTTTCTTGTCGGTTTTTTACCCATTCTACAGAATTCATTATTTGGGCAAGAAAACATCCTAAAGTACCGCACTATTTCGATTACGATTTGATGAAGAGACTCAATAACGATAAGCAAATGAAAGATGTGTGGCGATTGCCAGCAATTGCTAAGTGGGAAAAATCTTGTGGTAAGCACCCTACGCAAAAACCTTTGGCATTACTAGCTCAAATTATTTTAGCTTCTACTAAGAAAAATGCAGTGGTTCTTGACCCTTTTGCTGGCTCTGCGACGACAGGAATTGCAAGTAATGTCTTAGGAAGACAATTTATTGGTATTGAACAGGAAGCTGAATACCTACAACTTAGCCAAGCGCGTTACGAAGACCTACAACAAGAAGGAAGAAAAGAGTTTTCCAAACAGCATTTCTATCGTTTATTAAATAAAGAGAGTAATAACTAAACGGATTAAAAATCCACAACATCACCTGACAATAACGTCAGACTGCTCATTGGCATGATACCGCGCAGTGCATTGCAAAAGAATAACTGCGTTAACTTAGGCAAATCTTCATCTTGTAGCGACCTGATTATGACTGGATATTGCGTCGTAGATAGTGCATCTATAATTACCTGACGCATGACGCCAGCGACGCCCGATTGAGCCATAGAAGGGGTGTACCATTGACCAGTGGTTAAGTAATCTTCATCATCTTTATGAACGCTAGAGCTGGTTTTGGATTCTGATAGTGGTGCTTCTGCCAATTGATAGAATACATTACTCATCGTACCCTCAACCCACTGCCCGCTCATATCACGTAGCAGTCCTTCACCAAGTGTTGAAGCAAGCTTTGATGCCAATGGCTCAGCTTTTATCTGCTGTAGCTCACCACTAGCGAGAACATTGTCTAAGCGATTAAGGCTCTTGAGACCTGCTAGCGGTGGCGGTAAGCAAGCAATCTGAGAAGCCAAACATATTGCCGAAGCATAAGGTTGGATGGGTACCAAGCTTCCATTAGGCAAAGACAATTGCAGCGCAGTAGAAACTCGCATTGCCGTAGCCTTTAGCCATATTTCACAGTCGCTACCATTTGCATTAGGTGTATAACCATAACCACGCACATCCTGCGCAGCGCGGGTGACTACTAGCTTTAGCATACCCTGCTCTAACTGCTGGGCATACAGTTGCAGTACGGCTAATAGCTCTTCGCTATTTATGTTTAGCTGCAAGGCTTCAGCATGAGAGACAAGCCGCTGATAATGATAGTCTGACCATAGTATCAACCCATCGATGACACCTATAGTGGTAAAGAAGCCGTCAGCGTATGCCAGCCCGCGATTATCTAGAGACATTGTTACCGTTTGGCTAGTCGCCCTGTTATCTTCGGTCACCCTATTATCTTTGGTCACCCTATTGTCTTCGGTCAAACTATTGTCTTCGGTCAAACTATTGTCTTCGGTCACACTGCTGACTTGTGGGTACAGACACACCCAGCCGTTTGGCACTGACATCGTATCGGTCATGATTTAGCTATTGTCTGTTTGAGCAGCGGCTTTATTGATAACCAGCATGCAGCTATAAAACTCACATTTTGCTAGCTCTATTTTTTGTCCACCGACGATTCTGTTTTTGATGATTTGGCTATTGAGCATATCAGCAACCATTTTACCGCCATCATCACCCATCAATTGACGCGATAACTGATAGGCTTTTTTGGCGTGGTTTTGGCTCAGCTCTTTTTCTTTGTCTGTATCAGTAGGATTGGCATAGTACCAGCCTAGCTCTAGATATTTTTCAGAATCGATGATATCTAGATAAGGCGCGTCCGTTTTCATAAAGCGATATTTTGCCGCTGGATTACTGGCATAGTCTAGGCTGTTTTCGTCAGTACTCATCACTTCGCCAAACACCGATTTTATACTATCTAACTCATCTACAGCGAGCGACTCAACCTTATCAGTACCCCATGCTGCGACATCATATCTCACTGGCGTGCCTTGCTGAGCAGTGGCGCCATCTAGGTCAGGATTGTTTGCGCTGTCCTGTACTGGCTCATTCGTTGTTGCCTGCTCAGTGGTCTCAGCATCTGGATTTGGAGCATCTTCTTTGGTGCTATCACAGCCACTGAGCGTCACACTAACTGCCATTATCGTACCGACTAGAAGGGTCTGTAGGTTAGGATTCCACATGGATAATTTACTCACACTTTTAGATTGATCTCGAAATAGTATTAACGAGCTGGCAGGAACGCCGCTGATAACGAATAGTTTTCAATAAAGAGCATATTTCACAAACATTATAATCTAGCAGTCATTACAGCATATTGATATAGGTTTCCATATTTTATAGTTTACCCAACTGCTCAGCACTTGACTACCTTTTACGTTACGCGGAGCACTCCCCGAGAGTACAGATTTGTTAAATATATAACGTACTAAAACGACTTTCTCTTTAGTAGAAAGTAGAAAACTGCTTGCGCGTGTTTTGCGTATGCTTGCCTCGATGTCACAATTTATTTTCAAAAGCGATAAGGCAGCCTCTGACTAACGCTGTCACTTTCTAATCATCGATTAGTGATAGCCTTCTTGGTTTGTCAATCATAGCGTTATCCCTTATGATGATTGAGCGCCACTTATTGCTTCTTTTATAGTATTTTTATTTTCTAGCCAGCGGACTATTTATGACCCAACACTTTATCGTTATTGGCAATCCAATCGCCCATAGTAAATCTCCTGAGATTCATGAGCAGTTTGCTATCCAAGCAGGGATTGATATTAGCTATCAGCGTCAGTACTGCCCTGATGATGCCGCCAGTTTTACGGCTGTCGTTGAGGCGTTTTTTTGCGGTGGCGGTGTGGGCGCTAACGTGACAGTTCCTTTTAAACAAGTTGCTTATGATTGCTGTGCGGCGCGTGGTGGTCTATCAGAACATGCCAAGACGGCAGGCGCGGTCAATACGTTACTGTTGAACAAAGCACTATTAGAAAGCGGCGTACCAATCACCGAATCACTCTATGGTGATAACACGGATGGTCAAGGACTTATCAATCACATTATGAGTATGGACTGGCCGCTGACCGATGCTCGTGTGGCGCTAATAGGTGCAGGCGGTGCAGCGCGTGGCGTAATATTGCCATTATTTGAAGCCGGTATTAACTCTCTCACGATTGCCAATCGCACCGTGTCTAAGGCAGCTGATTTGGTAAATGAGCTCAGTGCGGCCAGCTCAGTGATTGATGACCAAAATATCGAGGTTTGTGCGACCAATGAACTCAGTGGCGCTTTTGACATTATCATTAATGCCACTTCTATTGGCTTGTCAGGTGATACGTTGCCGTTGGATGATGCTCTAAACTGTCAATACGCTTATGACATGATGTATGGTCGTCCGCTGCAATTCTTGCAGCATTTTGCCGCTCGCGGCGCACAGATCTCTGAAGGCTACGGTATGCTTATCGGTCAGGCTGCTTTAAGTTTTGAGCGTTGGACTGGGCATACTATCGATGTCGCACAAGCGACAACAGCGCTAAATAAAAACAGTTAATCAAAGAAAAAATCTTTGCAAAGCTCTACCCTATTAACTAAAACGTAGTAATAGCCAATTTTCAAAACGGCGCAGCGGTACACGCAATCGCGTAGAGTGTATCGCCAGACCACCGCTCAATCCAATCACGCAGCCGAGCGCCGTATCAATCATACGCGCTTGGATAACGTCTCCAGCGACTGGTGGCACCGACATCGTACTACCATACTCAGCGATAAATATCGTCAGCGGCGTGATAAATATCACCGCCAATCCATAATGCCGATCCACAAACGATTCAATCAAAAACATCATACACAATATCGCGATAGCGATGCCCCATACCGAAAGTCCCCAAGACAGCATCCAGCCCGCCACTCCCATGCCAGCCAATGTACCCAATAATCGATGCAACTGTTTGATCCACATGGTTCGTAGCTGCATACCTTGAATGATAATAAAACAGCTCATCGCAGCCCAATATGGATAAGGCAGCTCTAACAGAACGGCAACGACCAATGCCAAACTAACGAAACTTACCACGATAAGACTATCGCTAATCATATCAGGCTGATAGTCATAAACAGGTACAGAAGCAACAGGACGCGTCGCCAATAAGAACAAACTATAGAGTAGCGCTAGCAACATCGAGGAGCCACTGCCCAATATCACAAGCCCTATCGCTGAGAGCACTTGATCAATCGGCACAGGGATAAATAGCGCAATCGCACCCGCCATCAACACAAACAATCCCGCTGGTGGTGGTTGTCGATAGTAACGACCTAGCATCACTACGCTAATCCCTATCAGCATAAACACGGGTAGCCGCAGCACTGGTAACAGCTGTGCGATCAGACCCAGTGCAAAGCTAAGTATCATCGCAAACCCCCAAGCCATGACCGTCACTAGCCGGTGTGGTAGCCCGCCTGCAAATGGTAGGTTTAAGATAATCATTGAGCCTAGCGAGGCTTTGATACCTGAAGACAAGTCACCAAAATAAGCCCCTACAAACACCGGAAAGCTAATCGCAATCGCCGCAATGATTGGCATATGCCATGGTCGCTGACTGCGATTGACTGTCAGTAAATGATTCAGCTCACCATCGATTAACCACTTAATACGAGTTAATAGTGCACTCAACCAAGAGGTTCGCTGTTGCTTTTTTGAGGTGCTCATAAATGGCTTTTCCTATTTGATAAGTCCATTTTTCTTTGAATTTAGATGAGTCTACATAGCCCTTTATAGAGTAATTTCAAGCGAAGATACAATTTACCTATACAAACTAAAATGAATTAATAACATAATTAATCATGAATAATAGTTATTAGTTGTATATTTGTCGCTGTTTAAGATTTATAATCATATCAACGCCATAACAGCTGTCCGCCACTGAAGGCATTCTAATAACTAATACACTGGAAAGCTGTCCACTAATAATTCACTTGATGACTAATATAACGTCTAGCTCATCCAAAATAAGTAAATATCGCTTACATAAGTTGTGACTCAAATATTGCGCCATAAGTCTATGATAGCGAACTAACCAAAGAGAGCGATTATGTTAACTTACAAAGCCCCCTTACGTGATATCAAATTTTTGATCAATGATGTATTTGACTATCAGACGCATTATAAAAGCTTAGACAACGGCGAAAACGCTGATCCTGAAACTGTAGACATGATTCTACAAGGTATGGCTGATTTTGCTGAAAACGTCATTGCCCCGCTCTATCAATCAGGTGGTGAAGAAGGCTGTCATTTTGAAGATGGCGTCGTGACCACGCCAAAAGGCTTCAAAGAGGCTTATGACCAGTTTGTAGAAGGCGGCTGGCAAGGTATCTCATATCCTGAAGAATTCGGTGGTATGAATCTGCCAACGTCAATCAACCTTATTAAATCTGAGATGATCGGTACTGCTAACTGGTCATGGTCGATGTATCCTGGTCTATCAACAGGTTGTATCAACACGCTGCTTCAGTACGGTACTGACGAGCAAAAAGCACTGTATTTACCTAAACTAGTCGAAGGCTCGTGGGCAGGTACCATGTGTCTGACTGAGCCACAGTGTGGTACAGATTTGGGTCAAGTTAAATCAAAAGCCATTCCACAAGATGACGGTACCTACAAAATCAGCGGTACCAAAATCTTTATCTCAAGCGGTGAGCATGACTTAACAGATAATATCGTTCATATCGTTCTAGCACGCCTACCAAATGCACCAGAAGGCACGCGTGGTATCTCACTATTTATCGTACCAAAATTCACCCCGAATGCTGAAGGTGAAGCTGGCGAGCGCAATGCCGTCGTTTGTGGTTCAATTGAGCACAAAATGGGCATCAGCGCATCTTCAACGTGTGTATTGAACTTTGATGGCGCAGTCGGCTATCTAATCGGCGAACCGCATAAAGGCCTAAAAGCCATGTTCACATTCATGAACACGGCTCGTATCGGTACTGGTATCCAAGGTCTGGCGCATACTGAATTGTCTTTCCAAAACGCTTTGCCATATGCCAAAGAACGCCGTTCTATGCGTACGCTATCTGGTACTAAAGATCCTGAAAAAGTAGCTGATGCTATTATCCATCATGCCGACGTACGCCGTATGCTACTGACGCAAAAAGCCTTTGCTGAAGGCGGTCGCTCAATGATTTATCATTCAGCACGTTATGCCGACAAAATGGCACAAGGTATCGTCAATGGCGATGACGAAGAGTTCGAAAAATGGGATGACAAATTGGGCTTCTACACGCCAATTCTAAAAGGCTTCTTAACTGAGCTAGGTATCGAAGCTGCCAAGCATGGTCAGCAAGTCTATGGTGGTCACGGCTACATCAAAGAATGGGGTATGGAGATGATCGCTCGTGATGCTCGTATCGCAACGATGTACGAAGGCACCACTGGCGTACAGGCGCTTGATCTACTAGGTCGTAAGGTTATCTTACAGTCTAAAGGTAAGATTATCCGTGACTACACGTCAAACATCATGAAATGGTGTGGCGAGTACGCACTCGATAAAGAAATGCGTAAATTCGTTTGGGCATTGACCAAGCTATGTGCTGAGTGGAACACCTTGACGGTACGCTTGATGCTGATGGCACGTAAAGATCGTGAAATCATCTCAGCAGCGTCAGAGGACTTCCTAATGTACTCAGGCTACGTAATGATGGGTTATCATTGGGCGCGTATGGCAGCGGTCGCTTATGACAAGCTAGAAAATGGTGGCACAGAAGCACCAGAATTCTACAAAGCAAAAATTCAGACTGCTGAATTCTACTTTGATAAGTTGCTACCACGTACTTCTGGTCACGCAGAAGCGATGGTTGCACCAAGCGAAAGCATGACATCGATGGAAATCGATCACTTTGCTTTCTTAGATTAAAATTGACTAAAACTGTATCGATAATTAATAAAAAAGCGCCTATTATTTAGGCGCTTTTTTATGCTTAACTGAAAATCTATTTATATAGAATCCACAGCAACGAGCAATTTAAGGCGAGTACTGTTAGCTACCAAGCATCTTATTATGATAGACCGCACTTATCTCTTCAACTTCTACACATATCTGCAATGCCGCACGCCCTGACTGCTCTGCGCCTATTTTTTCCTCGATAGTAGCAACCAACAGCTCAGCCAATTGATCACGAGTGGCCATATCACGTCCACTCATCAGCTTTAGGTGAGCATAAATAAATCCATTGGCCTGCTCATCGTCTTCAACACCTACTAGAAATGACTTAATAGGTACAATGCGGGCTTTGATATCAGTAGGCATCTTAAACTGACCACTATCCCACAATGCTTTGTTTAGCGATTTGAGTAGTGATTCTTCGTGAGCGATACTGACGTTGGGTGTTACTTGAATGGTTAAATGTGGCATGAGCATGTCCTTAAATGTAGATAAAAATAATAGATAAACCGGCGTATAAGTCTACGCCTCATCGCTATGGTCAATCTACAACAATCTTGCGCCAAAGTATTTTCAATACAAGCGAACCCAGTATAGATTACTCATAAATATGCTTAGCGAAATTGTCGACATGGCCATTTTGTAATAGGCAGATGATAGCCACCGTAGGATCTTTTATTCATCAGTGATATCACTAAAGCAAGCATCAAGCGTCGCGGCCAACTGTGCAGGCGGCAATTCAATCTCAAGACCGCGGCGGCCACCACTTACATAGACAGTGGCCTGATCTTGAGCTGTACTATCTATCACGGTTTTTAGTCGCCTTTTTTGACCCAGTGGACTGACACCGCCCAACACATAGCCCGTGCTACGTTCTACTTGTTTGGGGTCAGCCATCTGCACTTTTTTGCAAGATAGCAATTTATTAGAAGATAGTGCCTTAGCCATTTTTTTAAAATTAAGTGTCTTGTCGACTGGTAATATCGCCACAGCAAGTACGCCAGTATCGGTGGTCACTACTAAAGTTTTAAACACTTTTGTCACCGCTACTCCGAGTTTTTCTGCGGCTTCTAAACCGAACGATGCGGCATTGCTGTCGTGAGTATATTCGTGTACTTGGTAATCAAGGTTACTTTTTTTGGCAAGATCGATAGCTGGAGTCATAAGTTTTAGGCTTAATAAAATGAAATTGAAAAATAGACGCTATATTTATGAGTCATCGGTGATAAAAATATATTATTACCCTAAACATGTGAACTTTCAAATATTTGAGCATTTTGTATAATTGGTCACTCACTACAGCGTAACCAAACCGTATTAATATTGGTAGTATATACAGACACTATATATCGCTTTGGTGGCTTTTATGGCATCATAAGCGCAACATATTTGACTATTTTTGATACTGATTATGATACCGAAGTTCCTAAAAAAACGGATTTTTAAAGCGCCAGTCGCGACTGATGGCACTGCTAAAACTGATGGCAATGCAATCGCTACTAAGCCTTATTCTAATGCACCGATCAATCAGCTGTATCGTAAGCTGTCAGGTCAGATGCTCGATATCGCCGTAAAACCTAAGTTATTAGGCGAGCTACCTGAGTTCGACAATGATGATCAGACGCTACGGTTTTATGTATTACAGGACTATTCTCGTTCCAACAGTATTCTGATCGACTTGCAGACGCAAGAGCACAATTTACCGCCAGCACTGGTTGGAGTAAATGATGCCGCCCATAATATTAAAGAAAATGCGGCCATCATATTTTTGAATCACCCAAGTGCTAAAGACAGCCAGCTGTCTCCTCGCCTTTCCCGCTTGGTATCTGCTGTGTTGCAATATCCGGAGTTAAAGGTACGTCTAGTGCCCGTATCGATTCTGTGGGGACGCGCACCTGAGAAAGAAGATTCGCTATTTAAGCTACTAACTGCCGACAACTGGCAAGACCCTAGCATTACTAAGCAATTATTTAATATCGGGGTGATGGGCCGCGATACTTTTGTACAATTTCACCCACCGCAAGACTTACGTACCATTATCAATGATAATCTTAAAGGCGATGTGGAAGGACCTGCTACCTTTGACTCAGTTGCTACAGATGCCCTTAAAGCAGATTTAACAACGATGGATTCACTCGATACAGAGTCAACGGCTACTAACAGTGATGCCGCAGCTGACGCTGAGCAGACACCAAGCTATGCACTAGTCGCATCGGCTGATAGTAATCGTGAACTGGTTCGTATGTTGCAGCAGCAATTGTCGATTTATTTAGATAAACAGCGCGCCAGTATGCTTGGCCCTGATTTATCAGATAGACGCAACTTGGTAGACAAGCTAGTGTACTCGCCAGCGATCAAACATGCGATCGAGATGGAAACGGCCGAAAAAGGGACCAGCGTTCGAGAAGCTCGCAGTCAGGCCAGAGGCTATGCTAATGAGATGGTCAATGACTACTCTCATTCCATTATTAGAGGCTTTTATAAATTTTTGACATGGCTGTGGACGCAGTTATATGACGGCGTAGAAGTCCATCATTTCGAGCGAGTACGTGACCTTGCGACTGATTATGAGCTGATTTATGTGCCTTGTCATCGCAGCCATGTCGACTATCTATTACTGTCTTATGTCATCTACAAACGCGGCCTGAGTATCCCTTATGTCGCAGCAGGTGACAACTTAGATGTGCCGGTATTAGGCCCACTATTACGCGGTGCCGTTGCTTTTTATATTCGTCGTAGCTTCCGTGGTAACGCGCTGTATACCGCTGTACTGCGCGAATATATGCATACCCTGATCACGCGTAACACTCCGATTGAATACTTCATCGAAGGGGGTCGCTCACGTTCAGGTCGCCTACTACCGCCGAAGATGGGTATGCTAGCGATGACCGTCCATAGCCAGCTACGCCAAACCAATAAACCCGTGGTATTTATTCCAACTTATATTGGTTACGAGCGCATTATGGAAGGCGGCACTTATGTCGGTGAGCTAAAAGGTAAGCCAAAAGAGTCAGAGTCTTTAATCGGGCTGCTCAAAGTTGGCCGTAAAATTGAACGTATCTTCGGCAATGTGCATTTGAGCTTTGGTACACCGTTGCACCTTAGCGACTTTATGACAAAATTCGATGTGCCAGCCAATAGTTTGCCATCCGATCGTACTGACTCGCCGCTCGATGAAAAGACTAGCGCCATGGTTGATAACATCGGTGTGAAAGTCATGCAGCATATCAACAAAGCTGCGGTCGTCACACCTGTATCGCTGCTGTCATTGGTTCTGCTATCAGCACCGAAAGCGGCATTGGATGAAAACATTTGCCGTGAGCAAATCGCACTGTACCAAGGTCTGGCTCAGCAGTTGGTCTACTCAGAGGATACAGTTATCACTGATATGACGCCGCAGCAAATCATTGATTATGGTATTAAGTTAAAGCTCATTGAGCGTACGCCGCATATCTTGGGCGATATCATTCAGGTCGCAGGTAAGCAAGCAGCATTACTCAGCTACTTCCGTAACAACATTTTGCATGTCTTTATTTTGCTGTCGTTCCTGTCTGCACTAGTCGCACGCAACGGACGTATCAAACGCAGCCGTCTCGATAGTATCGCTGAGCAGCTATATCCGTTCTTACAAAGTGAGCTATTCTTGTATTATCCAGCACATGGCTTGGCTGATACGCTCAATAAAAAAGTCGACAACCTGTTATCTCATGGGCTCATCGTTGACTTGGGTGATGATACGCTCAGCGTTCCTGAGTCTAATAGCAAGCACTATCAGCAGCTGCAAGTGCTAGCAACTCCAGTTGGCCAAAGCCTTGAGCGTTACTTTATGACGCTTGCCCTACTTGCTCAGCAAGGCTCTGGTAATTTGACTGAAAATGAAGTTGTAGACCTGTGTCACCTGCTCGGGCAGCGTCTGTCTGTGCTCTATGCAGACGATATTCCTGACTTCTTTGATCGCGCCTTGTTTACCAGTTTCATTAGTGCGTTGACTCGTCTTGACTATCTACAAAAAGACGATGAAACAGGCATACTGACTTTCGATCATCGTATTAATGATATCGCTCATCATGCTAAGTACGTACTAACGCCTGATATGATGCAAATCTTGCAGCAAGTCGCTAGTTTGGACGAAGAAGAAATCACTCACGCCATTACTGAGATTAGTAATAAAAAACAGCGTAAGTTTGGGCGTAAGCGTTAATTTTAACAACTACCCACACCCTTTGAAATTTTACGCTAAACAAAAAAAGACCGCTAACGATTAGCGGTCTTTTTTTAGGATTCGACTATATTAAACAGTCGTATTAGTTCGTAATTTTCTTATACTTGGCACGTTTAGGACTGGCATCATCACCCATTGTCTTTTTACGATACGCTTCAAACTCAGTATAGTTACCGTCGAACCAGACTGGGCCTTCTTCTTCGAACGCCAAGATATGAGTCGCGATACGATCAAGGAACCAGCGATCATGCGATACGACCATTACTGTACCTGGGAATACTTGAATCGCATCCTCTAGTGCACGTAAGGTTTCGATATCCAAATCGTTTGATGGTTCATCGAGGAGCAATACGTTTGCGCCTTGCTTTAGCGTTTTCGCCAATTGCAGACGGTTACGCTCACCACCTGATAATTGACCGACGTGCTTTTGCTGATCTGAGCCTTTAAAGTTAAAACGTCCGATATAGGCACGGCTTGGCGTGGTGTAGTCGCCAACGGTAATGATATCCAGACCGTCAGAAACTTCTTCCCACACGGTTTTGTTATCATCTAGATGATCACGTACCTGACCGACATAGGCAACTTTAACACTTTCACCCAAATCGACTGAACCTGTATCTGGGGTATCGCGCTCAGTAATCATGTTAAACAGCGTGGTCTTACCCGCACCATTTGGACCGATAATACCAACGATACCACCAGCTGGTACGTTAAAGCTTAGGTTTTCATACAGCAGACGATCGCCGAATGATTTAGAGATGTCATTGATCTCAATAACCTTGTTACCCAAACGTGGACCAGGTGGAATATAAATCTCAGAGGTCTCATTACGTTTCTGGAACTCAGTTGAGTTCAACTCTTCAAAACGCTGTACACGAGATTTCGACTTAGCCTGTTGGCCTTTTTGATTTTTACGAATCCACTCAAGCTCTTTTTTCAACGCTTTAGCAAATGATTCTTCTTGCTTATTCTGTTGCTCTAGACGCGTATTCTTTTGCTCTAGCCACTCAGTATAGTTACCTTCATACGGATAGCCATGGCCACGGTCAAGCTCCAAAATCCACTGAGCGACGTTATCCAAGAAATAGCGATCATGGGTAATGGCAACGATAGTACCGCTGTAGTTCTGCAAGAACTGCTCTAGCCACGCGACTGACTCGGCGTCCAAATGGTTGGTTGGTTCGTCAAGTAATAGCATATCAGGGCGCGACAATAGTAGACGGCATAGTGCTACGCGGCGTTTCTCACCACCTGACAGTTTGCTAACGTCCGCATCCCATGGTGGCAGACGTAGCGCATCGGCGGCTTTTTCTAGCTGGTTGTTTAGGTTATGCGCATCCCATGATTGGATGATATCTTCCATTTTGCCCTGCTCTTCAGCAAGTTTGTCAAAATCAGCATCTGGCTCTGCGTATTCAGCATAGATGGCATCTAGACGAGCAAGCGCGTCTAATGCTTCACGCATACCGTCTTCGACATTACCACGCACGTCTTTGCTGTCATCTAGCTGTGGTTCCTGCGGCAAATAGCCAACTTTGGTACCGGCTTGCGCGCGTGCTTCACCACTGAACTCAGTGTCCACGCCTGCCATAATGCGTAGCAAGGTTGATTTACCCGAACCATTGATACCGAGGACACCAATTTTGGCACCAGGGAAAAACGATAGGTTAATATTTTTTAGGATTTCACGTTTAGGGGGAACAAGTTTTGACACGTTGTTCATCGTGTAAATATATTGAGCCATTAACACTCCGATAGACTGCATAGAAGAGAACAGCAAATGCAACTCAGCGATGATGCCAAGCGTGCCGTACCTCAAAATCAGGGTTACAAATTATAGGTCATTATCGCATTGTGGCGCATACCCTGCAAGCTGACAGGTTGTTTTACCAGTTGTTTTACTGTTTTTGACAGCAGACTATGCCCTTTAGCTATAAAACTCGCTTTAAAAAATAACTCAAGAAGTCTTATCTTAATGAACTAACTTAACATTTTGATTCATTAGCGTTTTATAAAGACCACAAAAAATAGCATCAAAACTTTCGAAAATTTAATCAATAGCCGTTAGCATGTTAGTGTGGCTTAACAAGGTCTATCGGCTCGATTTCATTTTCGATTATTAGAATGACTTATGAACTGACTTTGTATGCGTTACATCATTCACTTTCATAGCAATCATACAGGTACTGATAATATGGCCAACGGCTATCGCCCTGAAATTATTCAACGTGCGTTTGTCGATTTTATCGGATCGCGCTTACATCCGTTTTGGTCATTGACGACTCCTAAGTTACGCTTGATCGCACGCTATACATTAAGTGATGATTTAATAGCACTTCGATTTGAGACCAACAGAGCCTTTAAACAGCAGAATTCTAAGGTGATGGGTGGTTGGCAAGGCGGTCAATATCTTGATTTGCGCGTTTGTATCGATGGAGTTTATCACCAGCGTAGCTACTCGATAGTGGGCTTGGCGCATCAACCCCTCTGGTGGCTCGACGATAATACCGAGAGCCATAAGGCAGACCAACGCCATACGGTAACTATCGTGATTAAACCGCAAGGATTGGTATCTGACTATTTAACCAAGCAGATGCCACTGGCTAGTGTCGTTGATACAAGCCTGCCACTTGGTCATTTCACTTTGGAACAGACATCCATAGCAGTGCAGGAAGGCTCAGATAATAAGCAGCCCACTCCTTTACTATTTATCGCTGGTGGTAGCGGTATCACGCCCATGCTCGGACTTATCACTCAAGCCCTGAGTAATGGCCACCATGTGACTCTATTGCATTACAGTCGAACTGTTTTATCCAAGCTCCAACATCAGTGGCAACAGCTGAACGAGGCATACCCATACTTCACTTATCATCTAATCCATACTGAAGAGCCGACTACCTATTTGGCTGGCACACGATACTTAAGTGCAGAGGGTCTGCTATCGCTAAACTTACCTCTATCAGATACGCAAATATTTGCCTGCGGTTCACAAGCGTTATTAGCTGGCTTATATAAAGCCGCCGCAGAGATAACACCTACAGACGAACAGCTGCGCGATAACATCCTAGTAGAGAACTTTGGTCATGCCCTAGCTAATGTTGATAACGGTAGCAATCAAACATTCGATAAAACGATACCTGTAGAAGAACACACTGTCTATTTGCGGTCACGGCAACGACAGTTTAGCAGTGACACGATCATACTGGTTGCTGCTGAGAATGCAGATGTACGGCTAGCACATGGTTGCCGGCAAGGTATTTGCCAGTTGTGCCGCTGTAATAAAGTCAGCGGCGTGGTCAAAAATATCCAAACAGGGAAAGTGAGTGGGGATGGTTACGAGTCTATTCAGACTTGTATCAATATTGCCATGACTGATGTGGTTCTCGATGTTTAATGACTGGCTTAATAGAACGTCTGGCTTAATAGGGAACATATGCTAGACGACCTATGAGAAATAAAAGACAAACGTCACTTTATAGGCTAAAACTCAGATAACTTATCAAACCGGATGCAGTGCTGTTTATTCATGTCGTCTCGGTTAAGGACTTATTTATGCGCTTACTACCACCCGTTACTACGCCACAATCTGCTGTGCCTATCTTGACGCCCCTGTCCAATGCAAAGCTAGCAAAAAACGCGCCTTTGCCTTTGACGCCGCTAACGCCTTATACGCAGCTTAATGATGAAGCAATCAATAATAGCGGTCAGCCAGACACATCAACACGGACGCGCTACCCAACAGTAACTGACGCCCCTTTATCAAAGCCTCAAAGTGATGCCTTGGCAGTAGAATTAAATGCGCTATATAAAGGTGTAATGGACTCGCTAGGTAGTGAAGATGCACGCTACATACAGCGGATATATGCCACCGTGGTATATAGTGAAATTATCGCCCGTGGTTTACTTGCAGCGGCTGGGCGTATGCCATCGAAACGCAGTCTGGTCGCTACTTGGCTACTAGGTACGTCTTTACTTAGCTTTAGCAAAATATTGAATAATATGGAGCTGGGTCATAACGTTATGCATGGTCAATATGACTGGATGCAACACCCACATCTTAATAGTCAAAAATTCGACTGGGATATTTTCTGCCCTGCTCCATTATGGCAACACTCACATAACTATTTACATCATACTTTTACAAACATAGTTGGCCGTGATCATGACGTAGGCTATCACTTGATTCGAGTGACCGACGAGCAGCCTTGGACGCCAGAAGATCGCTATAATATGTTTAGTACAGCGGTACTGGCATTTGGCTTTGAGTGGGCGGTAGCCTTTCATGACATCCAAATCAGTGCAGATGAATACGCCGACTCCCCTGATCTACACAAAATCATGCAGCAAAAGTCTCGCGCGTTATTTGCCAAAATTGGACGACAAATAGGCAAAGACTATATTGCACTGCCATCTGTAGTAGCGCTGACACTAGGTCGTCGTAGCGTCTTCAATACGCTGAGCGGCAACATGACTGCCAACACTGTCCGTAACCTGTGGACGTGGGCGGTGATTTTCTGTGGGCATTTCACTGAGCAAGCGCATATCTATACCCATCTCGATGCCAATGAAAGTAAAGGCGATTGGTACGTACGCCAAATCCTTGGCTCTAGCAATATCAAAGGCAGCAAATGGTTCCATCTTTTGACAGGTAATTTATCTCATCAGATTGAGCATCATATATTTCCTGATATGCCAGCCGGCCACTATGCAAAGATTGCGCCGCAGGTACAGGCCATATGCCGTAAGTATGGTTTAAGCTATAACACTGGCCACTTTGGCACACAACTCAAGCAAGTACTGGGACGTATTTATCACTTTAGCAAACCTAGTGAAAAAGAATGGCAAGCGTATGTACAGTCAGCGGAAAATGCAGATAGTACTACTCATAAAGATGATAGGCCAGCGGCCAATTTAGAAAACAAATTAGCGATAGAAAATACTAGTGCTCTCACTCGCTTTTTGCCTCCAGTCGTCCGTAAAGCTATCTCCTATGCATGGTGACATATTCATATTTGCAACTAGATACGGCCATGATAAGGTAGGACGGAAGATATAGATGACGTTAACAGTCGTCCTATCAACCATTACGGTAAGGGTCTAGATTATTAAGCATCAAACCTACATACTAAACTGGTACTATTAAATTAATAAGAATTTAGTTACTAATAAAAATTTGATAATAAGAAATGGAGTATATTAATGAGTAACCAAACCTCTAAACCAAATCTAGAAATTATTCATAATCAAGCAGCGAACCGCTTTGAGACATCTATCGATGGTCAGACAGGTTATATTAGCTATCAGGAAAGTGCTGACAAGTTGGTTTACGATCATACTATCGTACCGCAGCAACTGGGTGGCCGCGGTGTTGGTTCAGCACTGGTAAAGCACGCATTGAATTATGCACGTGAGCAAGACAAGAAAGTGATACCACAATGCTCATTTGTCGCGTCATACATTAGCAAACATCCTGAGTATCAAGATTTAATTTAATTGGCTACGTAGTTAGGTTCAATTAATTCGTTAACGAAGCTCAGTTAAGTGATATCGGGCAAAGCAGGAAAATACGTAGATATTTATTTAGCATAGGAGACATACCCCAGCACCACTTTTAATAAACCAATTCGACATAACAATAAAGGTTATTAATATGAGTAGTTTATCTGACAAACAAATCAATCTACAGCTAGAAGAGCTTGCTGGTTGGCAACGTGACGGCAATAGCATCGTCAAAACCTATCATTTTAGCGATTTTATCGAGGCTATGAGCTTTATGAATCAAGCGGCATTTCATGCTGAAGCGCTTGAGCACCATCCAGAATGGCGTAATACCTACAATATCGTTGAAGTTCGTTTAACCAACCACGACACAGGTGGCATATCTAGTCTGGATATTCGTTTAGCCAAACGCATGGAGCATATTATTCAGCCCAAACGGTTGTAGTAGCAAGTCTACAACGTATGCCTTGATGCCGATTATTTTAGCTTTCTAACGATTACCTTCGTTAAAGCAGACAAAAAAGACCCTCAATTGAGGGTCTTTTTTATAGTAGGTATTTACAACGATAAGCTGTGTTTACATCTTACGACTGACAAAGGCAACGATAAACAAAATCACAGCGACTGCTAAGAAAATGTATGCCAAATTAGCAGACAATCCTGCGACACCACCGAAACCTAGGAAACTCGCTAATAATGCGATCACTGCAAAAATAATAGCCCAACGAAACATAATCTTCTCCTCAAATAATGGTAAAAAACAGATATTAGAATTTATATAGCATCTATTTAACTTGTTTTTATCTAATGCTAGTTATTACTGTTTACGCTTATAGATTAGCAACGTTCCTCTCTAGAAAACGTTCATTTTAGTAATAATATCGGTAGGTTATGTAAAGTTTGTAGTAACTGTTAATGTCTCATACCTCTTTTTCTTTAATAGATGATATTTTCGAAATAGAATTATATTTCTGAATGCAGCGTTATTTAACTGAGCGTTCTTAAACTAAGTGCTTTTTACCTGAATATGCTTTTATTGAATACTATTTTACTGAACGCTACTCTTCCAACTGTATGCAGAACTATTTTAAATTCCTCACGTTATATGTGATGTTGTATGGAAGGTTGGCTGCAAACTATAAACTGTAGCGACCTCACAAACCCCTAACCTAATCAAACGACTTGGTTTATAGTTTACTATCCACTTATTCTCAAATCTATTAAGGACAATACATATGGATACCAATACGGATACTGAAAACTCTACACAAAAAACCAGCGGCGACACACGCCCTTATGCAGTTGTTCTATATGGTGCGACAAGTTTCGTCGGTCAGATCACTGCTCACTATTTAACCAATTTTTTGTCAAATAATAAGAACGAAGATGGCTCAAACGTATCATGGGCGATCGCAGGTCGTGATGAAGACAAGCTCAACAAGTTGCAGGCCAAACTTGAGAGCAAGGTAGACATTATTATTGCCAACAGTAACGATGCTGACAGCCTTGATAAGATGACAAAGCAAACTCAAGTCATCATCTCTACTGTCGGTCCTTATCTAAAGTATGGTGAGCCACTGATCAAATCTTGTGCTGAAAACGGTACAGATTATGTCGATCTTACTGGTGAGGCTATTTTCATCAAAGATATGATGGATAAGTACCAAGACATTGCCAAGCAAAGCGGTGCCCGTATTGTTAACTCTTGTGGTTTTGATTCTATACCTTCAGATTTGGGTGCGTACTTTACCCAAGCTAAGGCAGAAGAAAAGTTCGGCGAGACCTGCAATGTCATTCATATGCGTGTCAAAGCAGCGAAAGGTGGTATCTCAGGTGGTACTATCGCATCGATGGCATCAATATTTGAAGAAGCTGGTGAGGACAAAGCACGTCGCAAACAAGTAGCCAATCCATACCTGTTAAACGATGATAGTGATGCACCAAACGTACGTCAGGATAATGTTAGCAAACCAGTATATGACAGCAATCATAAGCGCTGGTTAGCACCGTTCGTCATGGCGACCATCAATACGCGTATCGTCCATCGTACTAACCAATTACTCAGCTATGAGTACGGTCGCGATTTTAAATATGACGAAGCGATGTGGATGAAAGATGGCGTCAAAGGGAAACTGTCTAGCTATGCTATGAGCGCAGGTTTATTGGGCTTTGCCACTGCGATGATGATTAAACCAAGTCGCGAGTTACTATCCAAGCACGTCTTACCAAAAGCTGGCTCAGGCCCTTCTAAAGACGAGCAAGAGAACGGCTACTTTGATATTCGTCACTTTGGACAAACGGCCAAAAATGACACTATTACCGTTAAAGTAACAGGTGATAGAGATCCTGGTTATGGCAGTACCTCTCGTATGATTTCGCAGGCGGCATTATGTCTGGCACAAGATATTAGCAAAGAGGACATTGGCGGTGGGTTCTGGACACCAGCATCTGCGATGGGAGATAAGCTAATAACACGCTTAGAAGCGCATTCTGGTCTTAGCTTTGAAGTGATTGATAGTTAATCTATTGAGTGATAACAAAGGCTCAATGTCTTTATGACCGTATCTTGGTTTCGAGATACGGTTTTTTTATGGTCTACTCTAAATATTTAGACGAAGATTAAATTAAGAACAACGTATTTTTTTGGTGAACAATGTTTCTGTTTACCGATTATTTAATACTTTATGATACTAACCATTAATCCAATATTGCTACTATCGTTTTATAGATATTGTAGAAAAATTATATGTAAACATTATTTTAATGAAGTATATGTTATCAAAGGATTTATATAATAGAACTTAAGAATTATCTAAACACTGGCTTTGAATTATAAATAAAAACTACTGACAAAAATTTCTATAATACTGACAGATCGCACTCAAAAAACTATTAATAACAGTTACCTAAGTTCGAATAATAACTATAATTAATCAAATATCCATATTTTTAATACTAGAGACATCGGTAAATATTTATTATTATCAGACTCATTTATTAACAGCTTTAATAACACAAGAAACCTTTACTATTAATGAGTTTTGGGGAAATCTAGAAGTTAATATAACGACTAGACTTTAAGTATGGCAGTTTCATAACGTCACAAGAAAACATTAAACTGTTAGAACCTTAATGAGTTCGCTACTGAAATATAAACTACATCGTTGATAATTTGCATACAGTATTTACAGACACCTTTGAGTAAAAACGGCTTATCATTAAATATGAGTTATCGTTTTTAATTATTACTAATAATACATATGGGAGCTTTATAATGAAAAAGAATATTTTATCGTTAATTTTAGGTACTACGCTTGCATTGCCTACACTTGCAATGGCTATGCCGACCAA
Organism: Psychrobacter sp. Ps1; assembly: GCF_022129425.1. Classification (NCBI taxonomy): domain Bacteria; kingdom Pseudomonadati; phylum Pseudomonadota; class Gammaproteobacteria; order Moraxellales; family Moraxellaceae; genus Psychrobacter; species Psychrobacter sp. Ps1. Next base: position 138,191 of record NZ_JADQAN010000006.1, on the reverse strand, counting down.
CAGCAGTGATTCTATGCAATCACGTATGCCAAGTAGCTCTGTCAAAAGCAATGTACAAGTCGGTGTAGAAGGACCAACTGGTAAATTGGGAGCTGCACAGCCTAGCCATGTCAATATCAATGACTCTAGCAATAAGATGAACGACTCTCGTAGTGAGATGAATGATTCGAACAAGAGTATGAACAACTCTGACAACAGAGTGAACGAATCTAATGACAAGATGAATGATAAAGCTGGCACTATGAGCAATAGTAATATGCCTACTATGAACGGTAACGTGCCAACGACAACGGGTGCAGCCTCTACACAGTCTACCCAACGTACGCAAACGCCAAACATGCAGCATAGCAATGCAGACTATCAGCCTTTAATCGCTGGTGAAGCCGCTTCTAACAATAAAACGGCAAATGCTACTAGTACCTTGCAAGAAAAGAAAAAAGACAACCGTGGTGAGTTATTAGCCACTCAGCCAGCAAATGTACAGTTTAAAGAAAACCGCCGTATTGCTGTAAATCGTTAATATGGCCATTAATATTTAAGTATATTAACAAACATAAAAAGGGCAGCCTATTGGCTGCCCTTTTTTATATTAAACTATCTATGCTAGCTATTTCAATTTTGATTATTTCTTATTTTTAGTCACGCCAGCTTTTTGTAATAAGGCACCAAGTGTACCCATTTTACTTGGGGCTTCAGCTTTATCATTTTTTACTGGCTTACTACGATTGCTCGCGTTGTCTTTATCCTGACGCTTGCCACGTGGCTTAGACGGACGTTTGTCAGCAGCTGGACGGCTATTATTTGGACGGTCACTATTTGCGTTATTATTGCGTGGACGACTGGTTTTCTCACCATCTGTACTAGCTGTCGTAGACTTGGCAGCCGTACGGACAGGTTTTTCAGATTCAGGTTTCATGCTAAATCCGATACGACCACGTTTTTCATCGATAGAGATAACCCGTACCGATACGATATCGCCAGGTTTGACACGGTTCATAGGATCTGCGACAAAGTCATTGGCCATCTGCGAGATATGTACCAAACCATCCTGATGCACACCGACGTCAACGAAACAACCGAAGGCTGTTACGTTCGTTACCACGCCTTCTAACGTCATGCCTTCGCTCAAATCTTTAATACTATTGACGTCATCACGGAAATTGGCTGTTTTAAATTCAGGACGAGGATCGCGAGCAGGTTTGGCAAGCTCTTCGATAATCGCTTTTACGCTGACATTATCATCGTTAGCAGCCAATGTAGTCGTATCGATAGTATTTAGCACACCGTCGTTACCAATAACTTCTGACAACGGCTTGCCCGCTTGTGCGAGTAAGCTATCGACCAATGCATAGCTCTCTGGATGCACACCAGTAGCATCTAATGGATTGCTACCATTATGAATACGCAAGAAACCAGCTGCTTGCTCAAATGTCTTAGCGCCTAGACGTGGGACGTTTTTGAGCGCTTCACGACTATCAAATGCACCGTGCTCTTTACGATAGGTGACGATTTGCTGCGCCACATTGCGGTTAAGACCTGCGATGTGAGCTAAGATAGCTGGGCTGGCTGTATTCACATCCACACCCACGGCATTCACGCTATCTTGAGTTACTTTATCAAGACTGTCTGCAAGCTGGTTTTGATTGACGTCATGCTGATATTGACCCACACCAATGGCTTTTGGATCAACTTTCACAAGCTCTGACAATGGATCTTGCAAGCGACGTGCGATAGAAACTGCACCGCGTACAGAAACGTCTAGATTGGCCAGCTCATCACTAGCAAGTTCACTCGCTGAATAAACAGACGCTCCTGACTCATTAACAATAACGGCTTTGGCTTTTAGTGCATCGTTCGCAGCCAAAATCTCTTTGATCATCGCATCTGTTTCGCGACTTGCCGTACCATTACCGATAGCGACCAAATCAACGTTATAAGTACTCAACAGCGCATCGATGACTTTTTTGGCTTCATCCATCTTATTATCAGGGGCAAACGGATACACTGTCGCGATGACAGGTTTTTCTTCGTTATCTGACATCACGTGACCTTGCGCATCAACGATAGCCATTTTTACGCCATGACGGATACCAGGATCGACACCCAAGATTACTTTAGGACCTGCAGGTGCAGACATTAGCAAATGCTGTAAGTTGCTAGCGAACACATCAATCGCATCCGCTTCTGCGGCTAGGCGCTTTTCAGTTAACAAGCGGTGCTCAATATGCGGACGCCATTTGTCTTTCCACAAGCTACTGGCTGCCTCTGCCAAAAATTCACGGCGTGCTGCTGGGGCTTTAGCATCGACATCGAAATGACTGATGATTTTTTCGATAAAGGGTGCGTCTTCGCCTTCAATCTTTAGACCCAAGACGTTTTCTTGACGTCCGCGCAACATCGCTAATAGACGATGATTTGGCAGTCGAGCAAGGCTTTCGCTATGCTCAAAATAGTCTTTGAACTTTTCGCCAACTTCGCGCTTTTCTTCGCTCGCAACGCTCGATACGATACTGGCAGTTTTGGCAAAACCACTGCGTAAGTTGTCCAACAAACCCAATGCTTGTGTCCATTCATCAACGATAATTGCTTGTACGCCAGCGAGTTGTTTTTCGATATCGCTAAAATCAACTTCGATTTCATTACCACTGTCATCAGTGATACTTGACTGGACTTGATAATCAGCCAAGGCATCCATCGGGGTGATTTCTTGGGTCAAGACCGCTTGGGCAGCAGTATCAAGACCAGCGGCGCGAGCTTTGGCAGCAGGTGAACGACGACGCGGACGATATGGCAGATAGATGTCTTCAAGCTCAAGCTTAGACGTCGCATTATCGATACGCGTCTGTAGCTCATCGGTCAGATTGCCCTGTGTGCTTAGCAGCTCAGTAATTTTGAGGCGACGTGTTGCCATGTCACGCTCATAATTAAGCGACTTCTCTAAAGCACGTAGCTGCGCATCATCAAGATTCTGAGTCTTTTCTTTGCGGTAACGCGCAATAAAAGGAACCGTCGCGCCTTCATCATAAAGTTTGACAAACGCATTGACTTGAGCAGTCTTAATGCCAAGCGCGCGAGCAAGCTTGTCGTGAATATTCGCGTGTGTGGTTGCATCTAAAACCTGTGCATTTGTCGAGGTTTGAGATGACGTTAAGGTATCAGTGCTACTCATATACGTATCAATCGTTGAGAAATGTAGCTTTGCATTATAGCAAAAGCTGCATGAATAAAAATCCTTTTTATCTTTTCGTTATTTATTGCGCATTTTAGGACGCAAATCGTTCTATATCGCACATCCTATGGACTTATTAAACAAACGCATACAGCATTTATTATCATGGGTGATGCAATTCTCGGTGCAATCTTATACACTAAAGTATCAATAACACAAATATTGATATGTGCTGACATATTGAACAATAGTTTTTAATTTTATGAAGTGCTTATTCGTAACCAATAATTAAATAATGATAATTAGTGGCAGTGTTTTTGCTCATAGCTATTTACTTGTAGTTTCTGATAACAATAATTTTTATAAAAGGATGTCTGTATGACTGATAACAACAGCCCTGACACGTTGACTCAGCGTATTTTAGTCGTCGATGACGATGCTCGTCTGCGCTCTTTGTTGCAACGCTTCCTAGAAGACGACGGTTTTGTCGTTCGTACCGCTCATGACGGCAGTCAGATGGACAAACTCATGCAACGTGAGCTTTTCTCTTTAGTCGTGCTCGATTTGATGCTGCCAGGCGAAGATGGCATCAGTATCTGTAAGCGTCTGCGTGAAGACAATGCGGATATTCCTATTATTATGCTTACTGCCAAGGGTGGCGATGCTGATCGTATCGCAGGTCTAGAAGCGGGGGCAGATGATTATCTACCTAAGCCTTTTAACCCAAAAGAGCTATTGGCTCGTATCAAAGCTGTATTACGTCGTCAAAACCGTGAATTGCCAGGTGCGCCAAGTCATCAAATGGAAGTGGTCGAGTTTGGTCCATGGACACTAGATCTATCGACTCGTACGCTCAAACGTGATGGTAACGTAGTCACTTTGACGACAGGTGAGTTTTCAGTACTAAAAGCGCTCGTACAGCATCCACGTGAGCCATTGACTCGTGATAAGTTGATGAACCTTGCTCGTGGTCGTGAATGGGGTGCGATGGAGCGTTCTATCGACGTCCAAGTATCACGTCTACGTCGTCTGATTGAAGACAACCCTTCACAGGCGCGTTATATCCAGACCGTCTGGGGCGTTGGTTATGTGTTCGTTCCTGATGAAGCTGAGGTAGAAACCATCAAGAGTGAATAACTTTTGACTGATCTAATTTCTTTTAATATAGGCCGTGTTTGGTTACTCACAAACACGCGCCAATATGATGAGCCTATTTGTGAAAAACCCAATTATTTTTCAAAACATACCCTGCACGTTAGTGACAGGGTTTTTAGGTGCTGGCAAAACCACCGTAATTAATCAGTTACTGGCCTCGAAACCGAATGATGAACGCTGGGCTCTCTTAATCAATGAGTTTGGCCGTATCGGTATTGATGGCGCACTCCTAGCAAGCTCCCAAGATAATGATCTTGAGCAAAAAAATATCGCCATTCGTGAGGTCAGTGGTGGCTGTATTTGCTGCACCAGTCAGCTACCCTTACAAATTACAATCAGTCGTCTGCTCAGTGAGCATCATCCACAGCGATTACTCATTGAGCCCACAGGGTTGGCTCATCCACGTGAGCTGATACTACAACTCAGTGCGCCGTATTGGCAAACTGCTCTAAAGATGAATGCTGTGATAACTGTAATGAGTGGCGAGCAGTGGCAACAGATTAAGTATCGTGATCATGATGGTTTTCAAGCGCATGTCCGTGATGCCGATGTGCTGATAATCAATCGTTATACCCAATTAGATATTAGCGAAAAACAGGTCTTGGTAGAATGGATAACCAAGCTAAATTCACAAGTAAAAATTATTTGGGCAGCATCAGGACTAACGACATCTAAGACAACTAACTCATCAGACGTTCATTCATCAGACGTTCATTCATCAGATGGTCTTGTAGCAGATGCATACTCTAAAACGTTAAACGACCAACTGAATCAGCCTAGCTCTATCATTTCGAATCAACGAAAAGTCAGTATCTCTAATCCTAAAAAATCGATGATTGGTTTACAGTCTCAAGCTAGCTCTTTAGCAACTGTGCCATCATCGAGTTCATCTACCGATGAGACCGAAGCTCAGGCTAGTGCTGATAGTGATCTGCCCTATCGCTACCATGAAGAGCAGCAAGATTTTCAATTGGCTGGATGGCGACTACCTGCACACTACATACTAAACGCTGATGATTTACAGAATTGGTTATTAGCCTTGCCAAACTGGCAACGCATCAAAGGCGTGGTACATACTTCTGATGGCTGGATGCAGATCAATTTTAACCCTGGTAGTCTAACCACCAGAACCATCGACCCACAGACGGATAGTCGATTGGAAATTATTTTGCAATTAGACAATACTGTCGATACAAATGCTGTCGATAAAGCTACAGAAAAATCAGAAACTGAGAATGATGCCAAAGCATCATCGGCCTTGATAGATTGGGAAGAGTGCGATCGCGAACTGATGGCACTGGTTATATAGCAATAAGCATAAAAAGGGCGGGCATTGCTATTTTATCTAGCCATGTCCGCCCTTTCTTTTTTCAACGCAATTGGCTGTCTTTACTACCGCGACGATTAAACAGCTCAGCCGCTTTTGCCTCTTGCTCAAGCTCCGTCTGACAGCTAACACAATGCTGAATACCGGGCACTGCCAGTCGCCTTGCCTCTGGAATAGGCTTACCACATTCGTCACACAGCTCAGCACTTACACCTGTCGGTAACGAACGTCGCGCTCGCTCCAATGCATCATTTACCGTTGCATCCATTTGTTCGTGCTCAGCACCATCTCTTGACCAGCCACCTGCCATAATCTTATCCTATTTTTATTCATTATAATTAGACAATACAAATGTCTTTAATAACAAATAGATGGGGCTAGCTATGGTTAATTGCAACCTGCAATAGTATATAAAACCATCAATAAAGAATAACGTAGTTATTTTGACTCAACTTAAAATTTCGCTACTAGTCTTTTGGTTGTAGCTCAATGACCTGACCGCGTACGCCAATACTTTCATCACTCATCAGACAGACATAGCCTGCCATGATATCTTCAGGTGTTTTTAAGCTCATCGGGTTTTCACCCGGATACGCATGCGCACGCATATTGGTACGAGTACCACCTGGATTAATGCAGTTAAAACGTAAATTGGTAGTGTTCTGCGTCTCTTGAGTAAAGATATCACTCATACCTTCTACTGCTTGTTTTGAGAGTGCATAAGCCCCCCAAAATGCGCGAGGATGTGTACCTACAGTGCTAGAGGTAAAGACAACAGAGCCATGATCAGCATCTTTTAATAGCGGCAATAACGCTTGAGTCAGCATAAAAGTCGCTGTGAAATTTACTTTCATCACTTGGGCGAAAGTATCGACGTCATACATCTCAAGCGGCGTCAGTTGTCCTAATACACCAGCATTATGCAAGATACCGTCTAACTGGCCGACTTCTTTATTGATTAGCCCCTCAAGCTGCTGCATTTCAGCGTAAGTCGCCCCTTCTAGATTCATCGGCAACATAGCAGGCTGCTTACCTCCAAGGCTTTCAATCTCATCGTAGACGTATTCAAGCTTGCTGCTAGTGCGTCCTAACAATAAAACAGTGGCCCCATAACGCGCATAGGTCAATGCCGCAACGCGGCCAATACCATCCCCCGCTCCTGTTACCAAAATAGTCTTACCATCTAGGCAATTACTTGACGGTACAAAGCTACGAATATCATCATGAGTCAAAGGCTGAATAGGACTTTGAACCGTTTGTTTATTGTCTTGTGGATCGACTGGTTGATTATTATTGTCACTCATGGCATTACTCACTACTTATCATTAAATCGTTGAGGATATGTGCTTATGGTTGTAAATCTGGTGATATATAGCAGTCTATAAATACTCAAACTTACCAGACGATAGCAGCAATTTATTTAGCTGCTCAGGCGTATCCGTAATATAGTCGGCGCCCCATTTTTTCAAAGACTTTTGATCTTCAGGTGGAATATATCCATAAGCGGCCAAAATCGTTGGCATGCCAGCAGCGTTGCCAGCTTCAATATCACGTACATGGTCACCGACATAAAGTACGCAGCCTGCAGCCCCTCGCGGAATACCGAGTTTTTCTAGCGCCATGTACATTGGCTCTGGGTCTGGTTTGGTACGTGATACGTCATCTGGACAGACCAAAACCGCACAGCGTTGATCCAGTTGCATCTCACTTAATAGCTTTTCGGCTAAATAACGTGGCTTGTTGGTAACGATACCCCATGGCACGCCCTTTGCTTCAAGTTCAGTCAGTACCGCTTCAAGCGCCTGAAACACGCAGCTATCGACACAGATATCTGCTTCATAATCATCTAAGAACTGCTGACGAAACTCAAGCAACGCTTCCTCGCTGACTTCGAGTTGATCGTTATGTCTTAGCATCAATTGCACCATGGCTGAAGCACCCGCAGAGACTTGCTCACGGATTTCTGCTTCAGGCGGTGCCTGCCAATCGTTTTCGAGACTCATTTTGCCAATGATACGAACAAAATCAGCAGCAGTATCGATTAATGTCCCATCAAGGTCAAATAAAACAGCTTTTACAAATTGGGTCATAGTGAATGCTCTTGAAATTGATGACGTGTTTAGTGAAAGTATGGCAAATAAATGGACGTTTGCAGCATTAAACCAGTGGCTTTTGTACGGCTATCATATAATTAACATCGACGTTTTGGGCAAGCCAGTAGCGTTTGGTCAGCGGATTATAATGCAAACCGATAATATCCTGACGAACAAATCCAGTATTGAGTGCCATTTTGTCTAATTCTGCTGGCGTAACAAATTTGGCATAGTCATGGGTGCCGCGATCAAGCAACCGCAGTACATACTCTGCACCAACGATGGCAAACAGATAAGACTTAGGATTGCGATTAATCGTTGATAGTACACAGACACCGCCAGGAGCCAGTAACTCATAACAAGCCTGCACGATCGAGCTAGGATCTGGCACGTGCTCTAGCATCTCCATACAAGTCACTACATCAAACTGACCAGCATGTGTTTTTGCCAACTCTTCAACGGGTATATACTGATAGCGTAGCGTGTTCTCTAACTGGCTTTGCTCCGCATGTAATGCTGCAGCCTTTAAGTTTTCTGTACCTAAATCAATTCCTGTCACATCAGCACCGCGGCGTGCCATAGATTCTGACAATATTCCGCCGCCGCACCCTACGTCGAGTACTTTTTTGCCAGAAAGTCCTTGCTCAGTGGTTTTATTAGCAGCGTTTTGATAGCCACGTTTGACGTTTTCTTCTATCCAGTTTAAACGTAATGGATTGATCTCGTGTAGCGTTGCAAACGCCCCTGTGTTGCTCCACCACTCACTTGCCAAGTTATTAAATTTTTCGACTTCGCTAGGATCTACGTTGATGGTGGTAGACTCTGTACTATTGAAAGCGCTATTATTATTTTGATCATTTGAAGTTGATGAAGAATTTAAAGCAGAGCTCATGGTATGTTCCTTGATTGTCACTATCGTTATTATCGTTTACAGTGCATGATTATGTGCTTAATATTAGCATGAGAGTAGCAGTTTTGTCGTAAGCACATCGTCAGCGATTGTGAATAGGCTTAAACTTTACCCTGTTTTTTGGGCAGTATCTTGATATAGAAAAGATACGTATCCTTGTGACAATATCGCATTCTGATACTTTTGAATCTCTTAAGTTCCATATAGAAATAAAGCAGACACTTGAGAAACAGTAGATTCAAAAAGTAACAAGCAATATACCTTAAATAATAGCTAACAGCTTTACAACTATCGGTTAAGAATGCGATTCACAAGTACATACATTTTACGTTATCATAGTCGATACTTTGTTATTGTTCGATTATACTCGACACTGTCTGGTTTAGACGCTTTAAAAGCTATATATTTTAGAGTGTCACATGTTTAACAACCATATAGACACAAACCTCTTAACCCATTCTAAGTCTCCACACCTCAAGGATAAAGTATGAAACGTGTCATCACACTGACTGGTCTAGCCATGGCCATTGGACTTGCCTCTATGGGCGCACAAGCTGCAGACTATGTCGCTGGAAAAGATTACCGTGTGCTAGACAACCCAGAGAAAATCAGCGGTGATGCTATCATTGTTCGTGAATTCTTTTGGTATGGTTGCCCACATTGTAATGTGCTTGATCCGCATATGGAAAAATGGGCAAAGACTAAAGACAAAGATGTCGTATTCTTCAAAACACCAGCGGCACTTAACCCTGTTTGGGAAGCCAATGCACGCGGTTTTTATGCGGCTCAGCTTTTAGGGTTCGAAGACAAAACTCATTCTGCATTATTTGATGCTATCCACAAAGATGGTAAAAAACTGTTTGATCAATCATCATTGAGCAAATGGTACGCGTCAAAAGGCGTGAATGAAAAGAAATTTAACAGCCTATATAACTCATTCGCTGTTGGTACAAAAATTGGTCGCTCACAAGAAGGCGCTAAACGTTATCAGCTTTCTGGCGTACCAGCTGTGGTGGTGCAAGGCAAATATGTAGTCACTGGTGAGAGTGCTAAAGTACCTAAAGTCGTCGACTACTTGGTCGACAAAGCCCGTGCTGAAAAGAAATAACTCAAGCAATAAATACTTGAATAATAGACATAACGCACAGTACATCCGTACGTCATGCACAAAAAAGCCAATCATAAATTGATTGGCTTTTTTGCATCTTAACATTTTAGCTATTCATTTTTTAACTACTAACCTGTCAACTAATAATCTTTCAATTAATAACCTTCTAGCTTGGTTATAAATGTTATTTTTTTAGCTGCGACAAAATAGCCACTTCACGAATATAACTCGCTAAATCTGCTTTAGATTCTGCCAGCAACTCATCGTCTTGCATATGTTTGGCATATTCTATCCACAACAGCAACTGATACATACTGTGGTGCTCAGAAGCTTTATATTGCTTCACAAACTGCTTGAGCGTACCTTCATCATTGATATTTAGACGCTCGTACCAGCTCTCTATTTTTGAGACTTGCTCTTTAGGAAAAAAGGCATCAAATAGTGCCTTTATCAGCTCATGACGATTTTCTTCAATCATAAGCTTGCCGACACGTTTGGTCTGACGATTACGAGCATTTGCGCTGGTAATATCAGCCAATGCCATTAGCTCCGCCATAAAATAATCACTGGCAGGTAAGGCTTTTAGCTGTTTTTTCGATAAGCTAGCAAGCGGTATAGATAATTGCTGCAAGCGCTCATGGGCTTTTTTGAGTTCTGTGCGCGAGACGCGCATGTCCTGTTCTTTCCAGTCAATCATAAAAGCTTTCCAAAATAATAATTAATAAATTAAAGAGTGTCTGATATCACTACCAACGACTTTTTTCGCGATGTTTTGCCAATACCTTCACGCCTTTAGGCATGGCATCAGCAAGGCGGCGTTGTAGATGATCAGTGATAAAAACAGAGCGATGTTTGCCGCCTGTACAGCCTATGGCAACCGTGACCGTATGACGATTATTGTGCAAAAACTCTGGTAGCCAACGGGTCAAAAACTTATCAATATCACCCATCATTTCTGCTACTTCTGGATAATCTGAGAAGAATGCCCCTACTTCGGTATCCAATCCTGTCGAGTCACGTAACTCAGGGTTCCAATGCGGATTCGGTAAAATTCTAACATCGAATACAAAGTCAGCATCGATAGGGCTACCGTATTTAAAACCAAAAGACAGTAGATTGATGACAATCTGATTGTCCATGCCTATGTGTTCACGCAAGTTGTCTTTTAACTGATGGATATTTAGGCTACTGGTATCAATCCTAATATCAGCGTGACTAGCAATTGGCTCTAATAGCTCAACTTCTTTTTTGATAGCAGCAGGTAAATTAAAGGCAATATGCTTAGCATTATCACTATCGATATCTTGTGACATTAGCGGATGTACGCGGCGCGTCGCATTGAAACGAGCTATCAGCGTACTCTCTTGTGCAGTCACATATAAAATCTGTACCGCATGAGACCCATAAGTCTCCTTGAGAGAAGCATACGTTACTGCAAAGTTAGATAAATCAGCACGTGGCGTTCGAATATCGACACCAAGCGCAATACGATAAATGCCACTTTCATTAACCAGTTTATGAGCAGCATTAGGTAATAAAGACAGCGGCAGATTATCAATAGAGTAATAGCCAAGATCTTCTAAGATATTCAATACCGAGGTTTTACCAGATCCTGAACGCCCTGAGACCACCAATATACTGAGCTTATTCGTAGACGTCTGATCCGCTATCGTTGCTGCCGCATTACTATTTTGATCCTGACTTACACCCATGATCTACTCATCCAAGTCTATTGTATCTAGTCTACTGCTATATCATAAAAGCTAATTTACCACTACCAACTGATTGTCTAACAAACGCGCTTTTCCTAGCCAAGCTGCGACTAAAATAACGATGTTTTTGTTTTCTATATTAAAGGTTTTAGAGTCACTTACGACAGAACCTAACTCCTCAGTCTTGATTTCCAGATAATCAATAATAAAACCTGCGTCACTAATACGTGTCCGCGTCTCTACTAATAGCTTATCAAATGCTTGCTGACTAAGAGCCGTACTTTTCAAACTCTGCGCTAATTCTTGCAATGCTTGATGTAATACAGGGGCAGCTTGACGCTCATTTGCACTTAAGTATTGATTGCGCGATGATAGCGCTAAGCCATCATCAGCACGAACAATAGGCGCACCAATGATATTGATAGGATAACTCAAGTCACGTACCAACTGCTTAATGATAGCAAGCTGCTGATAGTCTTTTTGTCCAAATACTGCCACATCTGGTTGCACAATGTTGAACAGTTTAGACACCACAATACCAACACCATCAAAGTGTCCAGGACGTGATTGACCACATAACTGATTGGCAATAGCACCAGCCAACACAGCAGTAGGTGGTGGTAATACTGGATACATTGCATCAATGCTAGGTGCAAACACATAATCTGCATTCACTGTCGCAAGCTTTGCCACATCTGCATCTAGCGTACGGGGATAACTGTCAAAATCTTCCCCAACGCCAAACTGAGTAGGGTTAACGAAAATACTGACCACCACTACATCTGCATGCTGCTTGGCAATTTTTACCAGCTCAAGATGACCGTCATGCAGATTACCCATCGTTGGTACTAGCGCAATGCGCTGCTGACGGTCTTGTTTGTCACGTTGCTGACCACGATAAGACTGCAGCGCTTCATGTAGTGACGAGATATCATGATAAATAATTGGAGACATGATTACTTTTCTTCTATTCACACGTTCTGTTGTTCAATAACTTTAATAACTTCAAAATCAGCTAAATTGGTGCTGCTCAGTCGGGAAACTACCTTCGCGTACTGACTGCTGATAGAGCGCAAAAGCACCTTCGATACTGTGTGCGCTATTGCGCTCATCGGTTAAGAAGTCATAGACAAAACGTGGCACTCGACCATGCGCCATACCTAGCATGTCATGCATAACCAATACCTGACCATCAGTATCGGCTCCAGCACCAATACCAATAACTGGCACGGCAACAGCTTCAGTAACGGCTTTTGCAAGCGCGGCTGGAACACATTCTAGTACTAGTAATGCAGCACCAGCATCGACGACTGCTTTGGCATCGGCAAGCAGTTTATTAGCCGCCTCATCACCGCGGCCTTGAATTTTATAGCCACCAAATACGTTCACAGACTGCGGGGTCAAACCAAGATGTACACAAGTTGGTGTGCCTGCTTGTGCCAAGGTCGTTACCAATTCACACAGCTCGCTACCACCTTCGATTTTTATCACATGCGCCCCTGCTTGCATTAGCGTGCGACTATTAGCGACGGCTTCCAGCAATGTCACATAACTCATAAACGGCAGGTCAGCCAATATCAGCGCGTGTTTGTTGCTACGGGCAATATTGGCAGTGTGATAAGCCATATCATTGACTGTCACAGGTAATGTTGAATCATGACCTTGTACAACCATGCCCAAGCTATCCCCAATTAGAATCGTGTCAATTTCGGCTTTTTCCATCATTCGTGCAAACATCGAGTCATAGCAGGTCAAGCAAGTGAACTTGGTACCTTCTTTTTTAAACTTATTTAGAGTAGATAATGTCGTCATATGACCCTCAATTAATTTGCAATGCCTTTGATTATCATATTGCTACTATAAGAGCTATGCTTGAAATACGTTAGACGAATCTTTCAAACATTTAATGTCTATCACTTAGCATCAATTACTTATAATCAATCGCTTGATAGTAATGTTAAACCTGTCCAATCGCGACTTTGGGAATAGTCACCTATAGACTTACCCGCGATGGTTAAGTGTGGTGCCAACTCTCGCAGTGGTATTAAGACAAAATTGCGCTCACTTAAACCAGCGTGCGGTATTGTCAGTGTTGGATCAGTAATCTGCGTCTCGCCGTATAGCAAAATATCAACATCTAGACTACGTTCACCCCAACGACGCAAACGTGCCCGCTTGGCCATGCTCTCTAACTGCTGACAAAAAGCAAGCAGCTCATAAGGGGTAAGTGTCGTTTCAAAACCAGCTACTGCATTAACAAAATCTGGCTGATCTTGCGGACCCATCGGTGCTGAAGCATAAAAAGAAGATACACTTACTTCACGTACCTGCTCATGTGCTCGCATTACTGCAAGTGCCTGCTGCAAATGATCGGCAGGCGAACCTAGCTCATTAGCGAGGTTGCTACCCAAGCCCACATAACAGGTAACCCAGTTACTATTATCTGTACTGTTATTCATATTATGCGCTTTCAGTACTAGGCTGACGGCGGCGGCGCTTCGATGGTACAGGGCCTTTGTTATCAGTTACTTTTATAGCAGGCATCTGATCATTCGTATCTTGCTTCGCTTTAGCAGCCTTTGCAGTAGTTGCTTTCACCGACTTCTTGGCTCTCGCAGGTGCAGCAGTTTTTGTAGCGTCTTTGCTATCTACTGCCTTGCTACTTACTTCCTTTACATTTTTAGTATCGCTTTTAGCAGTGGACTCAACTGCAGGCTTAGGCGCTTTTTTCGCATACTTTGCCTTTGGCTGTGCTCGATTGTTACTGTCCTTCGCATCGCTATTGCCTTGTACTTCGATATTGCTCGTACTGTCTACAGTAGGTTGACGACGGCGACGCTTATGCGGGATTGGCTCATTATTCATACTGACTAGCGCAGGTAATCTTGCGATCGAGCGAGTTGGTCTAGCTGATGCCTGAACTTCTGGCTGGTCAGTATTAGACGGCTGAGTGCTACTATTTACGCGCTCGGCTTTAACCGCTTGCCTTGTTGCATCTTGATTGGTTGATGCTGGCTTTCGCACAGGTGCTTTACTACGTTTCGACGTATTATCAGCTGACAGTTGCTTCTGTAAAGGTGGCACAACGTTCTCGTGCTCGATAACAAATAATGGCTTAGGCTTTGCCTGTTGACTTGCCGATTGTTTATTACTAGCAAGAGACAATTGCTGCAACTGAGCAAGCTCGTTATTGTCTTGCTCTACTTGCTGCACGTTATGTCTGCCACTATCATTGCGACCAGCTTTAGATTGGCTGGCAGCGCGGCGGCGACGGGCTGGAATATTTGACGAATCATTTACCATTGTTTGATCATTTCTACCTTTTTCAGCACGGTCATCGGCTTTATTTTGCTTTGTACTGTTCTGATTAGGTGTTGCATTATCAGTAGTCTGTGTTTTTGATTCTTGACGATTACGTCCGCGACCACGTTGCCCTTTTTTATAAGCACCTCGGCGAATGTTTTCGTCAAATTCATCAATCGCCTGCTGCTGCTCTTGTTCAGACAAGGTTTGATACGTCTGCCACCAGTCACCCATATCGTTGGTTGACTCTGATAGCGGATGCTCAGCATCACCGCATTGCTCACGCAATAACAAAAAGTCAAAGCCCGCACGGAAACGCGGATGCTCTGATAGCTGAACGATTTGTTTGCTACGCGGGGCTGCAAGTTTCGGCTGCAATATCCAGATATCACGGATAAATTGCTCAGCAAATTTCGGAATAGCGGTTTTGATACGCTGACGGTCAATGACTTTACCAGCCGCATGCATTTGCGCTTCGGCAAACGGCATATTACGCTTCTTGGCTTTTGCCAATTGATGCAGGTAATTTTCCCACAGTAAGGCAGCATAGAAGAACGCAGGGTTGATACTCTTGCCCGCTGCAATACGCTTATCGGTGTTGATAGCTACCTGATTGACTAAAGCACTTGGCTCAGACGGTGGATAGATAATGAGACTATCAATCGCACCTGATTCAAACAATAATGGCAATAGGGGTACTAGATAGCCACCGGTAAACATCTTTTGCGTTTCATCATAGAGACGATGCGGTGATATTTGCTCAAGCAGCGCCCAGTTCCCATCATTAAATTGAGCAGACAACGCTTCATCAAACTCAAAACCCAACTTGGCTTTGAAACGTAAGGCACGTAACAAGCGCACAGGATCTTCTTCGATACGTACTGGCGCATTGCCCAATAGACGAATGATTCTGTTATCAATATCATCAAGCGCGCCACAGAAATCATGAACGATGCCTTTGAGCGGTTGATAATAAAGCGCATTAATAGAGAAGTCGCGACGGGAGAAATCTTGTTGGATATCGCCCCAAACATTGTCGCGCAGAATCATACCATCTTGATTGGTATTAGCATCACTGGTTGGTGGACCACGGAAAGTAGCAACTTCAATCAACTCGCGACCTGAATACACATGCGCTAACTGGAAGCGGCGACCGATAATGCGGCAGCGCTTACCAAAGACATCTTTAATCTCATGTGGCTTGGCATCGGTGACGGCATCAAAGTCTTTCGGGCGCAGACCTAATAAAGTATCGCGCACACCACCACCAACGATATACGCATCAAACCCAGCACGGGTCAATGTGGCAATCACTTCAGTAATGGAATTGGGTAATTCAGATTTGTTCAGTTCTAACTGCTTGGCGGCACGCTCGGCCATGCATCTACTCCTCGCCGGTATTCTTTAACTACCCCTGAATAACACAGCGTTTATCAGGCGGATGTACCCGCTAGTTTAACAAATTTTGGACCTACTGGGGGTGTTATGACATTTACTTACATGCTATTTTGTCAATATTGGGGTTAATTAATGCAAAACACCGTCATTAATCGCGCACGCTTAAACGTCTTTGGTTTTTCTCTACCGTTTTTGCACCGATACCTTTCACCCTTGCTAACTCGTCCACTGTCTTAAAATCACCAAACATGTCACGATATAAAATTATCGCCTGCGCTTTGCTGCTACCGATACCATCTAACGAAACCAGCTCGCCTTCGTTTGCTCGATTGATATTCACAATATATTGCTCACGTGCTTGAGTTTTGGCATTTTCTAGTGACAACAGGTACTCATAAGCGCTTTGAGGATTATCAAAACAGGGCGCAGCATTAGTATTATCAAGCATCAGAATAGCCAAAACACAACCTAAAATAGCAGTTTTGGCTAGGCTAGCAAACGAGTCTTTAGGATGAGCGTTCATGTTGTTTCGCCGCTTCCCACAGTGCATCCATTTCTGTTATATCGCTGTCTTCGATACGCTTGCCAGCGAGTTCTAGCTGCTCCTCAATATAACCAAAGCGTGACTTAAATTTATGCACGCAGGTTAAGGTAGCCGCTTCTGCATCGAGGTTTAGTTTACGTGCTACATTCACCAGTGCAAACATACAGTCACCTAATTCTTTTTCAACCTCTCTGATGTTAGCTTTGCTCATGTCGTATTTAGCAGCTTCGTTAGATTTATCCATCAACTCATTTTTTAGCTCAGCAATCTCTTCGTCTAACTTATCTACAGCACCTGTAATACCTTCCCAATCAAAACCCAACTTTGACGCTTGCTTTTGTACATCTTGCGCCTGCATCAATGCGCTACCCGCCTTAACCTGATCTAAGCGACGTTTTGATTTACCACGTGCTTCGCGTGCCTGCTGCTCCTCGAGCTTGATTTCGTCCCAGCGTATTTTTACTGCCGCATCGTCTTTGAGCGTTTCGGCTTCAAACACATGTGGATGACGGCGAACTAACTTCTCTTGTAAGGTTGTAATAACATCACTCATATCAAAGCGCCCTTGCTCCGCATACATCTGACAATGAAACACCACTTGCAGCAGCACATCGCCAAGCTCACCTTTGATATCTTCATCATCATCGCTTTGTACCGCTTCGCCTAGCTCATAAGCCTCTTCGATGGCATACGGAATAAGGCTATGGTTGGTTTGCTTTTTGTCCCACGGACAGTCTGCCCTTAGTCGTGCCATCAACGCTAACAAATCATCAAGCTGGCCAGTGGCTTCTGGTGTTCCTTGTACTGGTACAGGCACGTTAACTTTATTGTCTAAAATACTCATAATGGCGGCTCTTATCGTTTTATGTGTTGTTTGCTGATTCGTCTCATAGTTAGTGTATCATTGAACACAGCTTGGCTTATAATTGTGCTACTGACGACTTCATTTTACCACTGCTCATGCGCGAGGAACTTTATCATTATGTCCACTTCTGCGACCACCAACTATCAACCAGCCGCGAAATTCGACCCTCTTACTATCAGCTCATTTAAAGCCTATGACATTCGGGGTGAGCTTGGGGTCAATCTCGATGAAGATATTGCCTACCGTATCGGGCGCGCGTTTGCACAGATTTTATATCGACGTTATCGGGCAGCGGCTCAAACCCAAGCCGATAATATAGTAGATCTAAAACCAGCTATCGTCATTGGTAGTGATATTCGCCACTCTAGTGAGCAATTAAAACAAGCCGCTATCACTGGTATGATGGATGCTGGCGTTGATGTGATTGATTTGGGCATGAGTGGTACCGAAGAAGTATATTTTGCCACCAGTCACTATCAGGCGTTAGGTGGTATCGAAGTGACTGCCAGTCATAACCCTATCAATTATAATGGCCTAAAACTGGTTAAAGAACATTCAAAACCAATCAGCGCTGATGATGGTTTGGCAGAGATTCAAGCACTTGCAGAATCTGGGCAGTTCACTACGGATAATCAATCAGGCAAATTACAGTTATTGACGGATAAAAGCGCGTACATCGATCATGTCATGACTTTTATCGATACTGATAAACTAAAACCACTTAAACTGGTCGTTAATTCAGGCAATGGTAGTGCAGGTCCTGTGGTCGATTTATTAGTTGATAAATTAGCACAAGCAGATGCACCGATTGAAGTGATTAAATTGCATCATACACCAGATGGTAGCTTCCCTAACGGCATCCCCAACCCTATGATCGAAGCCAATAGAGTGGCTACCCAGCAAGCCGTTTTGGAAAATAACGCTGATCTTGGCATTGCTTTTGATGGTGACTTTGATCGCTGCTTTTTATTCGATGAACGTGGCGAATTTATTGATGGCAGCTATATCGTCGGTATGCTCGCTCAAGCATTTTTAAATAAATACCCGAGTGAATCAATCGTCTATGATCCACGAGTGATTTATAATACCGAGGCAGTGATAGAGGAACACAACGGTAAGGCTGTCATTAGTAAATCTGGACACTCATTTATCAAGCAAGTCATGCGTAACTCAGGTGCTGTCTATGGCGGTGAAATGTCTGCCCATCACTATTTCCGCGACTTCTTCTATTGCGACAGTGGCATGATTCCATGGTTATTGACCATTGAGCTGTTGTCTATCACCGGTAAAACACTATCCGAATTGGTCACAGGCTATATTGCTGCCTATCCTAGCTCAGGTGAGCTAAACTTCCGTCTTACAACCTATGACGCACCAGCTATCATCGATGCTATTGAAGAGAAGTTTAGTTCACAGAATCCAAATAAATCGACACTCGATGGTCTCAGTCTGAATTTTGGTGACTGGCGCTTCAATCTGCGAGCATCGAATACCGAGCCGCTTATCAGATTGAATATCGAAAGTCGCGGTGATCAACCATTACTGGCTGCTAAAACTCAAGACATTCAGCAATGGCTAGCAACGCAAGGTGCCGTACCAGCATAAAGTCATTAACCCAGTAAAACAGTTCTGATGATAAGTCAAAAAAAAGGCTCGCTAATGAGTATTAGCGAGCCTTTTTTCTATACAAAGAAAACCTCAAACCAAACTATTTAGTTCGGCCAATACCCATATAGTCACCTACTAAGCTATTAATTTGCGAGCGTGTCAGGGCATTTTGCGCATCAAATACAGGCATAGCTTGTTGATTGATTTTGCCAATATCTAATTGATCTCGTGGTGACCAACTAACAATAAAAATAGCATGGGTATCGCAAAGCTGTTGATAAGGACTAGCAATCAGCTCAAGCAAAGGTTGTTGCTGATAAGGCTCGGCAAGCTCGTGCTGTGCCTTGTCACTATAAACCAGTGTGCGAATATTATAAGACCATAGTAATGCTAACAACGGATGGATAGCTGAACCAGCGGTACGTCCTGAGCCTGATTTATAACTACCACCCCAAATCATCACGGTTTTATTGTCAATGAACCCATCAAAATATTGCCAAAATTTACGGAATATCAGCTCTTTTTGGTCTTCATTGATATGCATAATAGATTGCAATAAAGGCATATCCAAACTGTGTGTACGGCTTGATTGTTGCAATTTAGCCAGCTCGGTAGGCAAAGTATTACCACCGAATCCCCACCCTGCTTTTAAATAACTGCTGCCTACCCGCTCATCCAATCCCATAATGCGACTGACTTGACTGATATCGACATTTTGACTATCAGCCAAACGTGACATCTCATTCATAAAGCTTACTCTAGTCGCTAGCATCGCCATGATGCTGCTACGGGCAAACTCTATCGTTGCGATATCAGCATGATGAGTAGCTCGTGCGTGCTGCATTAAAGGCTTCAACACATTCAAGTGCTGGCTGCTACTAGCTGTCTTTTCACCTAGTAGCCATAACGAAGGATTCAACATCGAGCTATACGCATCGCCGTCCTGTAAGAATACAAATGGCACATAATAGACCCAAGCACGTTGTAAACGCTGAGCCAAATCGGCTACATGGCCTAATTGCTCAATGCCGCTCATAATCACAGGTAGCGCCTGCTGATAGCTGTGATTAAATGCGGTAATCCAACTGTCTTCTGTCCATGCCAGCTTGACACTGTCTAAAAACAACCAATAAAGTGTTACCGTACTTTGAGCATCAGTTTTGTCATGGCCTACTGCTTCATAACCTTTTATTAGCATATCGGCACTAGCTGGTAATTCCTTACTAGTAATAACCTGCTGCTGCTCATACATTTGCCATAGCGCTTGCAGATGATGCTCAAAACTATATTGCTGTATCTGCTGCGTCAGTAGTGTCTTGTCTGCGTAGAGATGCACACGCTGACCGAGACTTGCTAGCACCACTGCACTGGTAATTGCCTCTATGCTGTGACCAATAAGCACACAAACTGTGGAATCAGTTAATTGGTTTGGTTCAGATTCATTATTGTATTTATTCATATGGCTACCATCTAAAACCGTTTCCATGAGCGTGCTTTCCTATATTATTGACACACCACTATCGCTAGGACAGCTGTTTGATACGCTTTAGTAATTGGTCAGTAGATGTATCGAATAGACCTTGAGAATCTTGCTGCACGTGCTGCATAGCATGGTGTACGGAGTCTGCCATTTGCTTACCCATCTCGACGCCCCATTGATCAAACGGATTGATATCCCAGATACTGGCCATGACATAGACCTTATGCTCGTAGAGCGCTATCAATGCGCCTAAGCTATGCGGCGTCAGCTCATCAATCAGTAATGTGGTTGACGGTTGATTCCCACGGTAGTACTTATACTTGTCTGCTTCGGACACTGTCTGTGGATCGACCAGATCTGTTACAGCAGCATTACCAAATGCCAATACTCGACTTTGCGCCAAACAATTTGCTAAAGACAACTCGTGCTGTTGCTGCAATGAGGAGTTTGGCGCCTCATCACCGTAGCGACGTACGCAAGCGATAAAGTCACAGGAGACCTGCTGCGTGCCTTGATGTAGCAGCTGATAGAATGCATGCTGTGCATTTGAGCCAATTTCACCCCATAGAATTGGACACGTATCATAGTCAATATGATCCCCGTTCCGAGTAACAGACTTACCGTTACTCTCCATCTCTAGCTGGGTTAAATAGCTGGGTAAATATCCCAATCGGCCATCATAAGGCAATACAGTGTGCGCATTTACTTTTAAAAAAGTACTGTTCCAAACAGCTAGCAAGCCTAACAGTACGGGTAAATTGTCGGCAAAGTCAGCTTGTGCAAAATGCTCATCCATACTATGAGCACCGCTTAATAAAGCTTTAAAGCCATTCATACCAATACGAATAGCAATGGCAAGGCCTATCGCCGACCATAAAGAAAAGCGCCCGCCGACCCATTCCCAAAGCTGCAACTGATGCTCAGGATGAATTCCCCAAGCACTCATTTTTTCACTATTGGCTGAAATGCCGATAAAGTGTCGACGCAATACACTATCTTCTGTGCCTGCACGGAGTTTTGCCGTCGCAAGTAGCCAAGATAATGCTGTCTTAGCATTTGATAAAGTATCAACCGTACCAAAGGATTTGGAAGAGATAATAAATAGTGTGGTTTCAGGATTTAAATGCTTGAGCAAATTATCAAGCTGCGTACCGTCCATATTGGAGACAAAATGCACCTTAATACTGGTATCTGCCCATTCATCAAGCGCTGTAGTTGCCATCAGCGGTCCTAAATCAGAGCCGCCAACCCCAATATTGACAACATCTGTAATTGCCTTGCCAGAAAACCCGCGCCACGTGCCATTGCGCACGCGCTCTGAGAGGCGTGCTACTTGTGACAAACTATGATGTACATCAGTGACGACATTTTGTCCATCGACTTGTAATGTCGCTGTCTCTGGCAATCGTAACGCTGTGTGCAATGCAGCACGCTGCTCGCTGGTATTTACCATCGCCCCTTGTAATAACGAATCAATACGAGCATCCAGCTCACAACTATCAGCCAAACTCAGTAAGTTAGACAATACTGTCTGATCGATACGCTGCTTACTAAAGTCCATATACAGCGCACCAGCCTGCACGCTAAAATGCTTGGCACGCTTATCATCTTGCGCAAATAATTGTGCAAGCGACCATGGATGCTTTGCAAGCGCTTGTAGTTGCTGCCAGTATTTAGAATGTCGAGCACTACTATATGTTTTGTCGCCCTTTATTTCTTTCATCAGTTACTCATCATCTGCTAGTTGCTGCTCAGCAAAATAGATGAATGCCTGCATATACGAACGCATATCGCCTGCATCGTAGCTATCACCACGCATAGTTGTGACATGGACACCATATTCACTAATGAGCGAGTCAATCGCATCTGTCAGCTGAATTTCACCACCGACTGAAGCTTTAGTATTGGACAGGTAATCAAATATCTTATTGCTGAATACATAGCGCCCTACCACAGCCAGATTGGAAGGAGCAGCGGCTAAGTTGGGCTTTTCGACAAAACCAGCTACTTTAAAGCTAGCATTAGCATCTGTCTTATCACCGATATCATTCAACTTACCAAACTCTTCATTGAGTTGAGCAATACCATATTTATGTACATCTTCATCCGCTACTTGATCAACTAATATCTGTGAGTGACCATCTGTAGAAAAGGCATCTAGCATAAAGGCCAAATTATCAGCTGACATATCAGTGGTAAACGGATCAAGCACGACATCAGGCAATAATACGGCAAAGTCATGCTCACCGATGATTGGGCGCGCTGCCAATACCGCATGACCCAAGCCTAACGCCTTACCTTGGCGTATCATCGATACAGTTACGTCTTCTGGCAACCAGTTTAAGCTATCAGCCAGCTCATCTTTGCCCTTGTGACGTAACTGATTATCCAACTCGGCATTGATATCAAAGTAGTTTTCAATCGCGCTCTTTTGCGCATGACCGACCAAGACAATATGCTTGATACCAGCAGCGACAGCCTCTTCAACCACGTAATGAATAGCAGGACGATTGCCAAGCGGTAACAACTCTTTCGGTACAGATTTCGACAATGGCAACATACGGGTACCAAAGCCTGCGACAGGAATAACAGCGTGAGTGATTTTTTTCATATAAATAAGACTGTTTCAAAAGTTAAGTGAGAATAAGGTAGTAGATAAACGATGATAGCTTAACAAGTATCAAGATACATTGTATCCATTCGGGTTCATGCTCTGCCAACGCCATGTATCTTGACACATATCAGCAATCGATAGTTCAGCTTGCCACCCTAACAACTTTTTCGCTTTATTAGCACTGGCATAACAACTGGCAATATCACCTGCCCGACGATCTGTAAACTGATAAGGAATAGCCTGTCCAGATACATTAGAAAATGCAGATACCAATTCTAATACAGACGTACCTTTGCCAGTACCTAAGTTAATAGGTAAAAAGCCTACTGAGTTTTGCGTCGTGCCATCTTCATTTAGACTGGCTTGTTTATCTAGATAATTTAGTGCAGAAACGTGACCTTGAGCCAAATCAGTAACATGAATAAAGTCACGGACACCTGTTCCATCGACAGTAGGATAGTCATTACCAAAAATACTGAGCTTTTCGAGCTTACCGACGGCCACTTGAGAAATATAAGGCATCAAGTTGTTAGGAATGTCATTTGGGTCTTCCCCAATTTCTCCTGATGGATGGGCCCCTACTGGATTAAAATACCTAAGAGGGATCAAATTCCAACTGCTATCGGATACGGCTAGGTCTTCTAAGATATTTTCAACAGCAAGCTTACTTTGTCCATAAGGGTTGGTACAAGAGCGCTTTGAGCTCTCATTTATAGGTAGGTTTTCAGGGTCGCCATAGACAGTGGCAGATGATGAAAATACCAGATTCCTAACGTCATACTCTGCCATGGTTTCTAGTAATGTAATGGTACCGCTGACATTGTTATTATAGTATAACAATGGCTTGGCGACTGATTCTCCCACTGCTTTTAACCCAGCGAAATGAATGACGCCAAAAAAATGATGTGCAGAAAATAATTTTTTGAGTGATTCAGCATCTCGTATATCGCCTTTGATAAACTCAACAGGCTGTCCAATAAGCATAGAGACGCGATTGATCGCTTCACGGCTACTATTGGATAAGTTATCGTATACAACAATATTATAGCCTGCTTCATGCAATGCTATGCAAGTATGGGAACCGATATATCCAGCACCGCCAGTAACTAATATTTTATTTTTCATAAAATTTTCAGGCAAAAAAAAAGACACCCCATTGTAGGGGTGTCTTAGCAGTAATTCAATAGAGTTTTAGTAGTTAGTAGACTAATGCCTATTTTACCAACCAGTAACTTCTTTTAGCTTATCGCCAAGTTTAGATGGGTCACGTGTATACGCGATACCAGCATCTTCAAACGCCTTAAACTTCTCTTCAGCAGTACCTTGACCACCAGAGATGATAGCGCCAGCATGGCCCATACGCTTACCTTCTGGAGCAGTAACACCAGCGATATAACCAACAACTGGCTTAGTTACATGGTCTTTGATATAAGCAGCAGCTTCTTCTTCAGCAGTACCACCGATCTCACCGATTAGGATGATAGCTTCAGTCTGTGGATCAGCTTCGAACAGTTTCAATGCGTCAATCTGGTTCATACCAGGGATAGGATCACCACCGATACCGATACAAGTTGACTGACCAAAACCAAGCTTAGTAGTCTGAGCTACGGCTTCATAAGTCAACGTACCAGAGCGTGAGATGATACCCACTTTACCTGGCTGATGGATATGGCCTGGCATGATGCCGATTTTGCACTGACCTGGAGTGATAACGCCTGGGCAGTTAGGACCAACCAAACGTACGTCGCCAGCTTCTTCAAGATAGCGTTTTGCTTTTAGCATATCGATAGTCGGTACGCCTTCAGTGATCACAACGATCAACTTAACGCCAGCATCGATTGCTTCAACGATAGAGTCTAGTACAAATGGTGCTGGTACGTAGATAACAGAAGCGTCAGCTTGAGTCGCTTCCATGGCTTCCGCCATAGTGTTAAATACTGGTAGGCCTAGGTGCGTTTGACCGCCTTTGCCTGGCGTTACGCCGCCAACTACTTTTGTACCATATTCGATGGCTTGTTCAGAATGGAACGTACCATTTTTACCAGTAAAACCTTGTACCAATACTTTGGTATCTTTATCGATTAATACACTCATTATATTTTCCTTGTATTCGGTTGTCTTGTAACAGTGGCCTTTATAACTATCATTATCTAATTTTGATAACCAATTTTTATTATAAAAACCGCTATTACGATTTGACTACTATGCCTAAGCGTTTATCTCTAAACACTTATGTTTAAAGACTTACGCTTTAACAGCATCGACAATTTTTTGAGCCGCGTCAGATAAACCTTGAGCTGAAATCAATTTCAGACCAGACTCTTCTAGGATTTGTGCGCCTAGCTCAGCGTTGTTACCTTCTAAACGAACAACAACTGGTACTTGTACGTCAACTTCTTTGATAGCAGCGATAATAGCTTCTGCAATCATGTCACAACGTACGATACCGCCGAAGATGTTGATTAGAACGCCTTCAACACTGCTGTCTTCTAGGATAATTTTGAACGCTTCAACAACGCGATCTTTAGTTGCGCCGCCGCCAACGTCCAAGAAGTTAGCAGGCTTGCCGCCATACAGTTTGATGATATCCATGGTCGCCATAGCAAGACCAGCACCGTTAACCATACAACCGATGTTACCTTCTAGAGCAACATAGTTTAGGTCAAATTCAGCTGCTTTAAGCTCACGCTCATTTTCTTGAGTCTTGTCTTGTAGTGCTGCGATTTTTGGCAGACGATATAGTGCGTTTGAGTCGATACCGATTTTGCCATCAACACAAACGATTTCGCCATTTTCACGAACAGCTAATGGGTTAATTTCCATTAGAGCAAAGTCGTTTTCAACGAATGCCTTATAAGCGCCAGTCATCAATTTAACGAATTGATTGATTTGCTTGCCTTCTAGACCAAGTTTGAACGCAACGTCGCGCGCTTGGAAAGGCATCAAGCCAACTAAAGGATCAACATTTACTTTGAAGATTTTTTCTGGAGTGCTGTGTGCTACTTCTTCGATATCTACACCACCTTCGGTAGATGCCATGAAAGTTACACGACGAGTTGCACGATCAACGACTGCGCCAAGATATAGCTCAGTTTGTACTGGATACATATCTTCTGCAACTAATACGAAGTTTACTGGCTGGCCATCAGCATCAGTCTGGAACGTTACTAGGTTAGTACCGATCAGCTCTTCAGCAACTTGCTTAGCTTCTTCACGAGTTTTAACTAGCTTTACACCACCAGCTTTACCGCGACCACCAGCATGTACTTGCGCTTTAATTACCGCAATGTC
Organism: Psychrobacter sp. Ps1; assembly: GCF_022129425.1. Lineage (NCBI taxonomy): Bacteria > Pseudomonadati > Pseudomonadota > Gammaproteobacteria > Moraxellales > Moraxellaceae > Psychrobacter > Psychrobacter sp. Ps1. The sequence goes on along the minus strand of NZ_JADQAN010000006.1, from coordinate 111,614 downwards.
AGTTGGAGTTTTATCAAAAGCTGCAGCAGCTTCTTCGCCGTTATGAGCGATAATGCCTTCTTGAATTGGCAAACCGTAGCTTTTTAATAGCTCTTTTGCTTGATACTCATGTAAATTCATTGATTGTATCCTTTATTTTTTACAATTAATAAAAAGTGAAATCAAGTGCGTACATACAAATATTAATCATACGTCTGACGCACTCATGATTGTGGTATCACCAAGATAGCGATACCCCAATCAGGTTGTAAATCGATAATAACTAAACGAGCAACTACTTATTTCTTACGCTTTTTGCGCTGGATAGCGTGAATAGCACGACCATCTGCAGATAGAGCAGCTTCATGTACTGCTTCTGAAATAGTTGGATGAGCAAACGTCATCAACTGCAAGTCTTCAATGCTAGAAACAAATTCCATCGCGATCATACCTTGATGGACGATATCACCAGCACCAGCAGCGATAGCATGCATACCTAATAGACGATCTGTTTTTGCATCAGCAACTACTTTCACAGAACCTTGCGCTTCACTTTGCGCTAATGCACGACCGTTGGCAGCTAAGTTGAAAGAACCTGTTTTAACTTCATAGCCAGCTTCTTCAGCTTCTTGCTCAGTCAAACCTACCCATGCGATTTCTGGGTGAGTATAAATGACATTGATGATAGTGTCATAGTTAACTTGAGGTTTTTCGCCATGAATACGCTCAACAGCCATCATGCCCTCTTCCATAGCTTTGTGCGCAAGCATAGGACCACGGACCAAATCACCGATAGCATAAACGCCATCAAGATTGGTTTTGCACTGGTCATTAACATCGATAAGGCCACGTTCAGTCAACGTGATACCGCTGTCTTCGCCAAGCAGTTTTTCAGAATAAGCACGGCGACCAACACAAACGATTAGCTTGTCAAAGCTTTCTTCAGAAGACTCACCTTTGCTTTCGCTAGTGACGACAACTTGGTCGCCTTGTACTTCAGCATTGGTTACTTTGGTATCAACACGGATATCAAGACCTTGCTTCTTCAGCATTTTGCCAGCTTCTTTTGAGATGTCTTTGTCAGCAGCAGCTAAGAAACTAGGAAGTGCTTCATATACGACTACTTCTGCACCTAGACGACGCCATACTGAACCAAGCTCAAGACCGATAACACCAGCACCAATAACGCCTAGACGCTTAGGGACTGAGGTGAAATCAAGTGCGCCAGTTGAATCAACAATACGGTCACCGTCAGTTTTGGCAACAGGAATTTCGATAGGCACAGAACCTGCCGCAAGAATGACATTCTTAGCAGTGATCGTTGTTTCGCTTTCGTCTTCTAGAGCAGTAAATTTGACTTTTTTGTCAGTACCTTTACCGTCAACTAAAGTACCCCAACCTTGTAGCCAGTCAACACCATTGCCTTTTAGCAACGCTGCAACACCACCAGTCAACTGCTTAACAATACCTTCTTTACGCTCTATCATTTTTTCGATATTGATAGCAACGTCACCAGTACTGATACCGTGCTCGTCAAGGTCATGCTTAGTAGCTTCGTAACGATGTGAGCTGTCAAGTAGGGCTTTTGATGGGATACAACCAACGTTTAAGCAAGTACCACCAAGTGCTGGCTCGCCTTTATAAACGCGCTTTTCGATACAAGCAACGCTCATACCGAGCTGGCCTGCACGAATAGCTGCTTCGTAACCACCAGGACCGCCGCCGATGACGACTAAATCATAATTGTCTTTCATAGTACGTTCCTATTTTTAATTGTATGTGTCATTTAAACTGGTTGTTATCTTGCTGATAGATCAGCGTTATCTACACTGAACAGTTAATACACTATGTCAGTGAGATAGACTCACTTATCAATAGCAAATCACCATTATTAAATTCATTTAAATACAGTTATCAGCGCATAAAGCGATCGCTGATTAATAAAAATCATTATCTATACCAAAGTTAAAAAGCTTGTATCAGCGGTTGCCAATACAAGCTTAAAAGCTTACAGGTCTAGTAGTAGCATTGCAGGGTCTTCGACCAATTCTTTGATAGTTACCAAGAACTGTACTGCTTCTTTACCATCAATCATACGATGGTCATAAGATAGTGCTAAGTACATCATTGGTAAGATTTCAACTTTACCATCGACTGCCATTGGGCGGTCATTGATAGCATGCATACCTAGGATAGCAGTTTGTGGTGGGTTCAGAATAGGTGTTGACATCAATGAACCAAATACACCACCGTTAGAGATAGTGAACGTACCGCCAGTCATGTCTTCTAGACCAAGCTTACCTTGCTGTGCTTTACCGCCAAACTCACGGATTGTGCTTTCAACGTCAGCCATACTCATGCGATCAGTATCACGTAATACTGGAACAACCAAGCCACGATCTGAAGATACTGCTACACCGATATCATAGAAGCCATGATAAACAATATCATCACCATCTAGTGAAGCATTTACTGCTGGGAAGCGTTTTAGTGCTTCTGTCGCTGCTTTTACGAATAACGACATAAAGCCTAAACGCACGCCATGACGTTTTTCAAACTTCTCTTTGTACTTAGCGCGCATGTCCATCAAGGGCTTCATGTTCACTTCGTTAAACGTCGTCAACATCGCTGTATCTTGTGATGCTGATAATAGACGCTCAGCAACACGCTTACGAAGACGAGTCATTGGAACACGTTTTTCAGTACGCTCACCCATTGATTCAGCAACAGGACGACCACTGTCAGACTTGATGCTGCTGTCTGATTTCAATGTTGGGTTAGCCATATCAGTTTTGGTTACACGACCACCGCGGCCACTACCTTCAACTTCTTTAGGATCTACGCCTGACTCTTTTGCTGCTTTACGAACTGCTGGGCTTTGATCTTTATGATCAGCTTCGCCTTTCTTATCTGTTGCTTGAACAGGCTCGCCACCATCAGCAGCTTGCTTTGCTTGAACTGGCGCAGCTGGTTGGTCTGGATCTACTGCTGGTGCTTCTTCTGCGCTAGCACCAGCACTTGCACCGGCTTCAAACTGAGCGATAAGCTCATCAGACAATACAGTATCGTCAACTTGCTTTACGATTTTGGTCAATACACCATCATCAGGTGCCACAACTTCTAATACAACTTTATCAGTTTCAATTTCAGCCAATAGGTCATCACGATTAACTTGTTGACCTTCAGTGACATGCCACTCAACGATTGTGCCATCGGCAACCGATTCTGGAAAAACGGGGGCTTTGATGTCAGCCATCGATATACTCCTTAGATTTGGATATTCATACTTATTATTAAGTCGTGATAGGCAGTCAGTAATTTTCTAATAACTTTGCTTATATTTTATTAAAAAGCACTGACTGTCATCGCCTGATTCATTTATCTTCTATAATCTTTTGATTAGACAAGGTGTTACTGAGCTAATTCATCAACACTTATGCCAAGGCCACCAGCAATAAGTGCTTGCTGTTGTTGAGCATGCAATTTCGGTGATCCTGTTGCAGGGGCTGCACTAGGAGGACGCGCTACTGGCTCCATGACTTTTGCTTTGGTTGGATGCGGTACGACAATACGGAACATATGCGGTGCTAAGTAGTACCAAGCGCCTTGGTTCAATGGCTCTTCTTGCGTCCATACGATTTCAGTTAGGTTGCTGTATTTTTCGATTTCAGCGATTAAGCGAGTCTCTGGCAATGGATACAATTGCTCAATACGAACGATAGCCACATGATCAAGACCCAATGCACGGCGCTGCTCTAACAAATCATAATAAACCTTACCACCACACAGAACCATACGAGTCACTTTATCTGCGTTATGATCGTCCATCTCTGGCAATACCGTCTCAAACTTACCATTAGCTAGCTCTTCTAGATTAGAAGTCGCTAGCTTATGACGTAATAAGCTCTTTGGTGACATAACGATCAGTGGCTTACGAATAGGACGTACTGCCTGACGACGTAATGCATGATAAATTTGCGCAGGAGTCGTTGGGGTAATGACCTGCATATTGTCTTCAGCACATAACTGTAAGAAACGCTCTAAACGTGCAGATGAATGCTCAGGACCTTGACCTTCAAAGCCATGTGGTAACAACATCGTCAAACCACAAACACGCTGCCATTTGGTCTCACCGCTTGAGATAAACTGGTCAATCACAACCTGAGCACCGTTAACGAAATCACCAAACTGTGCTTCCCAAACGATCAATGCGTTCGGTACAGTGGTCGCGTAACCATATTCAAAAGCTAGTACCGCTTCTTCTGACAACAATGAGTTGTAGGTAGCAAAGCGCGCTTGATTTTCGCTCAAATGAGACAACGGTACATACATGCTGCCATCATTGACATTATATATTTCACTGTGACGATGTGAGAATGTACCACGGCCAACATCTTCACCAGTAATACGTACTAATACGCCATCGTTATCAACCAATGATGCATAAGCCAATGTCTCAGCTGCACCCCAGTTAAGAGGCTCTTCGCCCGTTTGCATCGCTAGACGCTGCTCAACAACTTTTTGAACCTGACGTTGTAACTTGTAGCCTTCTGGCATTTCGGCCATACGGCGTCCATAACCTTTGAGCTTTTCGATATCAACACTGGTATCCCAGTCATCAACCAAATCATGACCTAGATAAGGTTTCCAATCTACAAACAGTTGCTCGTTAGGCTCTTGAACCAGTGAGCTAACAACATAATCACCACGGTCTAACGACTCACGATAATCATCTTCGTACTGTTTCTCTTCTTCAGCATTCAAGATACCTTCTGCGATAAGTTTTTGCGCATAAAGAGTACGAGTAGTCGGAAGCTTCTTAATAACAGCATACATCAATGGCTGAGTTGCAGATGGCTCATCTGCTTCATTATGGCCATTACGGCGATAGCAGAACAAATCGATGATGATGTCTTTGTCAAACTTATGACGATAATCTAATGCTAACTGAGCAGCAAATACGACTGCTTCAGGATCATCACCGTTTACATGTAGGATAGGAGCATGAACCATCTTAGCGACGTCAGTACAATATTCAGTTGAACGAACATCTTCTTGACGGCTAGTAGTAAAGCCAACTTGGTTATTAATCACGATATGCACAGTACCGCCAGTGGTATAAGCACGGGTCTGTGACATTTGGAAAGTTTCTTGAACCACACCTTGACCAGCGAAAGCAGCATCACCATGAATCACGATAGGTAATACTGAATTACCACCAGTATTATCTAGTAGTGGCTGATCGTTACGGCGCACTTGACGGGCACGTACTGAGCCTTGTAGTACTGGCGCGACAATTTCAAGATGCGATGGGTTAAATGCTAAAGCCAAATGCGCTTCACCGCCCGGTGTCATCACATTAGATGAAAAACCATTGTGGTATTTAACGTCACCTGAGCCTTTTTCTGGCTGTACTTTACCATCAAACTCATCAAACAAGTCTGCAGGGTTTTTACCTAAGATATTAACTAGTAGGTTTAGGCGACCACGGTGAGCCATACCAATGACCATTTCTTTTGTGCCATATCCGCCAGCACGTTGAATGATTTCATTGATCGCAGGAATGAAGCTTTCACCGCCTTCCAAACCAAAACGCTTAACACCCGTATATTTACGAGCAAGGTATTTTTCTAGACCTTCAGCAGCGGTTAAGCGCTCAAGGATAGACAGACGTTTTTCTTTATCGAATTTGATATAGCCTAGATTGGTTTCTAGGTATTCTTCCATCCAGCGTTTTTCTGTACTGGTGGTAACGTGCATATACTCGACACCGATATGGCCACAGTAAACACGTTCCATGATTTCGATGATTTCGCGCAATGTCGCTTCATCTTTACCAATAACTAAATCATTGGTTGGGAATACGGTATCGAGATCAGCTTCTGACAAGTTATGATAAGCAAGCGTCAAATCTTCTACTGCTGCACGTGGATGCAAATCTAAAGGATCAAGTTTGGCACGGCGATGACCGCGACGACGATATGCTGAGATTAATTGCTGTACGCCCATCTGCTTAGGATCACAGTTGGCAGAGCTGCTAGAGTCAGTATCAGTACTGCTACTCTTATTTGCCGTTTGATTACGAGCAAGTAATAAGAACTGATCTTTGATAGCGTTATGCTGAGCATCGTTCTGCGACTTATACTGTTCAAAGTACGTTTGCCAGTCAGTATCAACACTATCAGGGTCTGTTAGGTATTGCTCGTAGAGAGCTTCTATATAGTTGGCGTTATCGGCAGCCAGTTCAGTATGTACTTGGCCAGATTTTTCTTTGGTTATACTATTCATAATAATCGTCTATTTGATAGATAAATGAATGGAATCGTGCTTATTATTGTGTCAGTCGTTGTATGCTCAGGTAGTTAGACAATGTGTCATATCCTGTTAAATACTATTCGATAAAACACTTTTATCCCTAAGTATTGCCATCACCATAGAATGTTGCTGTCATTGTCTACAAGAGCAAGTGATGCTAAATAGTGGTAACAAGTCTTATTGCAATACCCGTCTAAAAATAAAACTATTTGTGAACGCTCAGTTTTCTTATCTAGCTCGTTTCACAACATTAATTTATATATACTTCTTTGAGTCATAACCAATCCATTAATGATAAGCTATTAATAGATAATTATATTTTCAGCTAACCTATAAACTGGTTATTGATGCTGAATTACCCTAAATTTGCTGATAAATTCTGCCTTTTCAGACAGACATACATTGCTGTATAGATTATCATGCCCATTTTTTTCGACATAGTTTGTTTATTCAATACTAGGTATTTATGTAATGAATATCTATCATCAATTATAAACGCATAATCATTGTGCGCATAGTATTTTAGCCCGATAATGTCATAATGTGTTTAAACAATACATATTAAGCGCTAAAAAAGACACTTTAACCATCTCATTAAATACCAAAGCAATTATACCAAAATTCGACTATGTCTATATTCGATTATATAGGGTGATTGTCTATATATTATTTCTTCTTACATACAACCAACGTATTGACCATACAGTTTTACTCTTAAATCATTTAATACCTATTTTTCAATAGGCTAAATTCACCATATTTTTAAATGACAAGTTAGCTATAAACAGTGATAAATCTATATATCAGCTTTTTAACTAACAAAAACACCACCTAATGAATAGGTGGTGTTTTTTGTATAGTAACTATAAAGATCAATTACTTATGCTTAACCAGCTTGATCAATCAACATATTACGTAAATGACCGATCGCTTTGGTTGGATTCAAGCCTTTTGGACAAACTGATACACAGTTCATGATACCGCGGCAACGGAACAAGCTAAACGGATCGTCTAAACGAGCTAAACGTGCTTGAGTATCACCGTCACGGCTATCAGCAACGAAGCGATAGGCATGTAATAACGCTGATGGTCCTAGGAACTTATCAGGGTTCCACCAGAAAGATGGGCAACTGGTTGAACAGCAAGCACATAGGATACATTCGTATAAACCGTTCAGTTTTTCACGCTGTTCAGGTGACTGTAAACGCTCAGTTGGCGGTGCTGGCTGATCATTGATCAAGTAAGGATGTACTTTCTCATATTGCTCATAGAACTGGTTCATATCGACAACCAAGTCACGAACCACTGGCAAACCAGGTAGCGGACGAACCGTTACTTTTTCTGGTAGCGTGTTCATGTTGATTAGACATGCCAAACCGTTCTTACCATTGATGTTCATGCCGTCAGAGCCACAAATACCTTCGCGGCAAGAGCGACGGAAAGTAAGTGTTTCATCTTCTTTCTTTAGGCGTAATAGTACGTCAAGCAACATACGATCTGAATCAAGTAGCTCAATCGTATAAGTTTGCATGCGTGGCGCTGCGTCCAGATCAGGATCGTAGCGATAGATTTCGATGGTGCGAGTACCTCGGCTCATAATGCTAAACTCCACACGTAGGTGATGGCGGGCATACAAAGATTGCAACATATTTGCGCTAGCTATTAATCAGCACTGATAACCAATATCGGATACCAATTAATAGCATAGTAGCGCTGGCATGAGCATGTAGCTGGCGGTCACCTTTTTAATAAATTAATAAGGGATAAAATGTTAACACTGCTGTTATCTATCAACTATATATAAAGTATGCAGTCTAGAATTAGTAGACGCGAACTTTTGGTTCGATATAATCAACAGTTAATGGCACTTTACGTACTGGCTTATAAATGATGCGATTGCCTTCAGAGTACCATAAAGTATGCTTCATCCAATCGTGGTCATTACGGCCGTTAGGTGCGTAATCATCATCTTCTGGACGATCATAGTCAGATACACTGTGTGCGCCGCGGCTTTCATGACGCTTCGCTGCAGATATCATTGTCGCTTTTGCTACTTCATACAAGTTAGCAACTTCGAATGCTTCAATACGTGCTGTGTTGAATACTTGTGATTTATCGCCAAGATGAATCTTGTCAATTTTTTCACCTAGCGCTAAAATCTTCTCAACGCCTTCGTCCATCATCGCTTGCGTACGGAATACACTAGCGTGTTTTTGCATCGTAGCACGAATCTCATCAGCCACGTCTTGAGCGTTGTAGCCTTCAGTAGACTGTTGCAGTTTGTCTAAACGCTTTACTGTAAAGTCAAGTACGCGTGGATCAAGTGGCTTGTAGTTATGATCTGCATGATGGAACTCATCAACGATATGCTTACCAGCTGCACGGCCAAATACCAATAGATCTAGTAGAGAGTTCGTACCTAGACGGTTAGCACCATGTACACTTACACAAGCACATTCGCCGATTGCATAAAGACCTTTAACCACATTGCCTTTAGCATATAGGCCGTCTTCATCCGTACCTGCTTCTAGATCCGGTACAATCACTTGACCATGAATGGTGGTTGGAATACCGCCCATCATGTAGTGAATGGTTGGGATTACTGGAATTGGCTCTTTAGTGATGTCAACGTTGGCGAAGTTTTTACCGATCTCAAATACTGATGGTAGACGCTTCATAATGGTTTCAACACCTAGATGCGTCATATCCATTACGATATGATCAGCATTAGGACCACAACCACGGCCTTCTTTAATCTCTTGGTCCATTGAACGCGATACAAGATCACGTGGTGCCAAGTCTTTCACGGTTGGTGCATAACGTTCCATGAACGCTTCACCATCTTTGTTACGCAAGATAGCACCTTCACCGCGGCAACCTTCAGTCAATAGTACACCTGCACCATGAACACCAGTTGGGTGGAACTGCCAGAACTCCATATCTTGCAATGGAATACCAGCACGTACCGCCATACCAATACCGTCACCAGTATTGATATAAGCATTAGTAGAAGCGGCGAAGATACGACCAGCACCACCTGTCGCTAGGACAGTAATTGGTGACTGGAATACTGCAATCGTACCTGTCTCTTGTTCAAGCGCGACGACACCGTTGATGTTACCAGCTTCGTCTTTGATCAAATCAAGGGCGATCCACTCGATAAAGAACTCAGTACCTTGCTCTAAGTTTTTCTGATATAGCGTGTGTAGTAGTGCATGACCTGTACGGTCAGCAGCGGCACAAGCACGTTGTACTGCTTTTTCGCCATAGTTAGATGTATGACCACCGAACGGACGCTGATAAATCGTACCATCTTCGTTACGGTCAAACGGCATGCCCATGTGCTCAAGCTCATAGACTACTTTTGGCGCTTCACGGCACATATATTCGATAGCGTCTTGGTCACCTAACCAATCTGACCCTTTAACTGTATCATAGAAGTGAAAGTGCCAGTTGTCATTGCTCATGTTGCCCAAACTTGCACCGATACCACCCTGAGCGGCAACTGTGTGCGAACGCGTTGGGAATACTTTGGTAAGGACTGCAACCTTCATGCCCGCTTCCGCTAAATGCAATGAAGCACGCATACCTGAGCCGCCGCCACCAACGATAACTGCATCGTAGTTTAAGGTCTTGATATTACTAATGGTATTGTCTTGTCTAGTTGCCATTACGGTTTTCCTAATGCCTGTTAATGCGTAAAAGTAAATCAAAGACTGTTTAAGATATCTCTATTACAGCTATAAAGGCTTACTATTTGGCCATTTCTACGCTTATAAAATAAAGAGTCTTAATAGTCGTTAACCACTTAATTTGCATATCTATCGTTATACTGAACTAAGCCTACTCAACTATAATCAGATTAGCTGATCAGTAATGCTAGTCCAATGCTATGACTATTCTTGGCTATCAACGGATGACTCTAAAATACTTTGCCAACTAATGTATTAGTTGGATGCATCCGTCGTTATATATAGATATCAGAGCTTTTTATGAGATGGTTAAACGGCAGCGATACCGAAACCGTTACCCCAAAAAATCATGATGCCCCAAAATAGAAATACTAAAATAGCGATAATCATCAATGACTGTAGTACTAAACGTAAACCTGCTGCGCTTGAGCCCAGTTTGCCTGTTGTAATATAGTCAGTAAATACTGTCCACATCCCAACCCAAGCATGACCAGCTAGTGCAAGTACTGCAACCAAGCTGAATAGACGCATTGGTAGGCTGGTCATAAATGATGACCATTCAACAAAAGTGACATCGCCATGGGTCAAAAAGAAGCCCAGCAACACCACACTATAAACGGCTAAAACAACAGCACTAATACGCTGAATAATCCAATCACGTGAGCCTGAACCTGTCAGACCAGTAGCACTTTTGATTCCTGAATCATTTTTTATCATTAGAACATCACCCATACAAATGACGCGACAACTAAAATCGCTGCAATCACAAAACTGACCATAGAGGCAGTGCGGCCAGATTTTAGCTCTTCGTTCATGCCCATATCAGCAAATAAATGTTTGATACCCATTACAAAATGATATGCAATAGCGGCAACAAATATCCATGCCAAAAAGCGCACAAGTACGTTGTCAAATACGGTCGCAAAACTCTCAGGCGATGCCAATGAGTTCTGTAGTATCCATAACATGACAGGAATCAATAAAAATAAAATAATGCCAGAGATACGATGCAAGATAGAGGCGATCGCGATCGGTGAGCGATTAACGCTAATCACTTGGCTTAAAGGCAGATCAATAGGTCGGTTGCTTTTCACAGCGGGCATCCTTTTGCGGTTATACTCCTGTATCTGCTATCAACGCCTGACATAAATAGTGCCAATTGAGCATTGAGCAACACACGAGACGAATAAAGTAAGGAAGAGCTAGCTGACTTCGTTTAGTTTGCGCTAAATATGAAGAAAGGATCATGTATATAAAGGTATTGATAGACTGTTCAATGTCGCTTGTCGAATCGACAGGCCTATCAAACAACCTATCTATTATACAACAAAGAGAATAAACATGAGTAACATCGACTAACCAGTCTATTTTAGAGGTCGTATGAATAGTAAGACAACGTTACTATGTCTTCTATATCAGAGCAGACCTTATATTAGGCACTCAAAATCTTGTGCTAAACAAATAAAAAAGATTGGTTAAGAAGAAAGTTCAAACCATAGAATGCGGTTTGGTCTATCGTAACACCAGACAATCGTAAATAAGCATGAATAGAAGACGCTCTGAACAACACTATAACATGGTCATTTATTAATTCGCGCAAAGCTAGTGCCAGTTAATTCCTACAATTATAAAATGCCTGAGCAATAATTACAAATTTATCCATTCAGTAAGAATATATACATATTTAATCAATAAATGAATGAATAAGGATAATACTGATTTTAACAGTAATTATTATGACAAACTTTAATCCGCTTACTAGGCATAGTCTGCCAGTTTTTGGTGTCATTATTTATAAGTTTTGTCTCTAAAATATATTCAGAAACCCAAAATATTGCTCCGATAATGCTGCTATAAACTTGCTCAAAAACAGATGAATTTTAAGCAAAATAACCTGACAGACATATTTTGATACAAAAATTACAGCGAATAACTACCGCCACACCGCGCCAATTGGACACATGGTCCATAAAAGTTTTTTCAAATCATCAAGAATTGCTGCTAATATACCCTGCGTACTAAATGAGTTGAATGCACTTTTACCGTTCAACCGACAATGACGCGAGGGTATGCGTCTGTAGTAATTTATTCTAACAAGTCAAACCAATGGAGAGCAATTTATGGCTGATACTAATGCCAAACTAACCGTGAATGGTGAAGAATACGAACTTCCTATTATTAAAGGTACTTTAGGGCGCCCAGTTATCGATATTGCTGCTTTACAAGAATCAGGATTTTGGTCTTATGACCCTGGTTTTAAAGTAACCGCTCCTGTTGAATCAAAGATTACTTATATTGATGGTGGCAAAGGCGAGTTATTACACCGCGGCTACCCTATCGACGAGCTAGCGAACAACGCTGAATACCTAGAAGTTGCTTATGCACTTCTACATGGTGACCTACCTACTGCTGAGCAAAAAGCAGACTTTTTCGAAAAAATCCGCGAGCATACTGCTGTTCATGATCAATTGCGTAAATTCTTTGAAGGCTTCCGCCGCGACGCGCATCCAATGGCTATTATGGTTGGTGTTGTTGGTGCCTTATCAGCGTTCTATCATGAAGACCTAGACGTGAGCAATGAAGAACATCGCGAAATCACAGCTATTCGTCTGATTGCTAAGATGCCTACGCTTGCTGCGATGAGTTATAAATACTCACAAGGCGAACCGTTCATGTATCCGCGTAATGACTTTAACTACGCAGAAAACTTCTTATACATGATGTTTGCAACACCTGCTGACGTAGACTACGAGAAAAACGACGTTATCACTCGCGCAATGGACAAAATCTTTACCTTGCACGCTGACCATGAGCAAAACGCTTCTACGTCAACGGTACGTTTAGCTGGTTCTACTGGCGCAAACCCTTATGCGTGTATCGCTGCTGGTATCGCAGCCCTATGGGGACCATCACATGGCGGCGCGAACGAAGCTGTTCTTGAGATGTTAGACGAAATCGGTACTGTTGAAAACGTGCCTGAGTTCATGGAAAAAGTGAAGAGCCGTGAAGTGAAGCTAATGGGCTTTGGTCACCGTGTTTATAAAAACTTCGATCCACGCGCTCAAGTAATGAAAGAGACTTGTGATGAAGTACTAGAAGCACTAGGTATCAACGATCCTAAGCTTGAATTGGCGATGGCACTAGAGAAAATTGCGTTAGAAGACCCGTTCTTCATCGAGCGTAATCTATATCCAAACGTTGATTTCTACTCTGGTATCATTTTGAAAGCTATCGGTATCCCAACGTCAATGTTTACCGTAATCTTTGCATTGGCTCGTACTTCAGGTTGGATCAGCCATTGGTTAGAAATGCACAGTGCACCGTTCAAAATCGGTCGTCCACGTCAGTTATACACTGGTGAAACGCGCCGTGATTTTGTAAAAGTTGAAGATCGCAAGTAAGCAAAAATAATCGTTATCCAATAAAAAATCCCGCCATCGTGCGGGATTTTTTATTGTCTTAACTCTCGTTATTTGATATCGATTGTTTTATGAGAAATGACTAACTAAATAAGTTCATAAAGATATAGTCATTTACTGGAACTCTTTTAACGTTTGCTCATATTTGGCAATCTGCTCATCGTATCCTTCAATAGTTTCATTAAATTTAGCCATTAAAGCTTCAAACTCTTGTTGCTGCTTCTGTTTCATTTGCTGCATATCAACCACTTGCTGAGCTTCTATTTGTTCCCATACCTGATGCTGAATAATCAAACGGGCAAGTGCCGGACTTTTTGCACTTACTCTGCCAGCAATCTCTGCATGCTCAAATAACTGCGGAACCAAGGTCGCCATATTGATTAATGTATCAGAATCCTCTGCGCTCAGCGGTGTTGTCACCGGTTGATATAAGGCATCCATGGTTTGCTGATAGCGTTCTATAATTTGGTCCTCGGTCAACATAACAGGTTTACGCGGCTCAAGACTGATGCGTTTTAAAACCGTTAAGTCACGCTCACCAACTTCAGTGCTAGTATTGACGTCAGCCTCTGCATCTACATTCGTATTATTGTCTATCGGGGCGATATCGATATTCGATGACGCCACTTCTTCAGAACTGGTAGTAGTATTTGCGTTAGGAGCGGTATCATCGGTCGCTACTTCGTTATTACTATCTGTATCTTCACTATTATTAGTATTCAGTAATAAAAGCTCCTCACTGTCTGACGCATCTGCCGCTTGCAATGACTCATATTCTGCTTGCAATCGTCTCTGTAAACTCTGCGCTTGTGCGACATATATCGGCTGAAATTGTTTTATGCGCGCCGCAGCTGAGTCACTTTTTGGCATAGGCTGACTGTCTTCTACGCTTGTTTTTTCACTGGTTTGACTGTCATCAGCTACAGGTGATGTGTCAGACTGCTGACAGCCTGTCAAAAACAATACTCCTGACAGTGCGGCTATAAGCAAAGCCGGTGGGTAACGGGTATCAACATTAGGCTTTACTGACAAAAATTTAAACATGAGAGTATATATCCTTTGGTAAAGCAAAATTATAAAAGGGTAAGTTACAATTGCGGTTCATTATTCTTTGATTTTTAGCGACACAGTTGACTGTTAAATCGTTCAACTTACTTATCCAATATTTATCCGACTGACCTGTATCTCAATTGCTATATAGTTTAATTGTTCTATAGTTCGGTTATGCTTATCACAGCCAAGCTTAATCTTATTCTTTAAAATTAGATGATTGATGGATTATCAGTATTTTTTGCCTTAATAGGCTGCTCTGTCAAAAATGGAATACAAGCTTCCCACTCTTGGCAGTTCTGACCACGCTGACGACGTACAAAGTAGTCTTGAACCATGCGTGCCTGCTGCTCAATACCATACTTAAAAAATGATTTACCTGTTTCTAACACGTAGTCGTATTTTCGGTTGATGATCGCTCCGCGTACAACCTTTAATCCTTGCTGTAACTGCCATACGTGCGTTAGCTCATGTATAAGCCAGCTTTGTTTGCTCAGTGGAGCTTCGCTAAAATCCGTAATCCAATCGACTGAATTAAAGTAAATATTGCCATTGGGGCTAACGGCATAATGTTTTAGTACCCACCACGCTGTCTTTAACTGCACTTCGTCGAGTTTGATACTATTACCAAATACTGAATACGCCAACGCTATCTCGCCAGCTGTCAGATAACGTGACTGCTGCTTGCCTGTATCACTACGCACGTAACGATTGAATAAGCGTTTAAGAGTCAGTTCAGACATTATTAATGTAATACCTCATACTTGATAAGCCATTTTTAGTGTTTAATAGTTAATAGTTAACAGTCGTGATTGACCAGCCTTTGCCATCGATACGGTAAAATTGTTAATAGTAGAGCCGTTAATATAGGTAAATGATGAAAACTAAAGTGCTCGGGACACAAGCTATACGCTTAGTTAGCTTTCATTAACATATTTTTGCGTTAACCTAGCGCGTATGACATATAACAAGTACCATCCTTATAAACTAGCCTACTTCTACTGCTGATGTCTAATACTCATTACTGTTATAAAATTGATGCGAAAATCATGCCAAACGTATATGAGTGCCAAAATCCAATAAAAATGATGAAGTTAGACTAGTATGCTGTTATTTGGATTTAACTATAGAGACCTTGCCGTTACTACTTTTGCAGCTAGTAAATAGTTTTTTCATTTTTCGATAGAGAGTCTTATGTCACCTAACTTCCATGCCGATACCCCACTTGCTCAGCGTATGCGCCCCACTTCTCTTACCGATATCATTGGTCAAGAGCATTTGCTGGCAGCTGGTGCACCGTTACGACGCTTAGTAGAGCAAGGGCATCTGCCATCTATTATCCTGCACGGTGAAGCAGGTATTGGCAAAACAACCATTGCGATGTTGTTAGCCGATGCCGTTAGTCGACCTTTTCACGCGCTTTCCGCGTTAAATACTGGAGTCAAACAGTTACGCGAAGTCTTAGATAGTAAAGATTCATTGGCATTTGAATCACCTGTAGTCTTTATTGATGAGATTCATCGCTTTAACAAAGCACAGCAAGATGCACTTTTGGGTGCGGTAGAGTCTGGTGACATTACTTTGATTGGTGCTACCACTGAAAACCCATCATTTAGTGTCAATAACGCTCTACTATCACGTTGCCAAGTATATCGTTTAGAGCCGTTAACACCTGAGCAGATAAGTGCCGTGCTACAACGAGCGCTTTCAGAAGACAATATACTCAAAAAGTTAACCGTCGACTTACAAGCAAAAGATACCATTAGTCAGCTGGCTCATGGTGATGCTAGAAAAGCGCTAAATTTATTAGAGTTAGCGATTCAAACAGCTGATGCAAAGCAGTCGCCAGTGATTATCGATGATGAATTGATTAGCCGAGTGGCACAGACTGCTTTGGTAAGATATGACAAAGATGGTGAGCAGCATTACGATATTATCTCAGCGATGATAAAGTCCGTCCGTGGCTCAGATCCGGATGCAGCATTGTATTGGATGGCACGTATGCTCGTCGGCGGTGAGCCTGCTGATTTTATTGCGCGGCGCTTGGTGATTTTGGCCAGTGAAGATATTGGTAATGCCAATCCTAATGCTTTACTCCTAGCTGACGCGGCATTACGTAGTGTGCAATCTATTGGTATGCCAGAAGCACGTATTATTTTAGGTCAAGTCGTGGTGTATTTAGCAACCAGTGCCAAAAGTAATAGCACTTATAAAGCGATCAATGCTGCAATGGCATTGGCTGAAAAAGATGCTTCACCTGTACCGCTACATTTGCGCAATGGCGTCACCAAACTGATGCGTAGTCAAGGCTACGGTCAAGGTTATGCTTATCCGCACGATTATCCTAACCATTACTATCCACAAAGCTACTTACCAGATAATTTGGTTGGTAGCAGTTTCTACGAGTTTGCAGATAATCAGCGTGAGCAGCACAGTAAGCAATTTATGGATTGGTTAAAAAGCCAAGCAGCGAGCAATGATTAACTGCGATACAGATTAATAAAAATATAACACACAGATTTATGAGCCAGTTTTAACGCTCATTGATAATATTTATGACTATTTTTGACATACTGAACGATATAGTGGGAAGATGGCGCAGCACGTGACGCTGAAAAGCGTTAAAATAACCTCATAATGATATATACAGGCAATTAAGCGAGTCACTTTTATATCAAATGATATTGCTTATAGCGCGATTCACTTGACCGTAGTAGCGCTTTGCTTGACCGTAACAGCGCTTTGTATTATCTACTGCTACAATAAGCAGATAGAGCCTTATATTCTAAATGACACCTATTTATAAATAATAAAATATTGAGATTTACTATGAGTTTAAATGCAATTCCTGAGATTATCGAAGACATTCGTGCTGGAAAAATGGTCATCTTGATGGATGATGAAGACCGCGAAAACGAAGGTGATATCATCATGGCAGCGACGCATGTGCGCCCTGAAGATATTAACTTTATGATTACTCACGCACGCGGCTTGGTTTGTTTGACTTTATCACAAGCACGTTGCCAGCAATTGGCACTGCCACTTATGTCAGATCGTAACGAGGCTAAATTTAGCACCAACTTTACTGTATCGATTGAAGCGGCTGAAGGCGTCACCACCGGTATTTCTGCTGGTGATCGTGCACGTACTATTCAGGCAGCGGTATCTTCGTCAGCGAAGCCTGAAGACATCGTTCAGCCTGGACATATTTTTCCAATTATGGCACAAAACGGCGGTGTTCTTCACCGTGCAGGCCATACAGAAGCAGGGTGTGATTTAGCACGTTTAGCAGGTCTAGAGCCAGCAGCGGTGATTGTAGAGATTATCAATGCAGATGGTACGATGGCGCGCCGTGACGACCTTGAAATATTTGCAAAAGAGCATGACATCAAGATAGGCACGATTGCTGACCTTATCAATTATCGTATCGCTAATGAGCAAACGGTAGAAGAGATTGAGTCACATCCGTTTGAAACTGAACACGGTACTTTTACGCTACATCGCTTCCGTGAGTTTGGGGCTGAAGAAACACATTTAGCCTTGGTAAAAGGTGATGTCAGCGAAGGCGTCAGTACCGTACGTGTTCATGGTTTCCACCCATTACGCGATTTGTTTGCAGCTAAAAACGATATGACTGGCCGTAGTGGCTGGAGCGTACAGTCAGCACTAGAAGAAATCAGTGCTTCAGATCGCGGTGTGCTGGTATGGATTGGTAGCAATCAGCCAGTTGATTTGGGAGATGCGTTGGATAAAGCCGCAGATAACGAGTCGCAATCAACCATCACGCAACAGCCATATCGTAGTATCGGTGTTGGTGCACAGATATTACGTCATTTAGGTGTCCGTGATATGCGCTTATTATCATCACCAATGAAGTTTTTTGCATTGTCAGGTTTTGATCTAAATGTGGTTGATTTTGTTCATGCACCGCAACAAGACTAAAAACTGTTTAAGAGTTTAGTTGCAGAATGAGTGATAAAAAAGGCACGCTAACATTATGTTAGCGTGCCTTTTTTTGTTTTTAGATTTTAATTAAAGATAGCTTCTTCGATGAAATGAATCATCGACTCATATAGAAACCGACCTAAAACTCAGGCGTATGACCAAACTTGGCTTCCAGTGCTAGCAGCTGTTGACGCTCTGCTGCTGTCCATGGCAATTTACCTTTTCCATCACTATCCAGACGCACTACCACGGCCTCTGCCGTAGCAACGATAATCTCTTGCACGGTACTATAGTAACTATATTCTATCGCCATACTTGTATTGCCTAAACGCTTACAACGAACTCCTAATAGTAATGTATCAGGATAAGTAACTGGGCGTAAATACTGGCAGCTAGACTGGGCTAAAACAGTGACCATACTACCATCAAACATACCTAGCGCATGCAAATAACTAATGCGTGCTGACTCAGCGTAACGATAGTAAACCACATTGTTCAGATGATTGAAGGCATCCATCTCGCCCCACTGTATCGGCTGATGATGAATAACAGGGTAATGAGCCAATAGTTCAGGGCGATGATCGTTTGCTACACCAAACATAGATGCTGACTTTTCATTAGGATGGGTCATTGCTTACCTTACGTTTTATATTTTCTATATTAACTATTGTGACTAACTCTCGTTAGCGTTGCGGCTTGTCTAAAATTTCTGTCGTCAATAATGGCGTTGGTTTTGGTGCATGAGCAATCAACTGATTTAGCCATACAATTACTTCTGGTATGTCACTCGGTGCCTTCATTGTCTCAAGATTACTTTGACCATCGATTGGTTTTTTATCTGCTTGTACAATGCCAATCGCGCCAGCTTGTACTGACTTTTTATTGTCGCTATTTGAGGCCTTAGGCACCAACGTTTTTAACTGTTTGCGTGCCTGCGTCAAATAGCTGACAAGTTGATCTTGCTTACGCATATTGCTCGCTTGGCTTGCTAAATTCAACGTCATGATGACTTCATGGATAGTGAGCTGACGACGCGTTAGATTTGCGTCATTAGTCGCTGAGGTATCAGTAGCATTGGTTACTGTAGGCTGCTGTTTATTTTCAATAGCTGCATCTACCAGCTCTCGACGCTGTAAATCCGTACCTTCATAACTACCAAGACGCTCATGACTGTGCAAAAACTCCTGAATATTTTGAATCGCAAGATTTTGTATTTGCCACGAGCTTGGCTGCGAGCTTTGTGCCTGCAGACGCTCAATATCTTTGAGCAAACTTTGCTTGATAACGATAGTTAGCGCAGGCGCAATCTCATTACTGCTTTGCGATAATTGCCAATGTAGACCTCGCAATAACTCAATCGCGGCACTGTCATTACTATCCGCCAACAGTCTATCAGCAGCTTTGATTTGGATACGCAACAGGTCCAACTGATTCTGCGCTTGGCTACTGGCCTTAACTCTAGGCTCTGGCAGCGTCTGCTGACTCATGGCAAATAGACGATCGTCCATTTCGTTTAGTCGACTGATTACTTGCTCATTGCTCTGCAAACGATCGTTGACACTATGCTGAAAGCGCTGCTGACTAATATATAGCCACAATAATGCAGCGATCAGTAATAAGATAACCAGCCATTGCATCCGTAGCAGCAAAATATTTGCTTGCCGGCGCTGCTGAACAGTAGAAGGATCCTTAGATAAGGACTCAGAATTCATTGACATAAGGCAGTACCGTTATTGGTATAGATAAACATGTTTAAAGCAAATGGAAAGTTTAAAGTATTATATTTTAGAATGAATGGCTGAGAGAATCGTATCTGGCGACAAATCCTCTACTCGCCAGTAGCTCAACTGCTGTGCGGTAACCATATTGGCAAGACGCTCACCCAACACAACGTAAGAAAAGTCTTTTAGCGTAAGCGAAGGCCGCTGTGCTATATCAGCCACCGCATCA
Organism: Psychrobacter sp. Ps1; assembly: GCF_022129425.1. Classification (NCBI taxonomy): domain Bacteria; kingdom Pseudomonadati; phylum Pseudomonadota; class Gammaproteobacteria; order Moraxellales; family Moraxellaceae; genus Psychrobacter; species Psychrobacter sp. Ps1. The sequence goes on along the minus strand of NZ_JADQAN010000006.1, from coordinate 91,264 downwards.
GAATTTTGCTCTATTTTTAACGTCTTTGATTGGCCATTATTGACAATACTTGACCAATGCTCAAAAGCCGCCGCACTGCTGATTACGACAATTGGCTTTGGCTGCTTTGGTAGGGCAATATCTGACGTAGTACTATGAGTAAGAAATGCTTGTTGCCACTGCTGATATTCAGCCATTGCATCGATAGGCATTGTACGCTCGTACCAAGCAATACTATCGATATGTACACCGCGCGCCTGCAATGTATCAACCAATAATCGTCGTCCACCAAGCCCGCGCCATATCAGCAATTTATCGCCTGCTTGTAAGCTATCAATTTCAGGCATTGCTAGCATGCCTTCGTTATTGGCAGTCTCAGGCTGAAGTATTTGATAGTCTGTTGTATTTATACGCACCTGACTGAACTCTGCCGCCGTTGCTTCACCAACCGCAACCAGAGGACTAGGTAATGATAAACCTTCTAGTAAACTATGTGCGTACTTGTCATTATCGTCTTTCGTTTTGTGTTTACGCTTTTCATGTTCAAGTGATTGCCAAACGGCTAACCCTGAAGCCGCTGCAGTTGGGCTAACGACAACAAGTGCTTTGTACGCCCCCGCCAACCACTGATGCATTAATGCAATATCTAGATCAGTTGTTGGTCGTGGTCGTAGCGTCAACATTGGCATCTCAATCACTACCAATCCTGCCGCTTGCAAATGCTGCGTCAACGGTGCTGCTCGCTCTACTGGGCGAGTATTGATGACAATTTGCGGCATTACTTTTGACTTATCATTAGCATAATTCTTATGAGAAGTTACGTATGTAGACTGAGTTGGCATTGATGACATCGATATACCATGACAAAAACGAATGAAAAAGGCTTAAGTATATAAAAATGGCTGATGCTTAGATCAGCCTATCTTACGGTTAATCCAACCTATAGCGACTGTACTTTTACTACTCAGGCTGATAGATCGCTGACAAAATAGCGCCTGCACCATCGGCAAGTAGCATTTCTGCGACATCGATACCCAGTTGGTTGGCTTGGGATTCTTGCTCAGCTTGTGTCCCAACCAACGTAGCTCGTTTGTCTGCCTTCAACAATTCGCTACCATCGGCCTGACCCACTCGACCGCGTAGCCATAGCACATTCCCACTATCATTATTGCCGTTATCACCATTGTTATCATTATTAACACTGGTTTCTTCAGCTGTCTGCAGAACTGCATAAGCGGCGATCGGTACTTGGCAGCCGCCCTCTAAATGACGGTTCAGAGCACGCTCAGCGATAAGTCGAATACGGGCTTTATCATCATTGAGTGGTGCAAGTAATTTGAGGACTTCTTCATCACCTTCACGGCATTCGATTGCTAAGGCACCTTGTCCAACTGCAGGCAAGCAAGCTGCGATATCAAGCTCACCACGTATTCTCTCGTCTAGCTCAATACGCTGCAAGCCGCTCGTTGCCAGAATAATGGCATCGTATTCACCAGCATCTAGCTTGCCCAAACGAGTGCCGACATTGCCGCGCAACGTTTTGATTTGCAGGTCAGGACGATAGGCTTTGATTTGGCATTGACGACGTAAACTTGATGTCCCAACGACTGCACCTTGTGGTAGCTCATCAATACTATTATAAGTGTTTGATACAAAGGCATCTGTTGGTGAGGCGCGTTTACAGTAGACGCCTAATGTGAGGCCTTCGGGAAGCTGCATCGGTACATCTTTTAGCGAGTGCACTGCTATATCTGCTTGTTTGTCATACAGCGCTTGCTCAAGCTCTTTTACAAACAATCCTTTGCCACCGATTTTGGCCAAAGGTGTATCCAAAATCTTGTCACCCTTAGTGACAATTTTTAGTAAATTAATCGTCAGATTAGGATACAACGCCAATAAACGATCACGAATATGCTCAGCCTGCCATAGGGCTAAAGGACTTTGACGTGTAGCGATATTTAGAGTAGTCAAAACAGGTTGCTGCGAATTGCTCATAAAGGGCCTCAATAAGTTCGATACTAATACTATAGTGGCTATAGTCCCTATGTCAGTACTATTCGTATTTATACTGAATAATATCGATATTACTCGATAGGGTAAATTTGCCAAAGCATAGGCGACTCAAATGATTAATAGTAGATGCTGACGCAAAAAAATACCCCTATTTAAGCATAAATAAGGGTTTGATGATATGGAATGATTGGTCGCTATCAGGACAGCCTATCACATGCTTTGGATTTTATCACGTAAGGCAGGTAAGTGACGACGACTGACCGCTAGCGTCTCATCAATGCCTTTAAAACGTATCTGATACTGGCCTGCGTCTAGGGTTTCTAAAAAGTCCAAATAACTAAGGTTGATGATGGCATTGCGATGTACTCGGAACAGACGATCATCAAATTCTTGCTCTAACTCTTTTAGCGTTTCATCAATCAATACCATGCCATCTTTGTGACGTACTTTGACGTATTTTTGATCTGCTGCAAAATAGTAGATATCTTTTAGCTTAATCAGTTCAACACCGCGATGCGTACGAGCAGCGATATGTTCACGTATCGGACGTGCTGTCGGGTCTTCAAGCTTGCGAATTTCGTTTAGTTGAGCAGCATTTAGATTCTTCGCTTTGTTTAATGCCTCTAATAGCTCATCTTTGTTTGCAGGTTTCAACAAATAGCCAATTGCATTGGCTTTTAACGCTGCGATCGCATAATGGTCGTATGCCGTCACAAATATAATCGCTGGTGGATGCTCAAGTTTGGCAAGTTCTTGAGCACAGCGCACGCCGTCCATTTCAGGCATTCGAATATCTAATAATATAATATCTGGCTGCTGGGTTTTTACAGCGACGATGGCTTCTGCACCTGTTGTGGCCTGAGCAACTACCTCATGGCCTGACTCCTGTACAATTCTCACCAAGCGCTCACGCGCTAGGGGCTCATCATCACAAACTACGATACGCATGCAAACTCCCATCCAAGGACATACTTAATATTTTATTTAATAATATTACGGCTATATTAGCACTCATTATCAATCACTTAGAATATAAAATCTAAATTATTTAATAAAATTCTGACAAAAACCACCAGTTTTTATAGCGGACAATATACTCCTGCTATCGGTAGATTTTATATGGTGTAATTGTGTTTCACGGTAGTTATGATATTACTTATTCGTAATCATTATTTATCAAACATAAATTATGACGTCTATACATGGCGATGCAATAAGTATGCCAAATAGGCTTTTAAGAGTTGAAAAAATGGAGAAAGCTAATAAAGAACAGTAGGTTATAAACCGACGTCTTGTAGAGGATAGTCGATGATGGTGATAATTTGAGTGCTGGCTACCGAGCTTTGAATGTCAGCACTTTGACCAAAATGGGCACGCAAACGATCAGCTTGAATATAGAAATTCATATGCTGGCGCAAATCATGATTGATAATTAATGTCTTTTTGGGAAGCGCAACATCAATCATAATTTTAACTCGGTGTTGTTCCCACGTGACTTCGATATTAATGCAGATAGTTTCTGTCGTCATCTCTACCACATTGAGCAGTATTTTCTCTAGCACGCTTTGTAGCGTTAGTGCAGTGATAACCATGTCATACATGATATCTTCTTCAGGTAACGTCCAATTGACTTCGAGCTTGTCTGCTAAACGACTAGATTCGATTGCCAAATAATGCTCACAAAGATCAACTTCTTCTTCAAAGCTAATCTCGCGTGTACCACTAAAACTAGCACGGAACAATGCAGAGACGTGCTGTAATAAGATAGCGGCTTTTGGCGGGTTCGATTCAATCAGAGATACAAGTGTATTGATAGTATTAAAGAAAAAGTGCGGGGCCGTACGGGCTTTTATGAGATCATTTTGCGCAGTCAATTTATATTCAAAGGACAACTTAAGCGCATTAAGCTCACGGTAGCTACGCAAAAAATATAATAAAAATACAGTCGTAAAACCGCCAGACAACACTGTATTGAGCACGATATTCAATACAAACGTGCGACTATCATATGTTAGCCAACCGAAATTAATCATAGATAATGTGACTAACGCCATCGAAACTGCAGCAGCAAACATCAGTAACAGTACAATCCGCATACTTACGCTAAGAATACTGGCATTTTTAAATGCAGGACGTAGATAGTCAACTAAATACAGTGAGGGGATAACCGTCAGAGCGTTTTGGGTGAAACTACGTACAAACTGAATCATGAAATCTGACCAAGTGGCTAAGCTATGGCGCTCCATTACCGTTAGGAACAAGGACCAAAAAAAGATATATGTCAGCCACTGCCAAGGCCTCATGATCTCCATGAGTTTAGGAATAAAAAACTCTAAGCGAGTAGCTAGTAAGGCAACCTCATCATTTGCTATACTCGAGTTCTTATTCTCTTGACTTGTCTTGTACCGATATGAACGCCAATTCTTCAAAACCTAGTAATCCTGAATCAAGTAAAAGTTCATCTGACTCTGATTTTAGCACAGATGCTCCGATAACAAGTACCACAACGCAGACTGCGCCTGCTAGTAGCCAAGGCCAACAAATGTGGGGCGGGCGCTTTAGTGAAGCGACAGATAGCTTCGTTGCCGCCTTTACTGCCTCTGTTGGCTTTGACCAACGCTTTGCTCGTCACGATATTCAAGGCTCGATTGCTCATGCAACGATGCTAAAAGAATGTAACATTTTAACTGCTGATGAAGTTGCCACCATTATCGATGGCCTTCAGCAAGTATTGCGCGAGATTGAATCAGGTGAGTTTAACTGGTCGATCGCTCTTGAAGACGTGCATATGAATGTCGAGTCACGTTTGACTGACATCATAGGTGCCGTTGGTAAGAAGCTACACACTGGTCGTAGCCGTAACGATCAGGTAGCCACAGACATTCGCCTATGGTTGCGCGAAGAGACTGATAATATTATTGAGTTATTAGTCCGTTTGCAAAGTGGTTTACTTGATTTGGCTGAGCAACATACTGACACTATCATGCCAGGCTTTACTCATTTGCAAACAGCACAGCCTGTTAGCTTTGGGCATCACGTGATGGCATGGTTTGAGATGTTGTATCGCGATACTGAGCGTCTTGTCGATGCACGCCGCCGTATCAACCAGATGCCACTTGGTAGTGCAGCGCTTGCTGGTACAACTTTCCCAATCGATCGTACCATTACTGCTGAATTGCTAGGTTTTGAAGGTATCTGTCAAAACTCACTCGATGCTGTTTCGGACCGTGACTTTGCGATTGAGTTTACTTCAGCGGCTTCTATCCTGATGATGCATATGTCACGCATGAGCGAAGAGATTATTCTTTGGATGTCAGCGCAGTTTAATTTTGTGCAGATACCAGACCGCTTCTGTACTGGCTCATCGATTATGCCGCAAAAGAAGAACCCTGACGTACCGGAGTTGGTACGTGGTAAAGCGGCACGTGTCTTTGGTCAGTTGATGACTTTGCTTAGCCTAATGAAGAGCCAGCCACTTGCCTACAACAAAGACAACCAAGAAGACAAAGAGCCTTTGTTTGATTGCGTTGATACGTTGACAGGTTCACTATTAGCGTTTGCTGATATGCTACCCAACATTACGCCAAACGTCGATGCCATGCGTGCCGCTACGATGAAAGGCTATGCGACTGCGACTGATTTGGCAGATTACCTAGTACGTCAAGGCGTGGCATTCCGTGATGCCCATGAAGTGGTTGGTAACGCTGTTGCTTTAGGCATCAAAGAGGGTGTTGATCTAAGTGATTTGTCATTGGCACAGCTACAGCAATTTAGCGATGCCATCGGTGAGGATGTCTTCGACTATCTAACGCTAGAAGGCTCATTAGCAGCTCGTGACCATTTAGGTGGCACTGCGCCAAACCAAGTCAAGCAAGCGGTGGTCAATGGCCGTGCTCGCTTAAAAGCCTTTGCCTAATCAGTAAATTACAAACAACAGCCAACTTGCCAATCTAAACTTAACACCCGCTATCCATGCGGGTGTTTTTATTTGTCCTATGACCTCTACTGGATTAGCCAATGTCGTTTTCAAAATATCAATAGCTTTGGAAATTTCAATAAAAAGGTCAAACGTAGTTAGTGTTTGTCATGTACCAACTACCAGAGACTTTATAACAAATGGATAGAGGCTTGACGGTATACATTAGTACCCTTTGCTAAATCTACCAAGACCGTTATCATAGACTCATATGATATTTGATTTAACCACTTAATATAATGAATAAGGAATGCCTTATGACTGAGACTTTTAACCCTCAAGCAAATACTGTGTTTTGCCGTAAATATAAGCAAGATTTACCGAAAATGCCGCATCCACCCTTCCCTAACAAGAAAGGCCAAGAGCTGCAAGAGACCGTATCTGAAAAAGCGTGGAAAGAATGGCTTGAACATCAAACCATGCTCATCAATGAGAATCATCTAAGCATGATGGATCCTGCTGCCAAAAAGTTTTTAACAGAGCAGCGTGATAAGTTCTTAGACAATGAAGACTATGAGCGTGCACAAGGCTGGACACCAGAAAGTTAGTATTTACTGGCTTTCTACTAGCTACATTTAGTAGTTATAAAAAAACGCGCTTACTATAGCGCGTTTTTTTATTATAAGGTGAAAATCAATGTATTTCCTATCAGCCTTCATCACTATCTGACGTTTCAAGCTCATTGGCTGGCAATGTACTAACTTGACGAGCAGCCAATCGGTCATTGGCTTCTTGCACCGCTTTTTCGACCATCGCATAGTCTGAATGTCGCACGTCCTGCCCACTGATATAGTTAATGACTAGCTCTGCGACATTTTGTGCATGGTCACCAATACGCTCAAGCGATCGTAATATCCACATGATATTGATGACTTTTGATACGTGGCGTGAGTCTTCCATAATATAGGTCATCAAAGCACGAATAGCTGACTGATATTCGGTATTGACCACGCTATCATTACGCATCACTTCAAACGCTTGTTCCGCATTCGATTGACTAAAAGCTTCTAGCGAGTTGTTTAGCATTAGACGAACTTGATTGCTCAAGTGCTGAACCTCAGCATAGCCGTATGCTGATTTGCCTTCTGCCGCTATTTTACTGGCCATTCGCGCAATTTTTACCGCTTCATCGCCGATACGTTCCAAATCAACCACACCTTTACTGATCGACATGACTAAGCGCAAATCACTGGCTGCTGGCTGGCGCTTGGCGACCAATAATAAAATGTGCTCGTCGAGCTCGACTTCCATTCGATTGATATCGAAATCCATATCGATGACTTCTTGCGCCAGTGTTTCATCTTTATCGATCAGAGCATGAATGGCTTTGGCCACTTGGTTAGCCGCGCTATCACCCATATATAAAAATAAACGGATGGCTTCATCAAGATCTTGGTCAAAACTTTTGGAGATATGCTTATCACTTTGCATGAGAGGTATTCCCTAGAATCTATATTTTAATAGCGCAGTGTGCTTGTGAAGTTAGAAAGTCGGCTTATGACATGCTAATCAGCTTTGTCTGCTTGTACCGATTTCAATCTCAATCAATGTTAGCCATAACGACCTGTAATATAGTCTTCTGTCGCGGTTTGGGTAGGTTTGGTAAATATCTGATCGGTCTCACCCATCTCAATCATATCGCCTAGATACATATAGACCGTATAGTCAGATACGCGTGCTGCTTGCTGCATATTGTGAGTGACGATAGCGATGGTGTAGTCGTTTTTCAGATCTTCGATCAAATCTTCGATAGCACCCGTCGAGATAGGATCCAGTGCTGATGTCGGCTCATCAAGCAACAGTACTTCAGGCTTGGTCGCGACGCTACGTGCGATACATAAACGCTGCTGCTGACCGCCTGATAACGACAGTCCTGATGCTTTTAGCTTGTCTTTTACTTCTGGCCATAGCGCTGATTTTTTCAGTGCCCACTCTACGCGATGATCCAGCTCATCTTTGCTTAATTTTTCATACAGTCGTACGCCAAAGGCGACATTGTCATAGATTGACATCGGGAACGGCGTTGGCTTCTGAAAGACCATACCAACTTGTGCACGCAATAAGTTCACATCGATGTCTTTACCCAAGATATTTTTGCCATCTAGATTGATATTGCCCTCTGCGCGCATACCTGGATATAGATCGTACATGCGGTTAAAGGTACGCAGTAGCGTAGATTTACCACAACCTGAAGGACCAATAAAAGCGGTCACTTTTTTATCCGCGATATCGATATTGATGTTTTTTAATGCCTGAAAATCATCGTAATAGAAATTTAAATCTCGAACTTCCATTTTTGCAGCAGGCATATTCTTAGGAATATCTTGAATCGTTTGCTTATTAAAATCAGCAGTGTTTGGTTGCTGAGCTTGGGCGCTAGTAGACATGGGTCTATTTAATAGGCTGCCTGTTGCCGTATTAAAGTTGTCAGCAGTCGTGTTCGTACGGACGTTGCTTAGGACATCATTCATAATATTTCAACCTAGCTCAATTAATTTCATATAAGTTTAAGTAAATGCTTAGCGTGCAGCGTACTACCGTCTTCTCTCAGCCCTTATTTGGGCTGACCTCTACCACCGATAAATCTTGCCAAAATATTCAATACTAGGACAGATGCGGTGATAAGTAGTGCTGCCGCCCAAGCCAGTGTATGCCAGTTGTCATAAGGACTCATCGCAAACTGGTAGATGGTATTGGGTAAGTTGGCAATAGGCTGACCCATATCTGTACTGAAGTATTGATTGTTAAGTGCGGTAAATAGTAACGGTGCTGTCTCACCGGTGATTCGAGCAAAAGCCAATAGCACACCTGTGGTCAGTCCCGCTCGTGCAGCTTTTACCGTAACCTGAGTGACCAGTTTCCATTTAGGAGTACCTAGCGCATAAGCTGCTTCACGTAGACTATTAGGTACCAGGTTCAGCATGTTTTCTGTCGTACGCACGACCACCGGAATAACAATCAATGCCAATGCCAACGCGCCTGCCCAACCAGAGAAACTTTGACCTTTTACCATCAGTGCATAGATAAATAGACCGATGACAATCGATGGCGCTGACAATAGAATATCATTTAAGAAGCGTGTGACCTTGCCCAGCATACTGCCTTTAGAAAACTCAGATAAGTAAATACCTGTCATAAGGCCAATAGGTGCACCGATAAACAATCCTGAAAAAGCCAACATGACCGAACCAACGATAGCATTGCGCAAGCCGCCTGCACTCATCGGCGGCGGCGTATCAGCGGTAAAAATTGGCAACTGCACCATGCCTTGGAAGCCTTCAACAAACAAAGTCACCAAAATCCATGACAACCAAAACAAGCCAAAAACCATCGCTGACATGGCAAAACCTAGACCTAACTTGTTGGTCAAACGACGCTTGTTATAAAGGCTTTGATTGTAGCGGGTAGCGCCGTTTGGCTTAGTAGGTAGTGGTGCATTGATCGCATTGTTAGCAGGCATAATATTTATTTCCCATATCTTTTATCAATATCTATCAAGGTTCAATAAATCGGTAACAGACTTATCGGTTACCTGCTTTGTGATCCATGCGCATGAGCATCAGTTTTGCTAAAGACAGCACAATGAAGGTGATGACAAATAAGATTAAGCCTAGATGTAGTAGAGACGCAAGATGTAGCTCACTAGACGCTTCAGCAAACTCATTGGCCAAGGCCGAGGTAATCGTCACGCCAGAAGTAAACAGGCTTGGACTGATATTAAACGCATTACCAATCAAGAAGGTAACTGCCATCGTCTCACCCAATGCACGACCAAGACCCAAAATTACGCCACCAACAACACCAGCTTTGGTATAAGGCAGGATAATCTTGAACATGACTTCCCAAGTCGTCGCGCCCATGCCATAGGCTGACTCTTTCAGTAAATCTGGTACGACAGAGAAAACATCGCGCATGGTAGCGGCGATGAACGGTATGATCATAATGGCAAGCACTAGGGAGGCGGTAAACATACCCAGTCCCATAGGCGCACCTGCAAACAGTTTACCGATAATAGGCAAAGGGCCGACGTGCTCAATGAACCATGGCTGAATGTGATCACCAAAAAATGGCGCAAATACGAACAATCCCCACATACCATAAATGATAGATGGGATACCAGCCAACAACTCAATGGCGATACCAAGTGGTTTTTTGAGGAACTTAGGGCACATTTCGGTTAAAAATATCGCAATACCGAAACTGACTGGAACCGCGATAACAATAGCGATAAATGACGTGACTAAGGTGCCGTAAATAGGCGCTAATGCACCGTATTCATTGGCGACTGTATCCCAGTTATTGCTGGTATAAAATCCCAAACCAAACTCTTGAATACTCGGCCATGCTCCAACAATTAGAGACACCAAAATGCCCCCTAAAGATAGGAGGACGAGTATGGCAAACGCTTTAGTAGAGTTAACAAACAAAGCGTCGTAACGTTTTTGTTTAGCCAGTTGGGACCTTAAGTCTGTCATAAGTGTCTCAGCATTGAATGGGATGAATCGAAATATTAAAAAGATGTATATCAGGTCTTAACACAACAAACTTAAACGGTATGAGTAACTATATCTATCGAGATGTATTCATCAAATTTGCTGTGTTAAAACCTCTCAAACAACTACCGGAGAATAGTTATTCGAGAGGATAACTTGTCGGTTGCTAAATAGTATTTAGCAGAAACAAATTACTGAGCTGGCTTGTAGACAGGTTGTCCATCACTACCTTTTACTTCGTTCCACTTCTCTTTGAACAAGGCTACTGCCGTGTCAGAGAACGGTACGTAGTCTAGTTCCATGGCGCTGTCATCACCTTGGGTATAAGCCCAGTCAAAGAAGTTCAACACGCCAGCTACCTGTTGAGGATTTTCTGGTTGCTTATGTACCAAGATAAAGGTCGCAGCAGCGATAGGCCATGCTTGGTCAGTTTCAGAGTTAGTGATGACTTTATAAAAGCCTTCTTGTTGTGACCAATCGATATCACCTGCCGCAGCAAACGTCTCAGCAGATGGCTGTACAATGTTACCAGCTGCGTTTTTCAGCGCAGTATGTGACATCTTATTTTGCTTAGCGTAAGCATACTCAACATAGCCGATAGAGTTTTTCATGCGGTTTACGTAGCTTGAAACGCCTTCGTTACCTTTACCACCTGCACCAGTAGCAGAAGTCGGCCATTTGACGGTTTTATCAACGCCAACGGTGTCTTTCCAGTCTGGTGAAACCTTGGCAAGATAGTCAGTGAAGTTAAAAGTCGTACCTGAACCGTCTGAGCGGAATACTGTTGTGATTGCTGCATCTGGCAAGGTCAAATCTGGGTTCATCGCCTTAATCGCAGGGTCATTCCAGTTACTGATTTTACCCAAATAGATATCAGCTAAAGTCGTACCGTCTAGCTTCAGTGCACCAGGCTCAACACCATCAATGTTGACGATTGGTACAACACCACCGATGACTGTTGGGAACTGAATCAGACCTGCTTCGTCTAACTCTTCAGGCGTCATCGGGGCATCAGAAGCACCAAAGTCTACTGTTTTTGACTGAATTTGTTTGATACCACCAGATGAGCCAATCGACTGATAGTTGACTTGGCCGCCGGTCGCAGCATTGTAGTCATATGACCATTTCGCATAGATAGGCTGCGGGAACGACGCACCCGCACCTGTAATATTCATAGCGATATTTTCAGCAGATTTAAAATCTGACGTAGCAGAAGATGCTGTCTGAGAGGTTGTTTCAGCTGTTGTCACAGCGCTACTGCTAGTATCAGCAGTTGGCTCCGCCGTATCTGTTGACTTATTACACGCCGTAAGCATTAATGTACAACTGACGGCCACTGCTAATAACGAATAACGCATGTAGGACTCCTAAAGTTTAACAACGGTATAAAAAAGCATTGCTTGTGATATGCGTGTTATCTTGCCAAATCTTTATGACAGTTTAATGACAACTTCTAGAATCCTTCATTCGCTTTACATAATATTTGAATAATTCGTCTACAACCTAGCAATACTAAGCACCCTCATCTATTAACACTCAAAAAATTATTCACGAAAATATGGAACTGTATGTGTGACACGGAATATTTGTATCCAAATACTATTAGCCGTTGGTACAGAATTTTGTTAGTATGAAGGCTGATTTACAACACTGACAGACTCGGGGTGCGGTGTATTTTTGGCTCACTTTATTAAACTTACTTTATTAAAGTAGTCGCCTTAATACATTCGCTGAGAGATCACCCGCCGAACCTGATGCGGTTAGTACCGACGCAGGGAAGTCTTAAGCACTTTGTTATTTACGACAAAGGGCGCGTAGAAATACATTTTTATCGTCACTACTGTCTTAATATGCGTGATGCATAACCGGATAAGAAGAGAGGATATCAAGCTGCGTCCAATATTTGATGAGCACCATGCGCGACGATACTTTTTGGTCGAAGTTGTGGGTTCATGATATAAACTTGTCTAGATGATGGATGCCTACCCCCGCAGATACTGGCGGTGTTGATTTTATTCAAAAACCAACACGCTAGGACAGCATATGACTACTGCAGACACTACTTCAATTGCACCGAAAGCCCAAACGCATAACCCAGCCGACAACTCAACGCTTGCTTCTAATGCTGCTGACACTAATAACGTCAAAGCAGATAAGAAAGCAGATGCGCTAAAAACCCCTGCTCACCGTGCCGCAAGTGATGCCCGTTTCGAAGAAGATGCGCGCGACTTGCACCGTATTTTACCTGCCTCAAGAAAAGTCTATATCGAAGGCTCAAGACCTGACATCCAAGTACCGATGCGTGAAATCAGCTTGGCTGATACGCCTGTTGGCGGTACTGGAGATAAAGACGGTGAGCATAATCCGCCGTTTTATGTGTATGACACCTCAGGTGTATATACCGACCCTAATGTCGATATCGACCTTACACGTGGATTGCCAAAATTGCGTGAGAACTGGATCGCAGAACGCAATGATACCGAGCAATTAAGCGGCCTATCTAGCTCATACGGACAAGCACGTGCTCGCGATATCAGCACTGCCAACCTTAGATTTGCTCATATTGATAAACCGCGTCGCGCCAAAGCAGGACAGAACGTCACGCAAATGTACTATGCACGCCGTGGCATCATCACTCCTGAGATGGAATATATCGCCATACGCGAAACGCAAAAGCAGCATGAACTGACCGATATGCGTCAACACGATGGCGAAAGCTTCGGTGCCAATACGCCTCAAATCATTACCCCTGAATTTGTTCGTGATGAAGTGGCGGCTGGACGCGCTATTATCCCAAACAACATCAACCACCCTGAGTCTGAGCCGATGATCATCGGGCGCAATTTCTTGGTGAAAATCAATGCCAATATCGGTAACTCAGCGTTGGGCTCGTCTATCGATGAAGAAGTATCTAAAATGACGTGGGCAACACGTTGGGGTGCGGATACTATTATGGATTTATCAACGGGCAATCATATTCATGAAACCCGTGAATGGCTAATCCGTAACTCTCCTGTGCCGATTGGTACGGTACCGATTTATCAAGCCCTAGAAAAAGTCGATGGCGTCGCTGAAGACCTTACATGGGAGATATTCCGTGATACGTTGATTGAGCAAGCAGAGCAAGGCGTCGATTACTTTACCATTCACGCCGGCGTACTATTACGCTATGTACCGCTCACCGCAAAGCGTCTGACAGGTATCGTCTCACGTGGTGGTTCTATCATGGCTCAGTGGTGTCTAGCCCATCACAAAGAAAGCTTTTTATACACGCATTTCGAAGATATCTGCGAGATTATGAAACAGTACGATGTAGCATTTAGTCTAGGTGATGGCCTACGTCCTGGTTGTTTGCAAGATGCCAATGATGAAGCGCAGTTTGGCGAGCTACGTACGCTTGGTGAATTGACTAAAGTGGCATGGGAACACGATGTACAGGTGATGATCGAAGGCCCTGGACACGTCGCGATGAACCGCATTAAAGAAAACATGGACTTGCAGCTTGAGCTATGTGCTGACGCGCCTTTCTATACTTTGGGGCCATTAACGACAGACATCGCTCCAGGCTATGACCATATCACTAGTGCCATCGGAGCTGCAATGATTGGATGGTTTGGTACAGCGATGCTGTGCTATGTCACGCCAAAAGAACACTTGGGTCTGCCAAACAAAAAAGACGTCAAAGACGGCATTATCACTTATAAAATCGCTGCACACGCTGCTGACCTTGCTAAAGGTCATCCAGGAGCACAGGCACGTGATAACGCATTATCTAAAGCACGTTTCGAATTCCGCTGGGATGATCAGTTCAATCTAGCACTCGATCCTGATACTGCACGTGAATATCATGATGAGACGTTGCCAAAAGACGCACACAAATCGGCACACTTTTGCTCCATGTGTGGCCCTAAGTTTTGTTCAATGAAAATCACTCAAAACGTCCGTGAATATGCAGCAGGACTAGATAAAGATGCTGCCAACCAAAAAGTAACGCCGCAAACAGGCGACTTAACTGACGCTGGTCATCTAATCAAAGAGGTAGATACAGAGCTCGTTGGACAAGTTGGTGAAGCCACTGCTGAGGAAATTCGTCAAGGCATGGCGGAGATGACTAAAAAATATAACAACGAAGGACGCCAGTTATATAAAGAGGTGTAGGGTTAATAACCGATACTTTTCAAATAAGAAAAGCCCTACTATTTAAGTATTTGCACACTTATCTAGTAGGGCTTTTTTGGCTTATTTACTCATAATTTATGTGCGAATTTTCATTTACTATGTTTACACTTTCGACGCCTGATAAATCTCTTCAATTGAAGCATTAATTGTCTCAGCAAATTCACTATCGCTTTGTTGCTTACTCAAGCCTTCGGTAAAAGCACGCGAGAAGCTCGCAATCATACCTGGGTTTTGTTTGAGCTTGGCACAAGCATCGCTACGACTATAGCCACCAGATAACGCCACCACTTTGAGCACTTTAGGATGGTCAATCAGCTCCTGATAAAACCCTGCCTCTTCTGGCAATGTTAGCTTGAGCATCACTTGGTGTTCGTCATTCAAGCGTTCTAGATTGCGCAGTATATCTGCCTTCAACAGTAACTCGCACTCATGCTTTTGAGTGCTATCAATATTGACCTCTGGCTCAACGATAGGCATCAGACCTTTTGAAATAATTTGCTTAGCCACATCAAACTGCTGTTGTACCACAAGCTCGATACCATCGACGTTTGGCTCATAAATGACTGAGCGCATTTTAGTACCGAATACGGGATAGTTTTTTGCTTTATCCAATAATAGATCCAGATTCGGAATCGGCTTCATAACTTGCACGCCGCTCATTTGCTCAGCCAGACCTTTATCTACCTTTAAAAACGGTACGATATTTTTATCTTCCCATAGGTAATTGGCCGTCGACTTACCATTAACTTCGCGCTCCATGGTGTCTTCAAATAAAATTGCACCAAGTACACGCTCGCTATCAAAACAGTCACACGTCATGATACGAGCACGCATTTCATGAACCAAATCAAACATGGCCTCATCATTATCATAGTCGTCGTTGCTAACACCATAAGTCTCTAACGCTTTCGGTGTGCTGCCGCCACTTTGATCAAGAGCAGCAATAAAACCTGAACTATTTTTTATACGCTGTAATTGCTTATCGTATTCCATTGAGCCTGCATCCTATTTTTATTGGTTAAGTTAAGTATCATAAACTAAGCTTTTTTATTCCATACAAGCCGTGTTATTTGTAGATAACCTTATCATAGGATGATTTATATGCCTATATAGGATACGTGACAATATAGCCAAAAAATCATGAAACCAATACTTTTAGACAATGCGCATTACGCCAAAAACAGTACCCCTACACAGCAGACTGCCAATACTAATCCTATTATATTAATACGGTTCAACTGCTCTTTAAATACACCTACGCCAATCAATGTCGCTACGGCAATAACGCCGACATTCATACCAGTGAAAACAATACTAGGAGAATCATGCAGCACTTGATGTGCCCGTACATAAGCATAAATATTGCCCATGTTTAATGCGCCAAGCAGCAGTCCTGTCATAAGTGCTTGTTTTTGCCAACGTACCCGTGTGATAAGTAAATAGATTAGAAGCAATACACCTGCTACCCCGAAGCTAACCAGTAGAGTCAATGGAAAAGCTGCTCCTTGTTTGGCAACTTGTTTGAACAAAATATCAATAATGCCGTAGCCTGCCCATACCCCGAATAACCACAGTGGCGTATGCTTTGCTTGCCGAGTAATATCGTTATGCTGTGGTCGATAGACAAGCGCACCTAATGCCAAAAATCCTAACGCCAATCCAAGTATACGTGTACCAGTCAGCACCTCACCGAATAGCAAAAAAGCCGCTACGATAGGAATGATAAGTGATAAGCGCTGAGACGCGTCGGTTGCTACCATCCCCACCGCTTCAATAGCCCGTCCCAGAATAATAAATACGGCAGGTAATAGTATCCCAAGCGCGATGATAATGCCCCAAGCGCTATCAAGCGCATGAATGGCACCTACATCAGGTTTTAGTAATACCCAAGTCAGTAAAAAAGCCATAGGATAGCCTGCCACGATGGTCTGACGAATATCTATATTTTTCTGGCGCAATATTTTCAAAAGTACGGAGACGGCGACACTGCATAGCACCGCTATTATTAAATACATCATTCACTGCTACCTTTTGAACTTCAATGTTGAGTTATTATTGTTCATCTATTTATAAAGACCATTAAATAAAATGCCTGCTAATCAGTTGATATTTGCAATAAAATCATAGTTATAAAAGCAATATTTAAACCATGAATAAGTTTGGATGTAGAATGTAACAAAATATGTTTTCCACAGCAATCTATTTATTATTGTTGTGACCAAGGTTATAAAAACACAGCTATTCTTAAGCAAATTACAATTAGCATGCAGCTATGATTAGTAATTTTGCTAAAATAGCACCTAATCCCAATCACAAAAGTAAAGATTCTAGATAACGAGTCCTCTCGTTCATCTTGACGTACTGCTATTGATGTTTTATTACTGCCTATGAATGCTTTATTTCGCTTTTTTGAAAACCGTCTACCCGCCTTTCCAGACACACCCATGCCATTGCCATCACCTCGCGATGGCATGCTGAAGTTTTTGTGGGCATGTACCAATGGCTTACGCGGCTGGCTACTAATTTTTATGATTTTGTCCGCTGGTATCGGTATTTACGAGGCCATGCTGTTTGCTTGGATAGGTAATATCGTCGATTGGTTGGGCGTTTATACACCGCAAAACTTATGGGTAGAAAAAGGCGATATGCTACTCATCATGCTCGCTGTCATGATAGTTAGCCCACTGTGGATTGCCTTGTCATCGTTTATCCACTTTCAGACCTTGCAAGGTGTATTTCCTATGCAGATGCGCTGGCGTTTTCATCAGCGAATGCTTGGGCAATCCATGCAGTTTTATCAGGACGAGTTTTCGGGTCGCGTCTCAGCTAAGGTAATGCAGACAGCCCTAGCAGTACGCGATACCGTGATGACTGTCACCGATATGTTTATGTATGTCTCTGTCTACTTTATCACCTCAGGGGTGATTTTGTTTAATTTAGACAGCTTATTACTTATTCCATTTGTCATTTGGCTGGTCTTGGTTGCCATCACCATTTGGTACTTTATCCCCAAACTCAAAGAGACAGCGATTGTACAAGCGGATGCCCGTGCCTTGATGACGGGACGAATTACGGACGCTTATGCCAATATCATGACCGTAAAGCTATTTAGCCATTCGCGTCGTGAGCTTGGCTATGCCAAAAATGCCATGGGGCAATTTCTAGGTACAGTACATGCGCAGATGCGCTGGGTCAGCTATTTAGAAGTATCGACCCATCTTATCAGCGTGATCTTGGTCAGTAGTACGGCAGGTATTGGATTGTACTTGTGGCAACAAGGCGCAGTTGGTGTTGGTGCTATTGCTGCTGCGACTGCTATGGCGTTACGTCTAAATGGTTTGACGCGTTGGATTATGTGGCAGACAGCCAGTTTGTTTGAGAGTATCGGTACAGTTCAAGATGGTATGCGTACGTTGTCAGCACCGCAGACAATCATTGATAAACCTGATGCGCCAGCCCTAGCCGTTACGGACGGGCGTATCGTGTTCGACCACGTTGACTTCAGTTATGAAAATGACGAAGAAGACAATGACCAAACTAGCGAGCCTATTGATAGTACCAACATCGCTAAGCGCGCTCCTAACTCATATATCAAACTGTTGGACAACTTCCACTTAGATATTAAGCCGGGTGAAAAGATTGGTTTGGTTGGGCGCTCAGGTGCTGGTAAATCAACACTAGTTAATTTATTGCTACGCTTCTTTGATGTGGATAGCGGTAAGATTCTAATTGATGGTCAAGCTATCGATGCGGTCACGCAAGAATCGTTGCGTCAACAGATTGGTATGGTGACTCAAGATACGTCATTGTTACATCGCACCGTGCGTGAAAACATCGCCTATGGTCGTCCTGATGCTACTGACGCGGAGATTATGATCGCTGCCAAACAAGCCCAGGCATGGGATTTCATCAAAGATCTGTACGATGATAAAGGCAATACAGGACTTGATACCCAAGTGGGTGAACGCGGAGTCAAACTATCTGGCGGTCAACGTCAACGTATTGCTATCTCACGTGTTATGCTAAAAAATGCGCCGATTTTACTTTTGGATGAAGCGACCAGTGCGCTAGATTCTGAGATTGAATATGCCATTACCGAAAGCTTAAATGACATCATGACTGGCAAGACCGTTATTGCTATCGCCCATCGCCTGTCTACTATTGCCGCATTGGATAGACTGGTCGTTATGCATCAAGGCCGTATCATCGAGCAGGGTAGTCATGATGAACTATTAGCATTAAACGGTGTCTACGCTCGACTGTGGCAACGTCAAAGTGGTGGCTTCTTAGGTGAAGACAACTAGGATTCATTAAGAGCAATCATAAGAAGACAATCTACAAAAAATCACTCAAAATAAGTCACAAGGAAGTGTTTATTTTATGGAAGCATTCACAAACCGCATTAATCTTAGCGGAAAGCAGGCACGTTACTACGACCTTAGCCAGTTTAATCAGCCGCTAGATTCAAGCTCTACTCCCCGCGCGCCAGCACATTTTTATAGTGGTAATAGTTTTACTGTTGGTACTTATACGCCACTATTAAGTAAGCTAGCCACTGAGTTTGATATCAGCTCACTTGCCCTACGTGGCTACTGGTATGATAAGCCGCACAGCCGCCGTCTGACGCGCGAGCAAGATGCCGACATGCTGATTGAATTTTTAGAAAATACCCAAGACAAGCCTGTCGTAGGTATTGGTCATTCGCAAGGCGCTACGGCCACAGCAATGGCAGCTGCCAAACGTCCAGAGCTATTTTCACAGTTATACTTGATCGAGCCTGTCACATTTACCAAACACCAAGCCACCTTATATAACCTTTTGCCACGCTCTGTCCTACTGAGCCGCGAGCCTTTCAAAAGTACGTTAACTAAGCAATCTACTTGGCCCAGTACCCATAGTTATTACGAGAGCCTACGTGCGCAGCGTGCTTATAAGCGTATCAGCGATGAGCATTTGCAAGTGTTTGCTGAGCAAAGCTTGAGCAAAAATGCAGATGGTAGCTATACGCTTATGTTTGCACCAGAACAAGAGCTGGCCAATTATTTTGGCGCCCCTCATATCGATGCTGCGCTCAAGAAACTACGCTGTCCCTACACCTTGATTACAGGCAAGCCTACCCTGTTCATCAATGATAAAGTACGAAAGCAATGGAAAAAGTTTGTCCCAGATAGCAGTCTTATTTCGCTGTCAGATTATGGTCATCTATTGCCAATGGAAGCGCCTGAACTATGTGCTCAAATTATCAACGAGCACTATCAAAGCAGTAAATAAGGATTTATAACGACTGAATTATGACTGACCTCTTTGCTCCTGCACCCACGGATAACTTACTACCCTATGATGGTAAGGTGAATGATCTAGGCGTGATTATCGACGATGCCACTGCCCTTTATAATACTCTACTAAATGAGCTACCTTGGCAGCCAGACATCGTGACGTTATTTGGTAAGACCCATATAACTACTCGGCAAATCGTTTGGATGGGAGATACAGATGCAGACTATCAATATTCAGGACACGTGCGGCAAACTGTTCCATGGTCAGATGTAGTGTTTCACGTGAAACAGAAAATCGAACAGGCTTTAGCAGAGGTTGGCGTAACTGCCAATTCTAATACCTGCCTGCTTAATTACTATCCTTCTGGCGCTGATGGTATGGGCTATCATGCCGATGACGAAAAAGAGCTCGGTCATCAACCAGTCATCGCCTCCTTGTCGCTTGGTGCCACACGCAAATTTGTTTTTAAGCATAAAAAAACTCAAGACAAAGTTGAACTTTATCTTGAGTCTGGCCAGCTCGTTGTAATGCATGGTGATACACAAACCTTTTGGAAACATACGATTACTAAGACAAAAATAGACGATGCTGGGCGAATCAGTCTAACGTTTCGGCATATGCTTACATCTTGATACTATCGCTGACTTAACGAGCCATTGAGTGTTTATACGAGACGGTCCAAAAAACGCTCACGGTAACACTGATAAGCAGCTTCACAAACATTGGCAGTGTAGCTAGCATTAACACCACCTGCGACTACTGCACCCACCGCTGGAATGATTTGCGCCGCTTTTGTCTTAACGATGTTAGTGGCTACTTTAGTCGCTGTCTGACGCAGTACACGAGACATAACTTCTTCATTAATCTGATTGAATGCTTGAGTTTCTGGATCTTTAATCATCGCATGAGTGTCATCTAACGCCGCTTTACGCTCTTCAACAGAGGCAGAAGTTGCTACAGCCAACAAAGACATAGCAAATAACTGTTCGCCTTCATCATTGATATCAAAGCCATAGTACGTTGCATATTCTCCAATCGCTCGTAGGTTAGCTGTAATAAGCCCAACGACATCAGCAGGGATACCTGCCCAGCCTACAACCCCCGTAGTCACCCCTTGCGCACTGGTTAGCGCTACATATTTGCTTTTGAAAAGCTTAACTTGTTTATCTACAACAGCAATGGGTAGACGTTTAATGTCAGACAGCGTTTTAATAGAGGAGTCATTAATATCTGCTGTCTCTTGATAGTTATCGATAATGCCTTGAGTGTCCAATGTCCAGTTGGCTGCATCACTCAAAGCAGTAATCGTTTCCTCAGTTGCTTTTTTTAGAGAATTACCAAATTGTGGAGCTTCCATCAGCGCATCACCGGCGGCTACCACAGGGGTATTAAGCACTGCTAGCGTCTTATCCAAAATCCCTTTATCAGGGTTCTTCCATGCTTCTATCTCTGCACGTACTTTTGCTTCATAAGCAATGTGGTCATCTGTTTTTTCATTGCTGGTCTTATTGTTGATAGTCATATTATTCCCTTTATTAGTATCGTTCGCTTTCTATCCTATGATAAATAAGCAAAGACTACAGGGACGTTCTGTTGTCCAAAATAAAACTTTTGTATGATTTGTTAGGTCATCAGTTAAGTTTACTGGGTTTCAACAGACATCCCCTTACTAATAAATCCTATCAAACAATACCTAATAATTAGGCAATCTTGACATTCACTCAGCTGCCGCTAAGACAATCTTGCCAAAAGCATCGCCTTTTTGTAGCTCATGGTGCGCTGCAACAACTTCTGAGAGTGGATAAGTTTTTTGAATTTTTAAAGTTAGCTTACCATCGGCTACTTCCTGTAAAACACGCGCCATATCTTGACCACTACGCTGCGCTTTATAGCCTGCTACTGCTAAGTCTTTTTGCTGACCGGCTTCTTTGAGCTTATCAACCCAGATAGTTGGCAACACATTCACTCGGGCACCTGATTTGAGTACGCTAAGCGCACGGACACCTGCTTCGTCACCAACTAAATCAAGCAGCACGTCAGCTTGTAAGTCAGGGAACGCTTCATCTTTGGTATAATCTATCCAACCCGCCAGCTTAGATACGTCTATCAACTCATCAAGCTTGGCGTACTTTTCTGGCGAGCAAATTACCGTCACCTTGATGTTATCTTGTGCCACCTTATTCATGAGCAATTGGATTAGTAAATGACCGACACCACCTGCTGGTGCATTAATCACCACATGCTCGCCTGTTTTTATATCAGCAAAATCTACAAATTGTAGTGCCGTTTGTCCGATACAAGGCAAAGCACCTGCCTGCTCTAAGCTGACATTATTTGGTACTTTTGCGAGCAACTTGGCATCTACTGCTGCATATTGCGCATAGCCGCCACCGCTAAAGGTCAAGGCCGCTACTCTATCGCCAACAGCAAACTCGTCGCTATTACTGCTGACTACTTCGCCTGATACATCGAACCCTAAAATAGCTGGCTGATCATTCTCAAACTTGTCTTTGCGAATGTTTTCCGCACCCCAGCCTTTACCTTGGCGAGTTTTATAATCGACAGGGTTAATCCCAGCATAGGCAATTTTTACCAGTACTTGGTCGTCCTGTAGCTCAGGGACATCAGCACCATCTTGATATTTCATTACTTCAGGCTCACCGAACTCGCGTATGAGTACGGCGTGCTGTGTCTTAGGTATATTGTGGTTAGCTTGTTGATTATTATCAGTAGTAGACGTTGTTGCCATCGTAGAATATCCTTATATTTTGTTTATTAGGCTGTACTTGTTATTCATTTTATTGAAACGTTGTACTGTTAATATCACTTTCAATCGAGAACATAGTTAATTAATAATATGATCAATAAAGACAATTGTTCATATATCGATAGATTGCCAATATAATACATTTAGACGAATTATTATAGTTAGGTATTAGGGCAACATCAGTTCTGCACTAATGGGCAGGTGATCTGATAGCGAGGACCAAGGTTTTCCAGTGTGTACCCAAGCATCCTTCACAAGCAAATTGCGCACGTAGATACGATCTAAACTAAGCACTGGCAGTTTTGCGGGAAAGGTTGACAACAGCTTGCCATGACAATGCTTGAACGCTTCTATCATACCGAGATCTGACGCCAGTTTGTCACAAGACATCTTTTTCCAATCGTTAAAATCGCCTGCCAAGATGAGCGGTTGATTCGGCGCAATCTCATTTCGCACATAATCACTAATCGCTTGATACTGCTTGATACGATCACGCTCAAATAAATTTAAATGTGCACACAATACGACAACTGGCATCTCCCAACCGATAGGCTGTACCTCACAGTGCAAGACACCGCGCTGCTCAAGCTTATTAACCGTAATATTTACATTGTGTTTGGGGTCTAGCGGAAAGCGGCTCAATACTGCATTGCCGTGGTGGCCGTTTTCGTATTCGGAGTTTTTACCGTAACTGTTTTGCAAATCTAAAAATTCGCCGAACCATTCATGCTGCGATTGATCTGGGTACTCGTTGTATTGCATATTGCGTTTAAGGTTTTGGCCTTGCACTTCTTGCAGGCACAAGACGTCTGAACCCACAGACTCTAGCGCCTGAGCAATACCTTGCATCTTCACTTGGCGATTCAGCGGTGACATGCCTTTGTGGATGTTGTAGCTGGTTAAAACAAAAGAGGTGGTAGTCATAGTTTGGTTAGTTGTACGCTCATTATTTATGGAGTAAAGATCAATAGCTCAGCTACGATAGCATCCATAGTGATTGTAATGACAGACATAAAAAGAGCACTGGCTCGTATTGAACCAATGCTCTCATAGTACACCTATGTATTATTAATGGCTAATTCATAAATGGCTGATTCATAAATGAACATCGCGCATAGGTGTCATCGTCAGATTAGTAGCGAGTTACTAGCGCTATTGGTTGATCTTCACCCATGATATCTTGTGGCATAAATACAGCTTCGCCGCCATTATGAATGACGTGTTCGATGATTTCGCCGATTGCATCGTCTGTGATGCCTTCTGTAGTCGCATCATTGGCAGGACTTAGAGTCTGAGCTTTCTCGTCAATCTTAGCGGATTGTATATAACCACGGCGTACATAAAGCGTCTCGCCAGCCCCTTGGAAAGCACTGCGATACACTTCCTGCAAATCAGTCTGCAACATATTCGCACCGCGAGCTTTATCGATTTCACCCAATGCAGCTTTGTGCAGCGATGTACGATACTCTTCTACGGCTTCTTGCACGCTATCTACGATATGCTGAGCACTACCGTCTTCTAGATTGGTCGCATTCGATACTGTAGCGATGATATTGTCTGGACGATCACAGACTTCTTTATAGTAGCCAATATTTTTCGCATCACCAACTATGACAAGAGGCATTTTATGCTCGCCCCACAATTCTTGGACACTTTTATCAACTTGGTTAAAGAATTCTTTTAAGTGACTGCTTTCGTTGTTTGATGAACGATCTGAGCCACCGTCACCTGTTGTGTATAGTCCGTTGTTTTCGACAGGGAATTGAATGTTCTCCATGTTGTTTTGTGCATCGTCATCTTTATCGAACTCTCTCACAACACGGTCATTAGAGGCTTCAATCAAACGCGCATTGTCACGGGTTAAGACCACCGTATAATAATGAACCGCACTTGCCATATCACGTACCAAATCTCGGGTCGCAAATCTATCTGAGATTACAACACGTTCTGTCGTATCAATTGGCATACGAACAACTTGCACATCATCTGTACTAGCAAATATAGCCAACGTATCGAGGTTATAATTGTGATTGAGCTCATTTATTTTATTTTGAATATTATCTAGAATGGTAGTCGCTGTGCGTTTATCGTACTCTTTCGTCAAACGATCTTCGGCAACTTTCAATTGGTTTTTTAGAGCGATAGGATCTTGCTCATTGGCTGGATGTTCACGATGCGTTTTAACAAAGATACTTACTGCAGGATTCGCTTTAGTTTCACGTAAACTTTTAAGAGTCGCTTTCATATATTGCTCCTTGTTTTATTATCGTTCATTTTCAACTTTATGTATCTCTTCACTCATGTACTTTTATCAGTGTAGAAATTTCTATCCGTGTTTTTTTTGCATCTCATTGATGCATAATATTTAAATTCCATTATCTTGATGCTAACAGCTATACCCCACTCCCTGTAGGGTTAATTTGCAAGCAAATGATAGCGCTTTGTAAGTAGAGCACTCTATATTGTTAAAGAACTGCCTTAACGAACATAGCTGCATATTCAGATAATTATCTTGAGAAGTTGAATCTAAGTACCAGAATCTCGACATTTACTTTCAGATTGCTAGCACTGTCCTAATTACTTGAATCGTATAAAAGTGCTTAGGTTGTATTTTTACCAAACGAACCCATCTTTTATATAATCTATATATAAAATAAGAACACACTGTATATTTCAATAGTAGCCAGACTTTTCTCGTTTTGATTAATAATGATTCATTGATATCGGATACCTATATGACACCTTCTCCTTTAGATTTACGCCTTGTCGATTTTACCGACACTGCACCACATACGTTACAGAACCAAGTGATTGTTGCTATTGACGCTGCCAATGCTTTTTTAGATACCTTAACCGCGATAGAAAGCGACAGCGCTGAAAAAATAAGCGCTGAACAAGCTTTGGCAGATGTGATGAGCTTTGACCATATTAATTTGGCATTAGATCGTAGCTGGGGTATTTTGTCGCATCTCAATAGCGTGATGAGCAATGATGAGATTCGTCATGTTCACCATGAGCTGCTACCAAAGCTATCTGCTTACGGTACGCGAGTGGGACAGCATCAGCCTTTGTTTAATCGCTATCAAGCTATCGTCAATGACACAGATTTCTTTGCTACATTAGAGCCTGCTCGTGCACGTGCAATCGAACTGGCATTACGTAGCTTTGAGTTATCAGGCGTTGCGTTACCTCAAGCTGAGCAAGAAAAATTTGCCGCTATCCAAAGTGAGTTATCTACCTTATCTGCAACCTTTTCGGACAATATCTTGGATGCGACGCAAGCATTTGCCCTGCCTTTAGAAGATTCTCAGTTGAAAGGCTTAACAGAGAGTGGTTTGGCCCTATTGGCAGATGCAGGCGAGCAATACAAAGCACGTGAGCTTGCTAGCGGTGCCCTGAGTCAAACAGATATAGATGCACTTCCTACTCCTTACTATGTGGCTAGTTTAAATATCCCCGTATATCTAGCGATCATGACTCATGCGGACGATCGTAGCTTACGTGAGACGCTTTATCATGCTTATGTCACACGCGCCTCTGAGTTTGATACGCATACCAATGCAAAAGGCAACTCATTAAATAACGCTAACAATATGAGTCAAATCCTTACATTACGTGAGCAAAAAGCCAAGCTACTTGGTTTTGCAAATTATGCTGAAGTATCGCTATCAACCAAGATGGCAGACAGTGTTTTAGAAGTTGAAACATTCTTACGTGACTTAGCAACGCAAGCAACCCCTGCTGCCAAGGCAGATTTGGCACAGCTACAGAAATACGCAAGCGATTATGGCATTGACGAATTGCAACCATGGGATAGCGCCTATATCGCTGAAAAAGTAAAACAAAGTGAGTTCAGCTTATCGCAAGAGGAGATTCGTCCATATTTCCCATTACCCAAAGTGATTAATGGTTTGTTCACTATCGTTGAGCGTCTATACGGCATTAAAGTACAAGAGCAAAGTTATAAAGATGCAGAAAGTGACTCAGTCTCGCGCTGGCATGACGATGTGAGTTTTTATCAGTTATTCGATACTGATGATCGCTTGCTCGGTGGTTTCTACTTTGACTTGTTTGCACGTAGCGGTAAGCGTGGCGGTGCATGGATGAGTGGTTTTCAATCTCGCTATAGCTACGAAGAACAGAACCATCAGCAGCTGCCCGTTTGCTTTATGGTTGGTAATTTTACGCCGGCCCTTGATGGCAAACCTAGTTTATTGACCCATGATGAAGTATTAACCTTATTCCACGAATTCGGTCATGGCTTACATCATTTATTAACCCAAGTGACGGTCGGCGATGTTGCTGGTGTCAATGGCGTTGAATGGGATGCGGTCGAGCTTCCTAGTCAATTTATGGAAAATTGGGCTTGGGACGCTGAAGGTATCGCGCTTATCAGCAGTCATGTTGAGACTGGTGAGCCATTACCTAAAGACAAATTAGACGCACTATTAGCAGTGAAAAACTTTCAAAGCGGCATGCAAACGCTGCGTCAGATTGAGTTTGCTCTATTTGATTTGCTCATTCATGCTCATACGCCAGCACTTAGTTACGATGGTATTTTAGAGACGCTCAATACTGTCCGTCATGATATCTCCGTTATGCAAACACCTGACTATAACCGCTTTGCTAATGGTTTCAGTCATATCTTCGCGGGTGGTTATGCTGCAGGTTATTACTCATACAAATGGGCGGAACTGCTATCAGCGGATGCGTTTAGTAAGTTTGAAGAAGACGGTATTTTCAACCCAGCGACAGGCAAAGCGTTCCGTGAATCTATCTTATCTGTTGGCGGCAGTTTCCCAGCGAAGACCAACTTTGAAAACTTCCGTGGTCGTAGCGCCAGTATCGATGCCTTGCTACGTCATAATGGTTTCACTGATGTTAAAAATATTGATGCGGCAAATACTCAAACGACGCGCGAGGTCATTTAAATGCGTTATCAATCATCTAGTCCCAAGCGCCGATTTTTAGCAGGGGTACGTTGTCCGAAATGTCAGGAAATGGACGCTGTGGTGCAAGTCAATATCGTCACTCCTGCCCCAGATGAGTATATTGAATGTACTCAGTGCGGACACACAGAGCACCGACCCGACTCTGAGGCCATTAGTGCCAAGAACCATTTAGAAGATCAAATAGCTCGTGATGCGATGGCGACTGGCACCAGCGGTACTGTAAAATTCAAGCCTTAGCTATCTAGCACTTACACTTGAAACTAGATTAAATACTTTATTATTTAATGGTCTATTAAGCCTATCTATCAATAGATGGGCTTTTTATTTTGAGTTTGCTATAGTATGGCTACTTATATTCTTGACATGAATCGATCACAATATGAAACCAGACAACATCCGGCCTTCATCAACCCACACTTCTAAGAAACAACAGACTAAATCACGTCAGAAAATTTTGGCAGTACTTATCTCCATATTGTTACTTATCGTCGTTGTCTACCTTATCGTAGGAAGATCTGGCACTCAGTCCATACTCCCTGTAGATGACGCCACTTCGGCACCAGTAACTGAGCAAACGCCGACAGAGTCAACAACAGACAATATATCTGAGACAACAGATGACTTTGTGATTAAAGATAGTGTGCTCATAGATGAAAACTCTGGAGAAGTAAATAATGACAGTACAGCGATACCGAACCCTACTGCTATATTAGATGCGCCGCTACCAGAAAATGATAGCTTGGCGAAAGAAGAGATTGATCGTTTAGAAGATGAACGTCAGCGACTGGCCGAACAAGAAAAGTTAGCCGCTGAACAAGTGGCTATGAATAAGCAATTGACTGATATGAAGGCAGAACAAATTGCGCTACTCGAACAACAAATTGCTCAGTTAGAAGCAAACGACTCTAATAAAGCGACGGTTCAATAACCGTATACTTGATTTGGTTATAGAGAGGCTTACGATGGCGATTTTGCAATTCACACATGCCTCTATTTTAAATAGCAATGCACAGTTGCTTGTTTTACCTGTCAACAATGCTGGTGTCGTTTTAGATCCTGTACTCACACGAGCAAAAACTCTATTTCCTGATAATTATAGTCGCTATCATCGCGCGTGCCGCGATGGTAGTCTGAATGTTGGTAGCTGCTTACTTAATAAGCGTACACGTGAGCAAGTCGGACTTGGTATCAGTAGTAACGGTAACCAGCCAAACTATATTGCCAACCTCGTGATATCAAACCATCCCTATCATCCAACGCGCACACGTTGGCTGACTGCTGCCTTGATTGATTTACAACAGCAAATAATGCCGCTTATACGTTACCAAGGTATACGCAGAGTTGCATTGCTTGCGCGGCCGCTTATCTCAGGCAAACCACGTGATATCGTATCCAATGAAAGTAATACAGCAGATGCCCTGCCTTTAGACTGGCATGCTGATGCTTTGCCATTACTAACTGAGTATTTACAAGACCTACCAAAACTTCGTATCGATATACATCTGCCTAAAAGTATTGATTTATAAATGGCCTTTTAGCTAGCCAGTCATCGTCTTTTTAGACACATAAAAAAACCGCCTTGAATACTCATAACGAGCATCTCAAGGCGGTTTTTTATTACTTAAACCACATCAGATATTGAGTATTAGTTCTGCTCAACACCTTTCATAGTCAGTTTGATACGACCACGGTTATCAACGTCTTGGACGAGTACTTTAACGATCTGACCTTCTTTTAGGTAGTCTGATACATTCTCTACGCGCTCTTCTGCGATTTGTGAAATATGTACTAGGCCATCAGTGTTTGGCAAGACATTTACAAATGCGCCGAAGTCGACGATACGAGCAACGGTACCTTCATAAGTTTTACCAACTTCAACTTCAGCAGTTAGTGCTTCGATTTTGCCGATAGCTGCCTTGGTCGCTGCTTTGTTTTCACCAAAGATACGGATAGTACCTGCATCATCGATATCGATAACCGCGCCAGTTTCTTCCGTTAGCTGACGGATAGTTGCGCCGCCTTTACCGATAACGTCACGAATCTTGTCCGGGTTGATTTCGATAACCGCGTAGTTTGGTGCATGAGCATTGATTTCAGTACGGCTCTCAGGCAATACTTGGTTCATTGCTTCTAGGATATGGATACGACCTGCATGAGCTTGTTTAAGTGCTTGCTCCATGATGTCAGGTGTAATACCTTCGATTTTGATATCCATCTGAAGTGCAGTGATACCATTTTTAGAACCGGCTACTTTAAAGTCCATATCACCTAGATGATCTTCATCACCTAAGATATCTGACAATACAGCAAAACGATCGCCTTCTTTAACCAGACCCATCGCGATACCAGCAACTGGTGCTTTTAATGGTACGCCTGCGTCCATCAATGCCAGACTTGCGCCACAAACAGAAGCCATAGAAGATGAACCGTTAGATTCAGTAATTTCTGATACCACACGAATCACATACGGGAAACGCTCACTATCTGGTAACATCGCTTGTACACCGCGGCGTGCTAGACGACCATGGCCGATTTCACGACGTTTTGGAATACCTTCACGGCCCGTTTCACCAACTGAGAAATGCGGGAAGTTATAATGCAGCATGAAATGGTCACGAATCGTGCCACCTAGTGAGTCAATCATGTTGACGTCACGGCTGTTACCAAGTGTGGTAGTAACCAATGCCTGCGTCTCACCACGTGTGAACAGTGCTGAACCATGCGTATACGGCAGTACACCAACTTGTACGTCAAGCGCACGAACTGTCTCAGGGTCACGACCATCGATACGCGGCTTACCTGACAAGATATTGTCACGAACGGTACGATATTTAAGGTCGTTATAGATTTCTTTAAGCTCAGATACGGTATCAGCATAAGTCTCTGACTCAGCATCACCAGCAAGTGCATCAATAATTGATTGCTTAATTTCATCAAGTTTGGTGTAGCGTGCTTGCTTATCAGTAATGGTATAAGCGTCAGCAACTTGCTCGCCGAACTGCTCTTTCATGCTGCTGGTAAGTGCTTGATCACGCTCAGGAGCAGAGTATTGCTGCTTAGCAGTACCAATTTCTTCAGCCATTGAAGCAATATTATCAATGACGATTTGTTGTT
The DNA here is from genome assembly GCF_022129425.1 of Psychrobacter sp. Ps1. NCBI lineage: Bacteria > Pseudomonadati > Pseudomonadota > Gammaproteobacteria > Moraxellales > Moraxellaceae > Psychrobacter > Psychrobacter sp. Ps1. The sequence continues at coordinate 60,514 of NZ_JADQAN010000006.1, read as the reverse complement.
GCTGATGGCCGTACAATACTGCACCTAACATCTGGTCTTCTGACAGCTCTGCCGCTTCAGATTCAACCATTAATACCGCAGACTTAGTACCAGCTACAACCAAGTCTAGATCACTGGTTTCAAGCTGCTCAGTCGTTGGGTTTAGTACGTATTCGCCGTTAATAAAACCAACACGAGCGGCAGCGACAGGGCCATTGAATGGCGCATCAGAGATAGCCAATGCGGCTGAAGCACCGATTAATGCAGCGATGTCTGCAGACTGCGTTTTATCTGATGATACAACGGTGGCAGTAATTTGAATCTCGTTTACATAACCTTCAGGAAATAACGGACGAATCGGACGGTCGATTAAGCGAGAGGTCAGCGTTTCAAACTCGCTCGCACGGCCTTCACGTTTGCCGTAAGCGCCTGGGATTTTACCCGCTGCATACATTTTTTCTTGATAATTAACCGTTAGCGGAAAGAAGTTTTGACCTTCTTTAGCTTCTGATTTTACGACTGCTGCAACTAATACTGTTACGCCGCCCATGTGTACTAAAATAGAGTTTGCTTGACGGGCAATGCGGCCTGTCTCGATAACAACCTGCTGGTTGCCATATTGAAATTCACGCTTAATGGTGTTGAACATTGTCATATAATCTTCCTAATGTTGACTGACAAAACTGATATCAGCGTCAAAAAAAGCTGATATCTGTCATTAAAATTCTGTGTATATGGCTATCAGTTGACATGCTTTCTATTAGAAATCATCGCAACCAATGCCAATAACGTTACTTGGTTATCTCATATATTTGTCTGAGTTAGACATCGTACTATTATGTATATTCGGTCGTGCAATTTTGGCTTTACTATAAATACTATCAAAAAGGCATTAAGTCAAAAGACTTCGATGCTAAAAACCCTACAGGCTATTTTCTGAACTTTCAAATATTAGCTATCTGCGCTGATTACCAAGCCAAATAATAAGTATCTTATTAATAATCGCCATATCTGTAGCAGATACGCTATCAAACTCACAAGGCATTATTTTACAGTGATTTATAGCCATTGACCAATTAATTGCACAGTAGCCCAATTATCGTCAGAAAATACCGTACTTGAGACTTAGTTAGTACAGTTTATACCAATATTCCTCTTAGCTATTCCATAAAAGGAGTTACAGCTCTTACTATTTGAGCACGGTATCTAAAACGAATAAGCATAAAAAAACGGCGTGAAACTATTCCACACCGTTTTTAGAAAAATCTATTTTATCGATAACAACAAACAAGTTCCAAGCGATTTAGCAAAAAATTCAGCATCCACTCGTACTATTGTCGTTAGATTAACGACGTAGACCTAACTGGCTGATTAGAGTAGTGTAACGACCAAGGTCTTTACCTTTTAAGTAATCAAGCAGTTTACGACGCGTGTTAACCATACGGATAAGACCGCGACGGCTATGATGGTCAGCTTTGTGTGCTTTAAAGTGGTTCTGCAAATCATTGATACGAGCACTCAACAAAGCTACTTGAACTTCTGGAGAACCAGTGTCGTTTTCGCCACGTTGGTATTGAGCGATGATTTGTTCACGATCGGTATTAGTTAGCATAAATATCTCCGGCAATGCTAAAAACTTTAAATACAGGCTGCAATTTGAGTCAGTATTAAAGCAATAGAATAATAAATAAAATAACCTGTACGCCATTCAGGACAACCCTGCATTACTAGAGTTGACCTAGTGTACGACAAGCTCAGTTAACAACCATTTAGTATGTTTTGAATCGTACATTGTAGTTAGCTATAGCACTACTTAATCAAAGTAATGGGCTAACTACAGTACATCATTCAAAACCTAATTTAAATGTGGGGGTAATTATAACAAAAAACTGCTGAACTAGCAGCAGTTTTTCATAATACTTGTAAAGCGACATTTAATTTCTAGTAGCTAGTATTCTATAGATAACTATCTATTAAGTGCCTACCTAGGCTACTTGTTAACGTCAGACTCTGTCGCATTGCCGCCTAGTTCATCATCTTCAAGAGGCACGGCAGTAGCCACTTCCGCTAGGCTGTCTGGGGCAGTATGCTCACTTGGATTGATTTCTTCTGCAAGCTTTTCAATCTCTTTTTCTTGCTCGTCCATATTGTTCGGTGAATTACTCATATTAGCTCCTGAATTATTATTTTGTGGACTAACTGTCGTTGCACTCATCGATCATAAGACGTGCAAACTATAAACATATCAATGCCAGCCTATTACAGGTGGCATATTAAAAACCTACTTATCTTCTTTCGCGTTTTCTAAATTAGCTGCGATACGTTCTGCTGCTGCTTCACTATTTTCATTATGATTGTCTTCAGTTTGGCTTTTGAGCGCCGCTTCTGCTGAATCAGAACGTTGTTGCTCAAGCTTAGTATCATTTGGATTAGAGTTTGACATAGTATCTTCCTTAGTTATGGTTATAAATGTTAGTCGTACAGAATTGAGATTTAATAGTACTTAACTAATTGAACTAGTTTATTTAGAAATCAAAATTCTAGGATAATGCTTTATCTATGGCATCAACAAAATTAGGAATATCATCTGGGTTACGCGAAGTAATAAGATTACCATCTACCTGCACTGTCTTATCTACGTAGTTTGCTCCAGCATTTTCTAAATCTAGTTGCAAAGTAGGATAAGCGGTAAGGGTTTTGCCTTTAGCAATATTTGTATTGATGAGAACCCAAGGAGCATGACAAATAACAGCTAGTGGCTTTCCTGCTTCATTTATAGCATTGATAATTTGATGAGCCTTTTCGTTACCACGAATAGTATCAGCGTTGACAGTACCACCTGGTAACACCAATGCATCATAGTCAGAAACGTTAGCATCTTCTACAAAGATATCAGCAGTAAAAGTATCACTCTTATCTACGTCTTGCTGCATGGCTTGCACTTCTTTTTTATCATTTGTTGTTATGAGAAGTGTTTTATAGCCTTTGTCTTTTAGCTGATTATTGACGTCTTCATACTCTGCTTGTTCAAAGTGGTTATGTAGTAAAAAAGCGATCGTTTTCATAACTTTCCTTCTTCTTATCTATTAGTTTTTGTGAGCCAGTATATTTTTATAAGTTAGTTTTATTATTGTTTGGCAGTACATTCTCCTTTGAACTATTTTATTTTTGTTCAAATGCGTCCTTTCTGCATTGGTTTTTTCTTCTAATTGGTTACTTTTAATTGTTTATCGTTTTAGTTATTAACCTTATGGCAATTTTTTATTTTTATAATATTTGTCCGTTTTATTTTTTAACTCAGCATTCCCTATCTGATGAATCTAGAGTACAAAAAAAACAGGTTTCACCATAGGCGAAACCTGCAATAAAATGTGACGGTATGTGATTAGTGTAAACTATTAGTAAATCAAGCCAATATTAGGTGGTAGTTTCTCTATTTAAGTAGCATTGATGAAAACTTTACTATTAGCGCTGAATCAATTTCTTAGGTTGTAGACGTCCGTTTAAGCTCACAGACCCCAAACCGAGGAATTCTCCTTGCTCGTTAAGTAAACGTATATCAACCGGTATTTCGTGCTCTAATGGCTGAGCAGCATCAATTTCAATTTCAGTCATACTACTGGTACTAGCGTCATCGTTGATACCGACAGAGCTATTATTAGACAGCTGGTCAGAAACCATATTAGCAACATAATCTTTAAGCTTACCTGTTAGCTCATCAAATACGTTTAAGCGCTGTCCCATATGTACACGGGCGCATTGCTCCTCTGTCAGCGTCAGTTCAGCATCGATATCAATACAAGCATCGATGGGCAGTAGCCAAGACTGACGCTCCTCTAAACCATGCTCTTCTAATAATGATAAAGCGATCGCATCATTAATGCTGAAGTTACCTACTTGTGTACGACGTAATGCCGTCAAATGTCCTAGCGTACCTAGCTGCTTTGCAATATCTTCCGCTAATACACGTACGTAAGTACCTTTAGTACAAGTAACCGTGAGGTTAATCTGAGTATCATCTATCATCTGTAGGTTGATTGCTTTAATCGTAATATCTCTGGGCGGCCTATCAACTTCAATACCCGCACGAGCATATTCATACAGTTTTTTGCCATCTTTTTTTAGCGCTGAATACATCGGTGGTATCTGCTGCTGAGCGCCCAAAAACTGCTGGGCAATGGTCGCCAATGATGCTTCGTCAAATACGGGAATAGAAGCCTGCGTTACGATTTGGCCATCAGCATCACCAGTATCGGTTTGACTACCTAGCAAGATAGTCGCTTGATAAGATTTATCAGCATCCAGTTGATAATGGCTAAACTTGGTGGCTTCACCCAAGCAAATAGGCAGCAGGCCAGTTGCCATCGGATCAAGCGTCCCTGTATGCCCTGCCTTTTTACTATCGTGTATCGGTGATTTAAATAAATACTTCACTTTTGACACGACTTGCTGCGAGGTCATACCTTTGGGTTTATCCACCAATATGACACCTGCAACTTTTACTTTATCAGGTACTTTATTGGCTTGTTTATCAACTTGCTTAGACGCTATAGACATAATAATAGTTTACTCGTCATTCTCGTTTTGCTCAGTTTTAGTCACGGCCTTGCTAATCAAGTCCATCATGTAGTTACCACGAGCCGTTACTTCATCGTAATGAAAACGTAAGCGCGGCGTAGTACGTGTTTTTAAGCTATGGCTTAATTCCGTACGCAAAAACCCTGCCGCTTTATTTAGTACTTTGATGCTTTCTTCATGATTGGTCTTGTTCATAGCATCATTGAGCTCAGGCTCCATGATAGTGACATAGACGTCCGCATAGCCCAAATCTGGGCTAACTTTGATACTAGAAATCGTGACAAAACCCGTTAGACGAGGGTCATTAACTTCATCGCGAATAAGAACAGCAAGCTCACGCTGAATCTGATCCGACAATCTTTGTAAACGTTGGTTCATGTTGTTACCTTACTTTAATGGGCTTATTTTATTACTGTATAAGTCTGCTGATTAATAGATGTTGCACTGATATGTGCTAAAAAAGGCCTAGCAGGATGTACCTGTTAGGCCTAAGTACAGCTGAATATTAGCAAAGTATCTAAACAGCTCAGCGGATTACGCATATTGCATTGATACATACTCTGCTATCGAACAGCAGCTTTAGATAGTACGTGCGAACTCTTGGATTTCAAAGACTTCGATCTTATCGCCAGCTTCAACATCATAGCCACGAACGGCCAGACCACATTCCATACCAGTACGTACTTCATTAACGTCTTCTTTATAACGACGCAATGATTGCAATTGACCAGTAAAGATAACTTGATCATCACGCAATACGCGGATAGGTTTGTTGCGATAAATTGTACCTTCAACCACCATACAACCAGCAGCAGCACCGAACTTACTAGAACGGAATACTTCACGAACGTCTGCGACACCAAGGATTTTCTCACGATGTTCAGGAGCAAGCATACCGCTCATTGCTGATTTAACATCATCGATCAAACCATAGATTACGCTATAGTAGCGAATATCCATGTTAGCAGTGTCTGCTTTGCGACGTGCGGTAGCATCTGCACGAACGTTGAAGCCTAAAAGTACCGCTTCACTAGATTCGGCAAGGGTTACGTCAGACTCAGAGATAGGACCAACGCCTGAACTGATCACTCTGACTTTTACTTCATCAGTAGACAATTCATTTAGGGCAGCTAGTAGTGCTTCAAGTGAACCACGTACGTCTGTTTTCAGTACGATATTCAAGAATGACACATCGCCTTGGCCCATCTGATCAAACATGCTTTCTAAACGCATCGCATTTTGACGCTCAAGTTGACGCTCACGCTCACGGTTGGTTCTAAAGTCCGCAACTTCACGAGCTTTTTTCTCATCCGTTACAACTAGGAACTCACTACCAGCTGCAGGTGTTTCAGGCAGACCTAAAATCTCTACAGGAATAGAAGGACCAGCTGACTTGATACGTTGGCCATGCTCATCAGTCAATGCACGAACTTTACCATAGTGCTCACCAGCTAGAACCAAGTCGCCTTGTTTTAATGTCCCTTTTTTCACTAGGACACTAACGACAGGACCACGACCCTTTTCAAGTCTTGATTCAATAACCACACCCTGAGCAGCACCGTCTAGTGGCGCTTCTAGTTCCATTAGCTCAGCTTGCAAGCTAATGAACTCTAGCAAGTCTTCGATACCTTCGCCTGTTTTGGCTGAGATACGAGCCATTGGTGTATCGCCGCCCCATTCTTCTGAAACAACTTCTTTCGTCGTTAATTCATTAAGAACACGGTCAGGGTCAGCACCTGGCTTATCCATTTTGTTGATAGCAACAATGATTGGCGTACCAGCTGCACGTGCATGATCAATGGCTTCTGCTGTTTGTGGCATCATGCCATCATCAGCTGCAACAACCAATACAACGATATCAGTCGCTTGAGCACCACGTGAACGCATTGCGCTAAACGCTGCGTGACCTGGAGTATCAAGGAAAGTAATAACACCGCGATCAGTTTTTACATGGTAAGCACCGATATGCTGTGTAATGCCGCCCGCTTCACCATTCGCAACTTTCGTTTCACGAATTTTATCTAGTAGTGAGGTCTTACCATGATCGACGTGACCCATAATAGTCACTACTGGTGGACGAGTCTGGATATTACTACTACGCTCATCAACTGCGTACTGTAAGTCATCTTCGACTTTAGTATCACTAACTGGTACTGGGTTGTGACCCATTTCTTCAACAAGCAAGCTTGCGGTTGCTTGATCAATCGTATCTGACTCACGAGCCATTTCACCCATTTTCATAAGTAATTTGGTTACTTCGCGAGCTTTAACCGCCATACGCTGTGCAAGATCGGCAACTGAAATTTGCTCACTAATCTCGACATCATAGACGATTTTTTCAACAGGTTTTTCAAACTTATGTTGTGATGCTTGAGTTGAACGCAAACCGTTTTTGCGGTTTTTGATTTCGCGCTCATCTTGGTTTTTACGACGACGACCACGAGTACCAGTACTGTTCGAACCGCGTTTGATTTCGCGACGCTCTTTTTCGAAAGACTCTTCTAGTGCATCACCGACCAGACCTTCAGCCAATGGCTCATCTTTACGTACTTCAGTAACAGGTTCACGATCTGTATATTTACCAGCCATTTTGCGCATTTGCTCAAGTGTACGCTTTTGCGCTTCTTCAGCTTGTGTGCGGCGGGTTTCTAGTTCGATTTCACGCAGACGCGCTTCTTCTTTCTCACGAGTCTCACGAGCTTTACGTTCAGCAGCGGTTTCAACTTTAGGCTTAGTAGCAGCAACCTTTTTCTTCGGCTGCTCTTTAGGCTTAACTTCAGCCGTCGCTTTGCCGCCTTTTTTGACGACAACTGATGTAGAAATATCATCATTCTTGTCGTCTGATTTTTTGCTAGAGCCTAGGCTTGCGCGCATTGCTGCTAGCGTTGCTGCTTGACGCTCTTCCGCTTTTTTCTTAGTAGCGGCACGTTCTTCAGCTTCTTTTGCTGCACGTTCTTGAGACTCAATTAGAGCCTGCTCACGAGCGGCTAACTCTTCAGCCATTTTTTCTGGATCAGGCTTTTCGAATACTTTCTTTTTACGCACTTCGACGTTGACGCTCTTAGATTTACCAGAAGAGCCGGTCACACGTGCAGTACTGGTCGTCTTAGATTTAAGACTAATACGACGCTTTTCTTGTTGACCATGACTTTGCTTTAAATACGTCACCAGCTTTTCTTGCTCAAGCTCGGTGACTAGGTCATCCTCTGCGCGAGCAGGCAGGCCAGCATCTACTAATTGCTGCTTTACAGCATCTGTAGTTTTGCCTACCATTTCTGCCAGTTCTTTGACGGTCTTATCTGCCATTTATTATCACCTACTGTCTATTATTTGCTATATGTTCAATTCAGTTGTTGGCTACAAATGATTGGGTTAAGGCTGATACTTATAAATAGATATCAGCGCTTTATTCTCAATAGCATATCACCAAAAGACAGCGATATGCAGTTACCGCTTATTCATCGAACCAAGATTCCCGAGCTTTCATGATGAGTTTTCCTGCAGTTTCAGAGTCTAATCCTTCGATATCTTCTAGATCGAAGACGGCTTGTTCTGCCAAGTCATCAACAGTAATGATGTCTTTTTGAGCCATTTTATAAGCCCAACTGACTGTCATACCTTCAAGCTCTTGAAGCTCTTGACTTGGCTCTTTCATGTTCTGTTGTTTGACCAGTTCATCAGCGATGACAACTTCTTTAGCACGCTCTTGAATCATATCAATCGCTTCATCGTCTAGACCTTCGATATCATAGAAAGTCTCAACTGGTACATAGGCCACTTCTTCGATACTGGTAAAACCAATATCAACCAATGCCTGTGCTAAATCTTTATCTACTTCTAGGCGCTCATAGAATAATTCAATAAACGCTTTTGATTCGTTTTGTTGACGTTGCTGATACTCTTCTTCGAGCATCATATTAAGCTTATAGCCCGTCAATTCAGACGCTAGACGTACGTTTTGACCTTGTGAGCCAATAGCACGCGCCAACTGATCATTGGTGCTAAAGATAATGTCTGCTGTTTGAGTATCTTCATCCAAAATGATACTGCTCACGTCAGCTGGCTCTAAAGCGCTGATGATGAACTGGGCTGGATCATCTGACCAAACCACAACATCAATACGCTCGCCATCTAATTCTTGCTGTACGGCTTGAATACGCGTACCACGCATACCGATACACGCACCAACAGGGTCGATACGATGATCGTTGGTCTTCACAGCTATTTTAGCACGAGTACCTGGCAGACGAGCGACGTTACGAATTTCGATAATTTGTTCTGCAATCTCAGGCACTTCTTTTTGCATCAATGCTGATAGCATTTCAGGATGCGTGCGAGATAACAGTAACTGCGCACCGCGGTTTTCACGATTTACATGGTACAAGATAGCGTTAATGCGCGATTTTGCACGTAATTGTTCGCGTGGCAACATTTGATCACGTGACAAATAACCTTCGGCATTGTCACCCAAATCGATGATATAGCCATCACGAGTCTGTTTTTTGACTTCGCCATACATCATCTCACCAACACGCGGCTCGAAAGCGTCTGCAACTAGTGCACGTTCAGCTTCACGAATCTTTTGGATGATGACTTGTTTGGCTTGAGTAGCAGCAATACGACCAAATTCGATTGATTCAATTTGCTCTTCTTTAACATCACCAATTGACCATTCTTCCTGATCAAGATCGGTGATAGCAAGCTGACAAGCTGGCATTTCATGGTCTTCATCTGCAACCACTGTCCAGTAACGATAAGTATCGTAATCGCCAGTTGCACGGTCGATCGCTACCCGTACAGCCACTTCTGGCTGCTCGGTATATACTTTCTTCTTAGTCGATACCACCAAAGCGTCTTCAATTGCTTCAAAGATATCTTCAGGATTTAAGCCCTTTTCATTACTGACAGTTTCTACTACCGTTAAGATTTCACGACTCATGCTATACCTGTCCTATCATTTTTTAATTGACTTAAATTTTATAATTTGGGTGCTGCTATTATATAGTTGCTATAAGCCACATAAGCTATTGGAAGATAAAACTGTCTACCTATAAACAGTTACCCTAGTAAAAACCTAGGCATCTTCATAAATCAAATTGGCTTTATCAATATTACTTAGTGCAATCTCAAACTGCTCGCCATCACTTGACGTCAGTTTTAAAGAGTTTTCATCAATACTATCTAAAGTACCTGTGGCTTTACGGCGCTTTTGATCGCCTGTACCGATAGCCTGAATCAGACGCAAGCTCACAGTTTGACCAACATACGCATGCATTTGCTCATCTGAGAAAAACGCACGATCAAAACCAGGTGAAGATACTTCTAAGATGTATTCACCAGCGATAGGATCATGAACTTCTAAGATACCGCTTACTTGATGGTTTACTGCCGCGCAGTCTTCAATCGTTACTTGTTTATCTTGGGCTTGCTCTTCTGGCAATGCCTCAATATAGATACGTAGTAAAGAGCGACGACCTTGTGGCGCAAACTCGATACCCCATAGTGACACATCACAAGCGGCCACGGCAGGGGCAATAATATTAGTCAGTTCTGCAACTTTAGTCGAAAGCTTCATAATCTCTTTGTATTTTCCTATTCACTTATCTATCGTACTTAGTAAACCGTATTAAGGATTGACTCTTATCTGTATATAGTAATCTTATAATGATAAGAATCACGGTCAGTATATAATTTTAAATCACAAATATATGATACATATTGTGCATTTATATAGGGACGAGCGTAAAAAACATCAAGCTCGGCCAAACAATGCTTTTATTATTTATAAAGCACTACTATCGATAAAAGTATGAGGAATAAAAGATAGTGTTGCTTAAGAAGCATCGTGCCGGTAGCGGCCGATGATGACCAGTGACGAGTAATATCGTACTCTATAGACTTAGAGCTTAGCATAAGTAGGATAGATACCGCGATAACACTGACCTTCAGATACAAAAAAACCCACAAACATAATGGTGGGCTAATCGGTACTGACAAATTTAGTGTACAAAACATCAGTATAAAAAGTGGTAGCGGGGGCTGGATTTGAACCAACGACCTTCGGGTTATGAGCCCGACGAGCTACCAGACTGCTCCACCCCGCATCAATCTAGAACGCATATTATAGGGAGGTTTCGTAGAAGTGTCAATACTTTTTTTAAATTAATTATAAATTAAGTATTATCTGCTAAAAATCCAACCTGACGCTATGCTGCGTCTGTAAAACTTGGTGCGATTGGGGGGACTTGAACCCCCACAGCTTTCGCCACCACCCCCTCAAGATGGCGTGTCTACCATTCCACCACAATCGCATTGTACTGCTCTGCTTCTATCATCCAGTCTATAATCAATAATGCTTAAGGTAGGCATCTATAGAACAGGAGTTGCGAAAACAGGAAAGCATTGTAAATCTAACCTACCAAAATAGCAAGCGCTGCCTACTTAAAAGAGGCTTACTCAGGATTTTGAGTCAATGGACGCGGCGTTTGCGGTGCTGAAACTGGCGCATCTAGACGAAACTGATCTTCTGCTTGCTTACGAGCATGAACAGCAAGCGTCATGCTCGTAATAAAAAATATGACCGTTAGTACTGCCGTAGCACGCGTCAAGAAATTAGCAGTACCTGCTGCGCCAAATACTGTACCTGATGAACCGGCACCAAAAGAAGCTCCAGCGTCTGCCCCTTTACCATGCTGTATCAGAATCAAGCCGATCATGGCAATGGCCACAATAATATGCAGGGCTAATATAAACGTAAACATGGTGGCCTCTTTTGCCGCGTAATGACGACTGATAACGGAAAATAAAACGTAAGGTTAATAGAATGACAATCGGCATGATCAAATGCCAAATCGACTATATAAATAAGGCGCATTGTACACGATTGCAAGGGCAGTGTTAAACCTACTTTTACCAACCGATAAAACCATACTCTCTATAAGCTATGATCTTGATATCTGAGCGTTATTTATTCATTTAAACATTGGCTTGGTTAAATGCATCGGCAATCGCTAGAAAGCTCTCCGCTTTTAATGAAGCACCGCCTACCAACGCGCCATCAATCATAGCGTCAGAGGCAAAGCTATCGGCATTATCAGCATTAACACTACCGCCATACAGCACGGTAATCGTATCTGCTATATCAGCAAAGCCTGCAACCGTTTGCTTGATATACTGATGAGTCTTACTCACTTCTGCCACAGTAGGCACTTTACCTGTACCAATGGCCCATACAGGTTCGTAAGCGATGAGCAGCTTTTCAGATAATGACGATGCTAACTCTGGCTGTTGAGTCAGTAAATCCTTAATAACCGAGAGTTGCTCATTGATAACGTCGAGTGTTTGACCATTGTCATACTGTTCTTGTGTTTCGCCGATGCAAAACACCACGCCTAAGCTCTGAGAAAACGCATGAGACAATTTGCTTATCAGGCATTCATGAGACTCTTTGTGGTATTGACGACGCTCAGAGTGGCCAAGTAGCGTCCAAGTAGCACCTGCATCTGCTACCTGCTGTGCGGAGCAGTCACCCGTATAGGCTCCTGTACTTGCACTATAAGTACTAACGTCCTGTGCGGCACAGAGTATTGAGCTATCTGATAGACGCGTACTCACTGTACTTAAATGAACACAACTGGGCGCTACCATTAATTTACAGCGGTTTTTTGATGCCTGCGAGTTGGCTCGTTCTTCAGTATTAACTTTAGTTAATAAGTCGTCCAATAGTGTATTGACAGCACTGTTAGTCGCAGGATTCTGTTTCCAATTGCCAATTACCCAAGCTTGCATACTTATTTACCTTGTCTCATGTATTCATGCCAATTCGGCTAATATGCGCGTCAGTATAACAAATAATTCGTAAGTGCTATAGTAGCGTGCCACCATGCACAGAATCACTTCTGCAAACTTATCTACAGACAATACATCAATAGACCATTATTTTTACGAGCTAGTCGTCTAATGGTATATATAATTTTTTCAAACTAAAGTAAAGTTCTATACTACAGAGTTTATAAAATCAAATATTATTGCTAGTTCTATATATAGATTTACAGGTAGATAAAATAAGATAAACAAAGCAAGACAGTTATAGCGAGTTATCGACTAGCAACGACAAGTATATAGCGGGCAAGACCAAGCAGGTCTACAGCATATTTTGTATCAAAGGAGAGGTTACAATGTCTATCGCAACTAGTAAGTACGGCGGTCTAGCGCAGCAACTAATTAGCGACGGTGTCGTTAGCGAAGCGAACATGAAGACGGCACAGATTGAGTCACAGCAGCAGCAAATAGGACTGGTACCTTATCTGGTAGACAATAAATTGGCCGATGCTTATCTACTTGCCCAAATGCTATCCCAAGCTTTCGGCGACCCTCTATTTGATCTCGATGCATTGAACATTGATGTTATTCCAAAAGACTTGGTTGATGAAAAAATCGTTCGCAAGTTTAATGCTTTACCACTCTTTAAACGAGGACAACGTCTATTTGTCGCACTAAGTGATCCCACACGCGTTGATGCCATTGATGCGATTGCCTTTAACTCTCGACTGTCGATAGAAACCATTGTTGTCGAAGAAAATAAGCTCAAAAAGCGTATCGAAAGTGCATATGCAGATACGATGCAAAGCTTTGATAGCTTCTCTGATAGTGATTTAAATGTTGGCTTTGAAGACGGTGATGAAGATAAAGAGGATGGTGAGACTCAGCTGAATGACGGCGTCGATGAAGCACCTGTTGTAAAGTTCGTTAATAAAATGCTAGTCGATGCTATCCGTATGGGCGCTTCTGATTTACATTTCGAGCCATATGAAAAGTCTTTCAGAGTACGATTTCGTGTCGATGGCGTCATGCAAAAAATGGCCAATCCACCGGTTCAACTTGCGAATAAAATTGCAGCACGTTTAAAAGTCATGTCGCAAATGGACATCTCAGAACGCCGGGTACCGCAAGATGGGCGTATTAAACTAAAAATTTCTAAAAATAAAGCCATTGATTTCCGAGTAAACTCATTACCGACGTTATTCGGTGAAAAACTTGTCTTGCGTATCCTTGACCCATCCTCAGCCATGTTAGGTATTGATGCATTGGGGTATGAGCCAGATCAGCAGGAAATGTTTTTAGAGGCATTACACAAACCACAAGGCATGTTGCTTATCACTGGTCCTACTGGTTCTGGTAAGACGGTCTCCCTTTACACTGGTATCAACATCTTGAATACTGGCGCAACCAATATTTCAACGGCTGAAGATCCAGTTGAAATTAACCTTGAAGGAATTAACCAAGTCAACGTTAATGCCAAAGTTGGTCTAACGTTTGCCAATGCGCTCAAGTCTTTTTTACGTCAAGATCCTGATATTGTTATGGTCGGTGAGATTCGTGACCTTGAGACTGCTGAAATTGCGATTAAAGCGGCGCAAACAGGTCATATGGTTCTTTCTACCTTGCATACCAACTCAGCACCTGAAACATTAACGCGTCTACGTAACATGGGCGTCGCTTCTTTTAATATTGCCACGTCAGTCAATCTAGTCATTGCTCAACGTTTGGCACGACGTCTCTGCAAGAACTGCAAAAAACCTATTAACATCCCGCGTCAGAGCTTATTAGAGATTGGTTTTACCGATACTGATTTAGATAACACTGACAATGTCATTTATGAACCAGTCGGCTGTAATGAATGCCGTGAAGGTTATAAAGGCCGTGTAGGTATCTATGAGGTGATGAAAGTCAGCCCTGATATTTCACGCATTATTATGGAAGATGGTAACGCAATAGATATCAAAGATGCTGCCATCAAAAATGGTTTCCGCGACTTGCGACGTTCTGGGATTTTAAAAGTGTTGCAAGGTGTCACAAGTATTCAGGAAATGATGCGAGTGACTTCTGAATAATAAGTAAAATTTATATTATAAGTCTTAGTATTCTAACTATTAGTTGGTAACTGATTTATAAACCAGCAATGTCCTTTATCGTATATCTTTAAAAATAAAACAGATAAACACTGGTTTTTTACGCTAAAATAAAGTATGCCTGACTGGTATCCTAAGTCTGGTATTCTATTGTAAATTTACAATATATATTGGACAATTTTGAGGGTAGTACTATGGCAAAAGCTAAGACCGATATGTTATTAGATTTCGTTTACGACGGTGTTAACCGACGCGGGCAGAAAGTTAAGGGCGAAACCACCAGTCGCAACTTAGAGCTAGCGAAAGCAACCCTACGTAAACAAGGTATCACGGTTAAAGGGATTAAGAAAAAGCCAAAACCACTTTATACCTTTAAAAAAGCCATTAAAGCCATTGATATTGCTATTTTTGCTCGGCAGTTGGCAACAATGATGAAAGCAGGTGTACCGTTAACTCAGTCTTTCGAAATTGTCGCCGACTCCCTTGATAATCCAAGTATGAAAGAATTAGTACTGCAAATCAAAGCAGATATTGAGGCAGGTGGTACCTTTGCCTCTTCTTTGCGCAAACATCCTCGCTATTTTGATGATTTATTCTGCTCACTCGTCGAATCTGGTGAACAATCAGGTGCACTTGAAACGATGCTCGAACGAGTAGCTACTTACAAAGAAAAGAGTGAGCTTCTAAAAGCAAAAATCAAAAAGGCGATGAAGTACCCTATTGCTGTTATCGTAGTTGCTATCATTGTCACTATAATTTTGCTCGTAAAGGTAGTACCTGTATTCTCTGGATTATTTGAATCATTTGGAGCGGAACTACCTGCTTTTACTCAGATGGTAGTAGCGATGTCTGAATGGATGCAGGCATGGTGGTTTATTTTGATTATTGTCATTGGTGGATCAATTATTAGCTTTACTGAGGCTAAAAAGCGCTCTAAAAAGTTCCGTGACTTTTTGGATCGGGCTACCCTAAAGGCTCCAATTTTTGGAAACATTGCTTATCAAGCGATTATCGCCCGTTTCGCTCGTACACTATCTACAACTTTTGCCGCTGGTGTACCGCTTATCGATGCCCTAGATTCTACTGCTGGGGCGACCAATAATGTCGTTTTTTACAATGCAACTCAACAAATCAAAAATGACGTATCTACTGGCCAGCAATTACAGTTCTCTATACGATCTACCAACTTATTCCCAAGTTTAGCTATTCAGATGGTTGGCATTGGCGAAGAGTCTGGTAGCTTAGAAGAAATGCTAGATAAAGTCGCTGTCTACTACGAGAATGAAGTTGATAACGCTGTTGATGGTCTAACTAGCTTGATGGAACCACTCATTATGTCGGTATTAGGTGTATTAATTGGTGGCCTAGTCATTGCAATGTACTTGCCAATTTTCCAAATGGGCGCAGTAGTAGGATAATGATTTGATGCAATTTATACAGTTACTACAAGAGAACATTACCCTAGCTTTATTCTTATTCGGCCTATTAGGTCTTTGTGTTGGCAGTTTTCTAAATGTCGTGATTCATCGCATACCATTGATGATGGTGTATGGTTGGAGACAAGAGTGTAGCCAGTTTATGTCTGAACAGGCAGATATGCCACGCGAGCATACGCTACCCATAGCAAATATTGTCGCTACTGACCAACCGATTACTTTAAGTCGCCCAGCTTCACGCTGCCCTCATTGCGCACATAAAATTAAGTGGTATGAAAACATCCCTTTAATAAGTTGGCTATTACTACGCGGACGCTGTTCAAGCTGCAAAGCGGCTATCGGTCTACGTTATCCTCTCGTTGAGCTAGTAACCGCCCTCCTGTCCGTATTAGTAATATATAAGTTTGGGGTAAGTACTACAGGCTTGTCCGCATTGGTTTTAGTATGGACACTGGTAGCTCTAACAGGTATCGACTTTGATACACAGCTACTACCTGATCGTCTAACTTTTCCTTTAGCAGGCTTAGGATTGGCGGTAAACTCACAAAGCTGGTTCGTCTCACCAACACAGTCGATATGGGGATTACTATTTGGGTTTTTATCGCTATGGATAGTAGTCAAGGTGTTTTACTTAATCACTAAAAAACATGGAATGGGTCAAGGGGATTTTAAACTACTAGCAGTATTAGGTGCTTGGCTCGGACCTATGATGTTACCTTTGATTATTCTACTATCATCTTTACTTGGATCTATCGTTGGATTGATCTTGATGAAAAAACAAGGTGAAAGCCGACCTTTTGCCTTCGGACCTTATATCTCTATTGCAGGTATTGTTGCCCTATTATACGGCTCAGATATCGTCAGTTGGTATCTTGGTATGTATGTCTAATAACTGATAGCATACACTAGATTATTGTAATAAATCTTATTGTAGGAAATTTTCGGCAGTGACTCATAAATAAAGCCTTAAAAGGCCAATTGTGAGTTTGTAGCTGCATTCATTGTTCTATCTGTCAGATAAGCCATTATTATGTCAAAAAATACATCGCACTTTTATTCACACCAGCCACAAACCACGCAACCAAAAAATAAGAAGCTCGTAGTCGGTTTGACGGGTGGTATCGGTAGTGGTAAATCTGCCGCTAGTGCTTGGTTTTCTGAGCAAGGGATCGATATTATCGATGCCGATGTGATCGCTCATGAGATCGTTACTAAAGGCAGCGATACTCTGCGCAAAATCCAAAAAATATTCGGTGATTGGGTGTTAAATGGTGATGGGTCAATGGATAGGGCCGCTGTACGTACGCATGTATTTGCAAACCCTGAAGCGCTTATTAAGCTTGAGGCGATCACGCATCCAGCGATACGTGAGACAGCGAAAGCACAGTTAGAGTCTAGTACCTCAGCTTATGTGGTATTGTCCGCACCTCTACTCATTGAGGGAGCAGAAGCGGGTCTTGCCAATTTATGCCAACGTATCCTTGTGATGGATGCCACCGAAGACACGCAGCTTGCGCGTGCCAGTCAGCGTGATGATCAAAGTATTCAAAAAATCAAAGCCATTATGACCAACCAGCTTAGTCGTGAAGAGCGCAATCGTCATGCAGACGATATCATACTCAACGAGAGCGACCTTGCCTCTCTATACTTACAGCTAGAACCCCTACACCAAGAGTACCTTACGCTTGCCCAGCAGCTAAAGTTCGCTGGCGATTAACCTCATATAGAGCCATACCAGTAGCGACGCTTACGTTTAAGCTTTGTAGGTTGCCATGCTCGTTTCCTGACATCGGAATATAAACCAGCTCATCGCAGCTCTCCATTGTCAGGCGGCGCATCCCCTCTCCTTCTGAACCCATAATGATAGCGGTCTTGCCAGTTAGGTCAGCGGCATGTATTGGTTTAGCCTCTTCACTAAGTGCCGTACCAAATACGAAAACGCCTGCATTTTTGATTTGCGATAATGTACGAGCTAAGTTCGTCACGCTGACGATCGGCATCATCTCTGCTGCGCCAACTGACACTTTAGCGACTGTTGGCGTCAGGCTTGCTGCATGGTGCTTCGGACAAACCACGGCGTCCACACCCATTGCTACGGCTGTGCGCAAGCAAGCGCCAAAGTTATGTGCGTCTGTGATTTGATCTAGCACTAACAATAAGCACTGTTCGCGACCAATAATGGTATCAAGCAGACCTTCATCAGCAAAACCTAGCGGACGAGCATTGAGTACCACGCCTTGATGCTGCGGACTGCCACATAATTGCGTTAGCTTGTCTTTTTGGGTTGGTTGAATACTAATGCCGTTTGCTTCCGCTTCGGCCATGATAGCTTGTACATGACTGTCACTCTCACGACCTTGCTGCACAAACAAGCTAAGGCCATCAAGAGGACGATGTTCAAGTAACGCATCAATGGCATGAATGCCGTAAAAATAAATGGGTTTTGCCATAATAGGCCTACTAAATATAAAGTGGATATCGCACTAGGCGACGGGATAAAAGAAGATAACGTAGATTTTACGTGTCATGACCCATTGATGATGAGAGAACAGTAAACCAAACGTCAAAAAAGAAATAAACAATACCAATCCGATATTGTTTATTTTCTCGAAATACTAATGTGTGATAGAACAGGCGCTAGAATGAAAGCTCGAGCGCCCTATTAATAATATCAGCCTTCTAGATGACAGACATATTGAACAATCTCTTCAGTACGTAGGTTAAAACCGCTATTGCCTTCAACGACAAATGATTGACCTGCACGGTAGTAGCTGAATTCATCATCACCATTGATCTTCACTTCACACTCACCACTAGTGATTTCGATACGCTCAGAAGTATTAGTGCTAAAGTGATAATGCTCAACCAAGTTGTCACAAGGTAAGATCACGCCTAGCGTTTTATGACGACCATCCTCAAACATAATGGTATGGCTTGAGCAGCGACCATCATAAGATACTGTCGCTTGGGCATTAACTGTTACGTTAGTAAATTGCGCCGCTGTCATAGTGGCTTCCTTATCAAATAATTATGGCAAAACTAAAAAATAAGTAACGGGTTAAAGTACTGACAGAGTTGCACTGGGCTTCAAATACGCGACCAGTAAGCAAACACGCCTGCTTTAGATACTTTATCCCTCTATAGTAGATATCTGCGCGCTAAAGGTAGCCACAGGTTCTATGAAAACGCTTTTGAATAATGATTGAGTGGCATATTTTTACCACTATACGCCTACAATTTTACAAAATTATGACTCGTTATTAGGTTGCATAGCGCATCAAACTCATAAGAAGAGTTTATCATTATGTGAGATTATGCTACCACATTATATCTATAAAGTTTGTTAAAGCGACTAGGAAAATGCTATTTGATGGAAAGTATCTACTCACTCATTTCATATTTATTTAGTATTTTTCTAGGCGGATGCTAGGCCACTAACTTAGGTATATTTTTATCATTATCAGTCAAAATACTTCTTCGCATACTATGCTTATCTTTAGATATCCAATGACCCTAATGATTAACATTATAGATATTATGTTGATGATTTATTGTCAGTTTTTAATAGTTTTATGGTAATCTCCCAATAATAAATTCTGTTATACCTCGTCTTAAAGTTTGTATTTACGCACATTTAACACCATACTATTTGCCTACAATATTTATCTAATTAGCAAGTTTAAATAGATATTTTCACTTCCTTATTTACCCTATTTATAGATGGCTTCCTAAGATTTATATGATGTCCATTGTCTGTCCTGAGAGGCGTTGATGCTAGTATCGTTAACTTTACATCAGTTTGCGTTGATTGCTCAGCATGAGCTGAGCGTGGCTGAAGGTTTTAATGTCATCACTGGTGAAACAGGTGCTGGCAAGTCGTTATTGCTAGATGCACTATCACTGTGTGTCGGTGAGCGAGCAGACAGTGCGATGGTCAGGCATGGCGCCGTGCATGCAGATATCTACGCTCAATTCGATGTAGAAAATAACAGCGTCGTCGCTGAGTGGTTTGCCAAAAACGATCGACCGCTAGAAGAGCCTGAAGTACTTATTCGTCGACAATTAAGCAATACTGGTCGCTCAAAAGCATGGCTAAATGGTTCACCGGTTAGCTTAGCGGAGCTAAAGAGTTTAGGCACTTTATTGGTCAATATACATAGCCAACATGCTCAGCAAGCATTGCTCAAGCCGCAATTTGTGGTGCAATGGCTTGATGAGATGGCCCAGATAACACCGCTAGCCATCCAAACTGCCAGTAGCTATCAAGCCTATCAGCAGCTAAAACGTCGCGCGGACGACATCGCGAGCCGCGAAGCCCAGCGTCAAGATCGTATTCAGTTGTTGCAAAGCCAATTAGCAGATATTGCGCCGTTATTGGCTGTGGACTACGCAGAAGTTGAATCTGAACACGAAGAGCTCTCCAACATTGAAGCCTTAATGCAAGAGGCCAGTCATGGTCTCCATTTGCTCGACAATGATACCGATGAGCCAGACGTCATGACCTTACTCGGGCAAGCAATTAAACTCTGCGACAATCAAGTAAGCGTCAGTCAAACGTTTGAACAAGCTTCTGAACAGCTCCATCTAGCACAGCAGCAAATCACTGAGGTGACTGCCCTGCTATCAGATTATGCCGAACAGCAGCTACCTGATCCTGAACGCTTGCAAACATTAGACAACCTAATCAGCTTAGGACATCGTCTGTCACGTAAGCATAGCTTGCCAGCGAGTGATTTAATTGATGAAGCAAAAGGCTGGGAGGCGCAATTAGAGCAGCTAGAGAACGAGCCAAGTAGTGATGCAATGGCAGCGCAAATTGAGCAGGCTTGGCAAGACTATCTCGCTCTGGCCACACAGCTAAATAAAGAGCGCACAAAAGCTGCTCCGATAATTAGTAAGCAACTCATCAAACAACTACAACCGCTTGCGCTACCCAATGCTCGCTGTGAATTTGTCTTTACCAAAAAAACCGAACCTAGTCAGTACAATGCCCAAGGTTGTTTCGATATTGATTTATTATTCAGCGCCAATGTCGGTATGCCAATGCAGCCTCTACATAAGATCGCCTCAGGTGGTGAACTGTCACGTATGGCGCTCGTGATGCAAGTACTACAAGCGACCAATGCTGATAACAATGCCGCCAAGCCTATGCTAGTATTTGATGAGGTCGACGTTGGTATTAGTGGCGGTACTGCGCAAGTGGTTGGCGAACTGCTACGCTCGCTTGGGCAAACACAGCAATTGCTAGCCATCACACACCAAGCACAAGTCGCAGCGCAAGCGCATCAACATATCTTGGTACAAAAGCACCATCAAGAACAGACCGAAAGCGAGCTACTCATACTGACCAACAGTGCGCAAGTAGACGAGCTGGCGCGTATGTCTGGTGGTGTTATTATCACTGATGTCACGCGCGATCATGCCCGCAGCTTATTATCCGATGTTAAATAATGCTCTATTTGACCTATCTAACGTTAAATAATCATTCGTTTTCATCAAAACGGATGGTTAGCTGAGTCTATATGATGGTCAGTAGCAATTGGTGTGAATCTTGCTTTTCTATTGATTATCACCATATAGTGGTCTTTCACCCTTATTATTAGGTTGCGTTTGTTTCTATGTCTAAAACCAATTTGACCCATCATTTTTTGATTGCAGCACCAGAGCTGTCAGACCCAAGGTTTGAGCAGGCACTTATATATATTTGCCGTCATGACAAGCATGGTGCGCTAGGTCTGATGGTCAATCGTCCGCTTGAGCAATCTCGCGTAGGTAAGCTGCTAGAAGATTTGGATATTGAAGTGACCAATCCGCAGGTGATGGAAGATGTGGCTTTAGAGGGCGGTCCTATGTATCCGGAGGTTGGCTTTGTGCTGCATACTGGTCAGCCAGAATGGGCCTCTTCTTTTGCTATTTCAGAGAACGTTTGCATCACGACTAGCCAAGATATTCTAAAGCGTATTGCCGCAGGCCAAGGTGTTGGTCATTATCAACTGTGCCTTGGACATGCCAGTTGGGGCAAAAAACAGCTAGACCAAGAGCTCAGTAATGGTGACTGGTTAGTCTGCCCTGCTGATCTGAACTTATTATTTGATACACCGTTTGAAGAACGCTGGCAAATCGCAGCCGACAAAATCGGTGTCAACTTTGACTATCTTAGTAGTGACATAGGTCATGCGTAATATCATACGCTCTGCAAATTTAGATAAAGACATAAAGGACACCCATTACTATGGTAGATAGCACTTTTACAGCCAGTAGCACAGACGCTATAGATAATGACATTGATATTGACACTCTCGATAGCAATAGCACTGCTGAAACTATCGAGCCAGAAGTAAAGCCGCATCTTATCTTGGCGCTAGATTACGGCGTCAAAAAGATGGGTATGGCGCTCGGTAATACCATCACACAGACGGCGCGTGCCTTTGACATTTTGGCAATGAATAACGGCCAGCCAGATTGGGACAATCTAATTGGTATCATCAAAATCTGGGGCGTGGCGCAAGTCGTGGTCGGTCTACCGCTTAATATGGATGGCACGAGCTCCATGCTCTCAAAACGAGCACACAAATTCGCTCGTCGTCTAGCCCACAGAGTGATGGAGCAACATCTGCCAGTGACCGTATCACTGTGTGATGAGCGGCTGACTTCAATCGAAGCAAGAGAAATCGCATGGGACAATGGTTGGATCAAAAACGAACGCGACCCAATCGATGATATCTCCGCTTGTATCCTAATGTCGACCTATTTTGCTGATCCTAATAGCAGTATCGCTATCGATGCAATCAAAGCAGAATAAAGCAGCCAAATAGGTAAAAGACACGTGTGCGGCTATAATGTCACTTCGATACATAATACCTCTCAACGGATAAATGACTGATTACTATGACCACTGTCTCAGACCAATCTTCGCAACATAAGTCGCAACATGGTTTTGCTCCACTTGCTATTGCCCGTATTAAAGGCGCCCAACGTGCCAACCAAATAGCGATTTATCTCATTTATGCGGCTATTTTTGCATTTGTGGTCTTTGGCACGATTGCTAGTATCAAAGCTTTCCATGACAACCAGCTGCTTTATCAGTTATTTTACAATTTGCCCTACGCCCTGGTAGCCCTCACGATACCCATTACTATTTATGATGCATTGGTCGTTTATCGTTATCGCTTAAACCAACCATCGATGATTGCCATGAGTATTGGTGTATCAACCATTATATTGGTTGGTGGATTAATTTTTGCCGATACTGCATGGTTAGGACTATCTTGTTGGCTGGGTGTGGCATTCTTATTTAAAGTAAGCTTTAAGCGGTTTTTTAACTTTTTAGAAGTAGCTGATACGTCTGAAGCCGATGAAGAGACTGAAAGTACTGAAGCGTAGACGATCTACAAAGTACGCCGCGATAAGCAATTAAGCAAACTACTCATCCTCAAATTCACTTATTTAGCTTTACAATAATGACTATGACCACTTCTATGCCAGACACGCCTATCCACCATCACTTAGATACTCAAGGGCTGATCTGTCCTGAGCCCGTCATGATGCTACACCGCGTCATTCGCAAAGCAGATGGCGGTGAAGTGATTGAAATATTGGCGACAGATCCGGCTACCACGCGCGATATTCCGAATTTCTGTCGTCATTTAGGTCATGAACTAGTAGGCCAAGAAACACTGGCTGAAAACGTGAGCTTAGACGCTGATCCTGACGAAATCACCATCGATAGCGATGATGATACGCCTGCAAGCGTAACGCTATATCGCTATCTGGTTAAGAAAAAAACGGCATGATAGATTTGGCATTATTTTAATAACTGTCTGTCATTGCTAACTTAACCCCTATCTGAGTATTATCCTATGAGTCGTGATCGCGCCGTGCAACAACGACAGCCTAAAGCATTGGCGGTCGATGATGAGCCAGCTTACATGACTGAGTTTCGTCAAGCCATGCTGGCACGTGGTCTAGCGACTCGTACTCGTAATGCGTATGTCCGCGACCTGCGCTCTTGCGAGCTGACCAATCCTATTTCCCTGACACGTTGGCAGCCTGATGACGTGCTGCACTGCTTATCAACCCTGACTCAAGAAGGCAAAACCCCACGTACCCAAGCACGTATGCTCTCAAGCTTGCGTCAGTTTTATCTGTGGATGATTGCCAGTAATCTGCGTGAAGACAATCCTTGTGAGCGTATCAAAAGCCCAAAGCTGGGTCGTCCATTACCAAAAGACTTAGCCGAGGCTGATGTCGATAATCTACTTGCCGCGCCTGATACCAGCACTGCACTCGGACTGCGTGATAAAGCCATGCTAGAGGTGCTATATGCGTGTGGCCTACGTGTGAGCGAGTTGATTAATCTCTCATTAGAACAAGTGAATCTAAACGCTGGCTGGCTACAAATAACGGGGAAAGGCAATAAAACCCGACTGGTGCCACTCGGCGAATATGCAAACGATGCGCTAGAAGATTATCTAACGCATGCTCGTGGTGATTTGATTGCGCATTTGAAGTCAGGAAATTGCCAAGCGGTGTTTTTGACGGCGCAAGGTGGCTATATGACACGGCAGAACTTTTGGTATTTGCTTAAGAAATACGCCAAAGTCGCCAGTATCGATAAAGAGCTGTCACCGCATACCCTGCGCCACGCTTTTGCTACCCATTTGCTGAATCATGGTGCAGACTTGCGCAGCGTGCAGTTATTGCTAGGGCACAGTGATTTATCAACCACGCAAATCTATACTCACGTGGCGACAGCAAGATTGCAGAAGCTGCATGCAGAACACCATCCGCGAGGTTAGGATTTAATTTTTATGAATGATCGTTAGAGGACTAAACTGTGTTGCAAGCTCAACCATCTACTCTGCCTACCCTAACCGAAAAGCAAATTTTTGCCCTCAAAAAACTGACCATCATGGGTTATTTAGAAGGCACTTCTTTTTTATTGCTGCTGGGTATCGCGATGCCACTCAAATATATGTTCGATATTCCAGAAGCGGTAAGCTATGTCGGTCCAGTGCATGGGGTATTATTCGTTGCCTATGCCATAGTGCTGATCATCACCGCGGGTAGAATAAAAATGCCACTGTGGGCACTACCTGCAGGTGTGCTCGGCTCGTTTTTGCCATTCGGACCATTTATATTTGATCATTTATTAAAGAAAAGTTTGAGGAAATAATTTCAAGAGAAATTCACTATCAGGAACGATGTATAGCTGAATCCAGCTAACGATAATGCTATTCTATTCGCCTGCTTCATCTATCGCTATACTTGGATTACGTGCCTGTATCTCCCGATAAAAACGTAACTTGTCTTTTGGTGAGATTAGTATTTCTTCATTTTTATATACTATTTTAATCCTATCCAGTGATAGTGCTGGCGCAGAACTCATACTTCGAGTCGGCGTAATATAGATGATATCTGTAATCTCAATTTTTTGAACAGAAAACCCACTATCTACTTGTAGCTGTTCGTTCGTTAATATGTACTGAGTACCGAAAAAAGGGATAAGCATTAGTGCTGCAAAAGGTATGAGAATAACCGTCATTAATATGGTTTGTATGAGGGATTTGTGAGCACCTCGCTGCCACTGCCATAATGGAACAGACACAGTAAATAAACCCAAACCCCAAAGTAACAGTGCAAGCCAGAAGTCTACTTTAGATACGAATGTAATGTCTGGCATAAATAATACTTAGCAACTATCAGGTTAAATTTGATTCTATATTAAGCGTTACCTCTTATCTAATATCTCTAGCATTTTGTCTTAAAAATTTTTGCGATACAGCAAAATGCAGTTCTAGAAATAGATAGCTGCAAACCCATCCTTTTCTCGTTACAATACCCTTATTAAAGTGCGTCATGATATACATGCTGCCTAAATGGGCTGCGCACTACCTTTTACCTATCTATTATCCGAGAATCCCATGAGCCATAGACCACCTGCTGACCTATTAAAAAATGCCGAACACTGGCGCGAAGATATCAATTTTCGCCAAGAAGTGCTGGGTAAGCCATTTGATTTTGCGACCACGTGGGGCATTTTTTCGCCGCAAAAACTCGATGACGGTAGCTTGATGCTGCTTGATTATGTGGATTTTGAGCAAGATGATGATTCGATTGATTTGGGCTGTGGTTATGGTGTACTTGGTATGACGGCAGCGCGTGAATGTCCGAATGGTCAGCATACGCTGATTGATAAAGATTTTATGGCAGTAGAATACGCACGTCGTAACTGTGAGAAAAATGGTCTAAACAATGTCGATGTGCATTTATCAAATGGCTTTAATCATGTGGCAAAAGATAAAGACTTTAGCCTTGTGATGTCGAACTTGCCAGCCAAAGTCGGTAAAGAGCAGCATTATTTATACTTCCTCGATGCCTATGCACGCATGCGTAAAGGTGGCCGTTTTTATGTCGTCACCATCAATGGCCTGCGCCAATTCGTGAAGCGCTCGTTTACCGAAGTGTTTGGCAATAGCGATAAAATCAAGCAAGGTAAAACCTATACAATTACGATGGCGACCAAAGACTAGTTTTAGCTTTGCCTGATTGAGTTTCGGCCATTTAAACTGAGGCTCAAATTGAAATCGACATAAAAAAGCACGCTAAATTAGATTTAGCGTGCTTTTTATTTGGTATGACCAACTGTCTTTTTACATCTGGCGTTTTATCAAATATCCACCCAATAGCGCGCTGCCGATAATCGGCAATAGCACCATAAGCATCGGTGAAAAGCCTGTCGCTAGCGATACAAATCCGACTAAGTCCTGAATATAGCTAAATAGTAGACCAAACAGCAATGCCACGACGATACGCAAGCCTAAGCTGTGCGTCCGTAGCGAGCCAAAGACAAACGAGCAAGCGACGATCACTAGCGACAATATCGATAATGGCGATAGTAGCTTTTGCCAAAATGCGACTTCATGATC
Source organism: Psychrobacter sp. Ps1 (assembly GCF_022129425.1). Classification (NCBI taxonomy): domain Bacteria; kingdom Pseudomonadati; phylum Pseudomonadota; class Gammaproteobacteria; order Moraxellales; family Moraxellaceae; genus Psychrobacter; species Psychrobacter sp. Ps1. Next base: position 33,682 of record NZ_JADQAN010000006.1, on the reverse strand, counting down.
TAAAGAACGATTGCCCTGTTGGCGCATAAACGTGCGATGCTCATACAGCTGCGTCAATGACAAATCCTCTGCCTTACGCGTTAGCAGATACACAGACTCTGGGGCAAAAGGTAAGCTTAACGTATCTGATGGTGAAATAGCTTGGCTACTCTCAAATCCCTGATTGATAGAGAGCTTAACCATATCGTTTAACTGCCACTCGTAGCGATACTGCTCGCTTGGCTTTTCACTATTTACATCAATTGGTTCACGGCCAGTATACTTTCCACCTTCCGCATGGACAGCAGTTTGCAAATTGCCATTATTATCCAAATGCCAGCGTTTCACCTCGCCAATGTTGCCTGCGACATCAGCATAATCAATATATAAAACATCGCTACCATCAGGTGTAGCACTGCCATCTGCTGCGGTTTCGAATCGTGGCTGTATCGTCCAGTAGCCGCGTACTGATGTGACCAATGAGGTGCTGTCTTCATCATTAATCTGTTTCGCTAATTGGTTAGAAGACGGTAGAACGAACTGATTGATAGCCAAGGCCAACAGTACAAATATCAAAGCGGGCTGTAATACCCAGCCGACGATACGATAGATACTGACCCCAGCCGCGCGCATGACGACCAGCTCGCTTTTATTGGCCAGCAAACCCAACCCTATGACAGCACCCAATAGCGCACCCGTTGGGATAAATTGCTCTAAAAAGTAAGGCGAACGATAAAAGATATATTTGAGCGCCTCACCCATGGTGTAGTTATCGTCTAACGAATCAAGCTCTGATAAGTAAGAAAAAATCAGCTGTAATGCCCACAAACCAATGACGGCAGCGATAATAGCCAATAGAGCATTAAGTTTGACATAACGACTAAGGACTTTTAGATTGGCAGGTTTTTTGGCCAATTGATCAGACTTGGCTGACTTAGCAAATAAAGAGCGCATTAAGACTGCCCTCCTTGTGAGCTGTTGTTATGATTATCGATGTCGCTAACTGAGTCAGTTGCAGCAGCGGCTAGCCTGTTTTCTTGTTTGCGAAAGCGCAATCGATGTTGCACACGGCTACCCCAATTCATATAAAGCGCCAAAGCCATAAATCCTACAATCAGCCATGCATAAGCCCATACGCTGATGCTGTCTTTGCTCACTGCGTTTTTGAGCGAGATGATACCTAGTGCACAGCTGACAAATAATAAGATAGAAGGAAATAAGCGCAGCCAACGTCCTTGACGCGGACGCACTTGCGCCAGTGGCACGGCCAACATAGGCGCGATAATCATCAGCCATGGTAGCGCCAAACGATAGCCAAGCTCACCTTGTGCAGCGCGCATTGCATTATTCGTGCCTGATGGTGAGCTACTCGTGGCGGCTTGCCATAATGGTCCAATCTTTTGCGTTTCAATATTATCTTCGGTGATAACTTCCTGTGAAGACTCAGTCAAGGTAATGCGATAACGATCAAAAGCGACTTGATTATATTTGAGACTGCCTGCGCCAACTTCGTAACGACGTCCTTGGAACAAATCCAACTGAGTCACGCCGCTATTGCCAGTATCTACTTGCTCAGCACGCTTAGCCAGCGTGATAGTGTCTTTGCTAATGTCCTTTGCACCACTATTTATAATGTCTTTTGGGATATCAGAAATGCCAATTTGTTCGGCCGTCTCGCTGTCAATCGTATTATTCATATCAGTAGCAGTGGCACTAGCATCGACATCTTCAGCAGTACTACCTTTTTTCGCAGGTTCAGATTGGATCAAGATCACATCTTGCAGTTTTTTCTTATCATCGCTGAGACTACCCACATACAAATGATAATTACCGCTACTGATAAACTCGTTCGGACGAATCAAATCAAACGCACTGGTCAATGCTTGCTGCTGCCACACAGCCTCAGACGAGCGAACACCCCAAGGTTTACCAACGACAGATAGCGCCGCCTCGCCGACGAACAATGCCAATATTAATGGTGTCATCAATCGAGCAAGCTTACCTCGAGACACGCCACTAGCATTAATTACTGCCATTTCTTGATCGACATATAAGCGGCCAAATACTAGCATCAAAGCAATAAAGAATGCTAACGGTAAAATGAGCTCTAAAAAATATGGCAGGTTATACCCAATGATCGTAAACAGTAGGCTGACGTCCAAACGACCTTCAGCAGCGATGCCAAAATAGCGTATCAAACGACCACCAAGCATCATCACTACCAAAAACCCCAACACTAAGGCAGTGGTCGAGGCAACTTGTTGTGTCATGTAGCGGCGTAATATCACAATGGGTACTCTTAAACGGTTGGTATGCGCGCGATTGATGATGAGCTTATTGAATGTTTAGATCATGCAACGACATATCATCAGCATGATATGAGTCATGTACATACTCAAATAACGATAAACGTTACTAAGCGACTGGTTAGTCATACTCAATAAACACAAGCGACAGATATAACCGCTAATGCTAGCATGTTTTGCCCAAAAATGGCTGTGAAATGTGTTTGAAAACATTACCTACACCTTGCTAAGAGCGCATTATTGACAGTAATTACTGAATATAGCAAATATTGGATAAATAATTGCTATAACCTTAAATTACATCAAATTGATAGTATTTATAGCGCTAAGTTTTTACTTTATTTATTTTAGAAAGGTTTGTTTGTCATTCGTATCATCGAACATTTCTCTCTGTTATTAATTGCTAGACTGACTGATAGAAAAATATACTTATATTGTCAAACGGAGAATAATACTAATGAATAAAACGACCTCTACACCCTCTACCCTACTTGAGCTCGCTGGCGTCACTTTTGATGCGCTTGATTGGTCAAATTGCACGCTGGTTCTTATCGACTATCAAAACGAATACGTCGATGGCGCTATGCCATTAGGGGACGCTGGGGCAAAAGCCATCGCCAATGCGCGCCTAGTACTCGATAAAGCGCGTCAGCAAGATTTACCTATCTTTCACATTACCCATCATGGTGCCGAGAATGGCAATGTCTTTGATCCTCTATCAGCTAACGTTGAGATCGTCGAACAGTTGCAGCCGCAAGATGGCGAAACAGTGATTGCCAAAAAGCATCCGAATGCCTTTTATGATACGCAATTACAATCATTGATCTCAGCAGCAGACAAGAAGCAGATTGTTTTTGCGGGTTTTATGAGTCATATGTGCGTCAGCTCAAGCGTCCGCGCCGCATTTGATTTAGGTTTTGATAGTTTTGTCTGCCATGATGCCTGTGCCACTCGCGATCTACCGAGTGCTACTAGAGAGCCGATAAGCGCTGAAATCATGCATGATACTGCCATGGCAGCACTACAAGACAGATTTGCCGCGATGGTAACGACCGATGAATTGGTCAATGGCTAATATGTTGGCATCATCGAAAAATGATAATGTAACCGCTAAACCATAGCGTAAGTTAGCACAGCATAATAATTCAAACGTATTACCCAAGACTTGATAACTGCGCACGATTATCGCAATATGCTACACTACTGTGATTGCTCAACAGACCAAATAATTTAATAATCTGACAGGTATAAGCAGTCATACAAATCCTGCAATTTTCATAACTCTAATAAGGATAACTATATGAATATCAAATTATCTCAGCATCTACCAAAGACTCATACGCAAAAAATCTTGAAAAAAGAAGCCAAAAGTAAAGACGATGCTTGTCTGGTTGTTTTAGTCGATGACAAGAAAAACATTCTGGCTAAATCTGTACTAAGCGAATATACCGCTCGTATTGAGCAGTTGATTGAAGTATCACATTTCAAGGGTGCTACCTGTGAGACTGTTGCTGATTATGCGCTGGCAGGTGATAAGAAAACCACTAAGCAAAACCCTGTACAACTGCTATTGGTCGGTGTAGGTAACACTGATAAGTTTAACAACACCGTACTGCAAAAAATCGCCAATACTATCTATAGCAGCACTCAGAAGCGTGTGTCTTCTATCACTGTCGCATTGGGTGATGCACTAGAAGAAAACCATTTTGGTCAATTTGCCCTTAATCTACTGGCAGCGAGCTACCGCTTTGACAAGTATAAGTCTGAGCAAGCAAGTCCTGTATTGACCGATGTTTATCTATTAGCGGATGAGTCACTACAGCCTGCACTTGCCTTCGCTCAGTCAGTATTTGCTGGTCAGAGCCTGACTCGTGATGTAGCAAATGAACCAGGTAACATCTGCTTCCCAGCTTATATGGCTGAACAAGCTCAAGAGCTTGCGAAAACGTATCCTGACCTATTAACCGTGAAGGTACTAGGTGAGGACGAGATGTCAGCGCTAGGTATGCATTGCTTCTTAGCCGTTGCACAAGGCTCTACCAAAGAAGGCAAGCTTGTGCTCATGGAGTACCGTGGCAAATCAGAATTTAGTTCAAATGCAGGTACTACCGAACAAACCACTAGCAACGCAAAAGTGAGTGGTCTAAAGGCATTAGCCGATAAACTACCAACCAAAAAGTCAGCTAAAAATGCAAGCAAAAATAGCAATGACAATGCACAAGCGACCAATGACGACGCACCTATCGTATTAGTCGGTAAAGGCGTAACCTTTGACTCAGGCGGTATCTCAATCAAGCCAGGTGCGGCGATGGATGAGATGAAGTTTGACATGGGTGGTTCAGCATCAGTACTCGGTACAATCAAAGCGTTGTGCGAAGCGCGTCTACCGATCAACGTCGTTGGTGCGCTAGCCTGTGCTGAAAACATGCCATCAGGTGATGCAACACGTCCAGGCGATATCGTTAAAGCAATGAATGGTAAATCAGTTGAAATCTTGAATACTGATGCTGAAGGTCGTTTAGTACTAGCAGATACCTTGTGCTACGTGCAGCGTTATCAGCCAAAAGCCATCATCGATGTTGCCACTTTGACTGGCGCTTGTGTGGTTGCGCTAGGCCATGTTCGTTCAGCTGTATTTAGTAATGATGAAGATGTGCTGTTTGATTTAGAAAATGCCAGCAACCTATCAGGCGATCTTATTTGGCATATGCCTTTAGATGATGAATATCAAGCTCAGCTTGATTCACCAATCGCTGATATGCAAAACATCGGTGGTAAAGGTGCTGGTGCGGTAACTGCCGCCTGCTTCTTATCGCGTTTCATTGAAGAAGGTCAAGCATGGGCGCATTTAGACATCGCTGGTACTGCATGGAACTCAGGTAAAGACAAAGCAGCCACTGGTCGTCCTGTGCCATTGTTTATGCAATATCTAAAAAACAGCGCAGAGATGGCTTAATCCATTTATGAAAATTAGTTTTTATGTATTAAGTGAGAGTAAGGCCCAAGATTTCTTGGGCTTTATTTGTCAGCTGACGCAGACGGCGCTTAACAAAAGCGCTCAGTCTTTGCTGATTTTAATTGAAGATGGGACATTACTAGCAAATCTAGATACGGCACTTTGGGCACAAGAACCTACGAGTTTTATACCGCATCAATGTCTTTCTGATACTGACAATAAAAGTACCAATGATAGAGGTACTGATGATAGCAACATCAACATTGCTACTTCTGAAGTATCAGCGCCTGTACTGCTAGGCAATCATATGCCAGCAGATTTTAATGGTATCGTGCTCAATACGACGACTCGTCCCGTCAACGATTTTATGGCTGCTACCAATAATTCAAAACCCTCTCGAGTCCTTGAGCTGATCCAACCTGATGCCACAAGTACACAAGAAGGTCGCAATAAATATAAAGCCTACCAGCAATTAGGTTACGATTTGACCCACTTTAAGGTGTAGCTCTACTGTTTATTTCCCTCTTACCTTTCATAGCGAAATCTCTTCCTACCTTATATATCATTGCCTATATCGCTGCTTTTACTCTCCTATAAATGAGGTATTCTGAGTAGCTAGCCCTTGCCTATAAGTGCTACATTCTTTTTTATACTAGTTCTATAACTCTACTATCCCTCTGTTTGCACGCAACAGCTACTGCTATGAGCGGTATGCGAATATGTCAAAAAATGCTACCATCCTTCGATAAATTTTCTGTTGTGACAATTCACTTACTTTTAACGGACTTGAGGGTGTACAGATGCGTTCATTAATTGCAATGTATCAGCGTATAGGGCTGGTGCCGCTTATTATTATTGGTTTGGTGTTAGGGGTATTGATTGGTTGGCTAGCGCCAAGTATCGGCACCGCCATAGGGTTGCTCGGTACACTCTTTGTCGGCGCACTAAAAGCAGTCGCTCCCATCCTAGTATTTATTCTGGTTATGGCAGCCATCAGTCAACATCGTAGTGGCAATGAAGTCTACGTAAAGCCAGTGCTTATCATGTACATGTTCGGCACTTTTTTGGCAGCACTAACGGCAGTCGGTGCCAGCTTTTTATTCCCAACTGAGCTGGTCTTGATCAACGCCGATATCGCGCAAGTACCACCTGCTGACCTAAAAGAAGTCTTGACGAACTTGCTCATGAACCTGGTCGCTAACCCGATCAATGCAATCGCTGAAGCCAACTATATTGGTATCTTAGCATGGGCAATTATTATTGGTTTTGCACTGCGCCAAGCCAGTGATACTGCTCGTAATGTTGTCGGTGATTTCGCTGATGCCATCTCACAAGTGGTTAAATGGATTATTGCTTTAGCCCCATTTGGTATCTTAGGCCTAGTCGCTAGCACGGTTGCTGAGACAGGCTTTGCTTCTTTGGCAGGCTACGCACGTATCTTAATGGTATTAATCAGCTGTATGTTATTCATTGCGTTGGTTGCCAATCCGCTTATCGTCCTTATCAAAACTGGCAAGAACCCTTATCCACTCGTGTTCAGATGTCTGCGCGAATCAGGAATTACTGCCTTCTTTACACGCAGTTCAGCGGCCAATATCCCAGTCAACATGAACCTTGCCCGTAAGCTTGGATTGCATGAAGACACTTATTCGGTGACCATCCCACTAGGGGCCACCATTAACATGGCTGGTGCTGCGATTACGATTAACGTCTTAACGCTTGCTGCTGCTCATACGTTGGGTATCGAAGTGACGTTTGCATCAGCGCTGCTACTCAGTCTGGTTGCTACGATTAGTGCTTGCGGTGCTTCTGGTGTTGCTGGTGGTTCATTGCTATTGATTCCACTCGCTGCTAGCTTATTTAGCATTCCAAATGATATCGCGATGCAAGTAGTTGCGATTGGCTTTATCATCGGTGTGATTCAGGACTCAGCTGAGACTGCTTTGAACTCTTCTACTGATGTATTATTTACAGCAGCAGCGGATCCGACGTATTCGCGTTAATTTCTGCTGACGTGTTTTCTATAGACATAAAAAAGGGCCTTTATAGGGCCCTTTTTCTACATGTTATTTTGATTATTTGATTACTTTAGGTTGTCTATGTCGACTTCGATGACTGGTGTTTGCTGCTCTATCTGACGTTTAAGTTGGCGCAGTTGCTCAACTTCATCTAACAGCTCAAGTATCAAACCAATTGCTGGTACGCTGGCTTCAAAATCACGACTCAATCGCGATGCACGGCGCACTGTCGTCAGCTGATAACCAGTAAATTTTTCATGCTCTGGTACATCATATTCAATGATATTTTCTTCGATTAATTCGATGACCCATTGGCGCTCTTGGCCACAGGCAGAGACCAGTTCATCTAAGCTCATGATGATGTCTGTAAATTCAGTCGAGTGGTTCATAGCTATTATCCTCGTTTTCTCTTTATTTCATCGGTATCGTGTTCATCTCTGCTATTCGTCTATTACTTCAGTAATAAGTAACGGTTGTTCATAATCTTGTTTAACGACTAATATTGGTATCCGCAAAGGCTTGTTTTAGCTGCTCATAAGCCTGTCTCGACGCATCACTACTAACATCAGGATTGACAATATTTAGAGTTAGATACAAGTCGCCTGCTTGCTTAGCAGGGATACCTTTGCCTTTAAGACGTAAATTGCTACCGGACTTGCTATTCTTAGGAATGGTCACACCAAGCGTACCCGCTGGCGTACTGACATTGATTTTTTCACCCAGTGCCGCTTCCCACGGTGCAATATTCACGGTTTGATAAACGTCTGCGCCTTCTATACGAATATTGGCATCATGACGAATTTTAACCTTCAAAAACAAATCGCCATTTTTGCCATTACTGCTACCAGCAGCGCCTTGCCCTGCCAAACGAATTTGCTTACCGTCAGTGATACCTTTAGGGATTTTTATCTTAAGGGTTTTATTATCGTAGTCGACATTACCATTGGGTTGACGAACAGGGACGTTTAGCTTAATACTATAGTCGTCGCCACTATAGACTGAAGATAAGTCAACGGTAATCTCGGCATGCTGATCCTGACCTTTGCTATCTTGCGTCCCAAAGCCACCACCAAATTGATCGAAGCCGCTGCTTTGAGAGCGACTGCCCGTTTGTCCACCAGTTGACCCACGTGCGCCGCGACCAAATGCTGAAAAAATGTCATCGAAGCGAAAACCACCATCGCCAAAGGCTTCACCGTCACCAAACTGATCTTTGATATCTTCCCAGCGAAAACCACCTTGACCTGCGCCAGTTTGCCCACTGCCACCAAACCCACTTGATCTACTTTGACCAGCAAACGGATTATTTAGCATAGCGTCATATTCAGCGCGCTTTTCTTTATCTCTGATCGTTTCGTAAGCGTTGTTTATTTCTGCAATTTTATTATCAGCGTCTGGATGATCACTGACATCGGGATGATACTGACGAACAAGCTTGCGGTATTTTTTTTTGATATCAGCGTCTGAGGCGTCTTTTTTGACCCCTAAAATGTCATAGTAGTTTTTCTCTGCCATGTTATTTTCCCCAAAATAAAAACATATTAGTGGTATCAGTCTGCCAACTTCAAACGATACGGTATAAATGGCTACTAGATTTTGCTATAGCAATTTTTGTAGCCTACTTATCATCATAACAATAATTACAACAAACACCGTTATATAAATATTACCAGTAATGATGCCAAGCGACTGCAGCATCTATCGTATCTGAATCACCTAACACTACGCTATTATCGGCCATCACAGTGTCTGAATATGTCATTATAAGCCTAGCATCGTTATTCTTTGATAGCTGCTGGCGTAATGTCAACTTGGCAACATCAATAGCAGCGCGCCCTTCTCGCTTTGAAGTTACGTAAGACAATTCAGCACTTTGGTTATTACGTTTCATACGTAAGCCAAGCTCAATACCGATATCTGCGTGTCTATCTTGATCATGGACCGTCGCATTGACCATACCATAGCCAAGTATATGTTTACCAAACTTAGCGCCTGCGCCAACGCCAGCTTGTGCGTAAGGGCTATGCCGATTGCCAGTAAACATGTCTGTACGAGCGCCTGTTTTCAATTGCCAAGACAGTTTAGGTTCGCCCGATAACGGTTGTCTAAGATCTTCAATCTGCTGCATATCCAAAAACACGAAATCCGTCAATGTCCATTGATGCATATCAAAGCTATAACCCAGTGACGCTTTTACGGCTTCAAAACGTTTATCAATATCTGTATGAGCGTTCAGTGGGTCTTTTACAAATAACGATAAACCAACTTCTGCCCTCTCCTCAGATAAAACGACTGTAGTCTGCGTGGTTTTGTTACTCAATGCTGGAGAGGGTTTGTTCGGTACAGTCAGCTGAGCCAAACCATTGCTAGCTGGTAGCGCAAAACGCTGACTGAGCAATTCGCTTTTGAGAGCTCTCTGCTTCGATGTATCGTCTTGCGTGATTTTATAAGTACGATGTAAGATCAGAAAATCAAGCGCAACTGCCTTATCGTCCGCGTTTAAAGTAGCAAGCGGGGCAGTGCTTTCTGTACGAATGACAGAGTTTATGACGGCTTGTATTGGCTTAGATAATTGTACAAACTTCTCGCGCAGTTGCGTTTGTTCAGAGGGCAAATAGCGTACTGAAGACACTAAGGAATCAGCGCCGTTGTCGTGTTCTAATAGCTGATCGAACACATAGTCTGGCGCATACCAAGGACCTACTCGCTCAGTCGTTCTTATGTCGCTTATCAGCTCAAGTATCTCTCCTGAGCGATAACCACAATTTTGTTTGATGAAGTAATAGTCAAATCGAGCAGACTTTGCTTCGTATAAATGATAGTTCAATAATTGCGTTTCAAAGGTATCTAGATTGAGCACATACTCCCACATATCACGTTGCTCGTTCTTGGAGTATACCGCGTCTTGTTTAAAAAATTCCGTCTCTGAAAACCCAGCATCATAAAACCCAAATAGTCCTTTTAGCGCGTACATCGCACCGTTCTCATTTTCTGGAATACGAGCGCCGAAGTTGTATGAGTTATTAAGTAAGTCCTCGCTAGATAGCTCTCTGACATCACTGTTCGTATTATTGGCATTATCTATAGGCGTGTTGGTTTTGACCAGTACATGACCAAATGAAGAAGCTGGGTTTTTTAAATAGCTGCTTACTAGGATCAAGCTTATTTCTTGATTCGCATCGGGTAATTTTGAGCAGTTTTTGAGATCGACGTTCAGCTCTGGTAGATGATGATTAAGCCATAAATATCTGGCTGGATACTTACAAGCTACGCCCTCATTATTTATTTGCTCTATCGTTGCTATAAGCTCTGCATAGGGGTCAAAATTACGTTTCGAACGAGGCTTAGGATTGGTTAAATAAAAATCTGGTGAGATGACTTCAGCCTTGCCATTTTTATAAAACAATAAATGTTGCCACTGGGAGTGCTTAGCCAATGATTTTAGTTTTATGGGGTCAATAGCGGTATTTTTTTGAGAGTTCCGGTTTTGCTCTTGTATCTGCGAGTCAGTGAGTCGTTGTAAGCTTTGCACAATATCTGACAAGTTCTCGCGATCACTTGAAGTCATATCTACTGCGATAGACGAAGCATTACTAGAAGAGAATTTATTTTCTTTATCTACTATTACTGGATCTGAAGCATAGGCATTCGTTTCATCAACTTCCGCATTGCAAATAGTCGTTGCAGCCAAGCAAGCCACCCATAAAAGTATTTTTTGCATTTTTTATTAGCACCATAAACACATAAGCAATAAAAAACACGTAAGCACTAGGTTTACGTGTTTTTATCATTAAACAGTCAAAAGCTTAATAATTAAACCGATGACTCAAAACTTAAAACTGACAAGCTTTAGATAGCACAGCTTGTTTTAACGATGCTGAATAGCGCTTCTGCATTTTGATCTTGCGTAGCAGTGCGATAAGCAGAAGTCTGTGCATATTGACCATACTGTGCACGTACACTAGCGGCTGAATCACAGTTAGCAACGCTTTGTAATGCTGATAAATGAGCACCTTGGCCTGAAGCTAGATCTTTTTCAACACTTGGGAAGGCTTCTTTAATCAAAACCGCAGCTCTAACGTTACCACCTTGGCAAGTTTCAGGAGACATAGAGTCAGAAGTAGCAGCCGTAGTACCTAAATCCCAAGTCACGTTAGAGATAATAGCTAAGATAGGGCTAGAATTACCAAACAAAGCGCCACCAATACCACACTGCTTATAAATCTGCTCGATAGTGCGACCAGTTTCTGCCGTTTTAAAGCTAGAACCAAGATCGGCATTAGCTGCGCTAAATGGAATCATAGCAGCAACAACTGAAGCGAACGCAATTTTCTTTAACATAAAACTTCCTCGAAAGACGATAAAAAATAGATTATTTGATAAAAAATCAAACTTATTATGAGTATATTTGATAGATACTCTAGAATAATGTCTAACCTTATCCATTCTACAAAATAGTAAGAATATAGCAAGGTTTTTTTACATTATATTATCTATTTCTACTTGAGTTTTCATAACGATAATTATGCTATATCGATAGATTTGGTCTTTATATATTACCTATTTATATTGCGTTGTTGGCTTTCCAATATTTTGTTGGCTTCTTTATGAGAATCACTCTTTATAAGTCTAATTTTAGTATCTACGTCATCATTATTTTTGCTAAAAAATAGCTATTTTTCCTTAAAAAACAGCTATTTGACCTCATGAGTTTTTTACACAGCAGTAATAATATGACAAGCTAGCTCTTGTAGAATCCCCTATTATTCATACTCATAGGGAGTATAGATAACGTAGGCAAGAGCATCTGTCTATTTTATTAATTGCTTAAAGGTATTAAATGTCTTATTTAATCAAGTCTTTGGTTGTCACTTTATCGCTACTACTTAGCACCACAGTTTTTGCTGCCAATACCAGTTACTACGGTAGTAAGTTTCATGGCAAGCGCACAGCGAGTGGTAGTATCTTCAACATGAACTCTCTAACCGCTGCACATCGCACGTTACCGTTCGGTACGAAGGTACAAGTAACCAATCAAAAGACAAAGCAGAGCGTCGTTGTAAAAATCACGGACAGAGGACCTTTTATTAGAGGTCGTATCCTTGATTTATCAAAAGCCGCTGCTGGTGAAATAAACTGTCAGCTTTGTACGACCACGATGGAAATACTGTCGTACGGTGATGGCAAATATCGTAAGGAATAATGTAATAAAAAAGGGATGGCTGATGCCATCCCTTTTTTATGTCTGTTTATATCACTAACTATCTAGAACGCTTTATGCGAACTTAGCTTCCATCTCTTCTAAAGTCGTCATTGATAGTAGTAACTTTTCCTCATTATCACTATGCTGCTGCTGTAGCGCTGTTTGCTCATTGAGTAACACAAGCAAGTCAGACTTACGGCTCTCTTCGTACAGCTCCGTATCAGCCAGTTTTTCTTCAAGCGTTACAAGCTGCTTATCAATCTTAGCCAGTGTCTTTTCTGTTTCTTCTATCTCGCGGCGGATAGGTGCTGTCATTTTACGCTGTTCAGCGGCTAGCTTACGCTGCTCTTCTTTACTAAGTGCAGGTGTAGCAGCTTTACTGTTTGATGAGTTATCAGATGACTTGTTGTTTACTTGACTATTATCTGTTTCACGTGAAACAAACTTCTTACTCTCTTTTTTGCTTTTTTTCTTACCAGTATTTTTATCTGATGCATTCTCCTGCTTGCGCTTCTCTGCTAGCCATTTACCATAGTCGCCAATGTCACCATCGAACTCTTCGATGATGCCATCATGTACCAGATACAGCTCATCACAGACATTGGCAATTAGTTCTCGATCATGCGATACCAGTACCACTGCACCTTTAAAACCTTGCAAGGCGATAGTCAATGCTTGACGCATTTGTAAGTCTAAATGGTTGGTTGGCTCATCGAGTACAAGGACATTTGGACGTTGCCAAACAATTAACGCCAAAGTCAAACGCGCGCGCTCACCACCTGAGAATAGCTCGCTTGGTGTATCAATACGCTCACCGCGGAAGTCAAAGCTACCCAAAAACGAGCGCAGCATCGCATCAGAGGTTTTGCCTGCTAGGCGACGTAGCATCTCTATAGGCGTGGCTTTGGCATCTAGGATATCCATTTGATGCTGATTGAAATAGCCTAGCTTTAGCGTATCCGAAACACGATATTTCCCTGTTAGTACGCCAAGTTCACCGACTAATGCTTTAATCAACGTTGATTTACCAGCGCCGTTCATACCCAATAAACCAAGACGGGTATCGGGTGTTACCTGTACATTGGCATTGTGTAGAAGCGGTGTATCGCTATAGCCAATATCTGCGTTGGTCAGCTCAATCAGCGGTGAGCTCATGTTTGCAGGCTCATAGAACTGGAACGAGAAAGGGTTGTCAGCCATCATTGGTGATAGCTCTGCCATGCGCTCTAACTGCTTAATACGACTCTGTGCTTGCTTGGCTTTACTGGCTTTAGCACGGAAACGACGAATAAAGTCATCCAAATGAGCCTTGGTCGCTTCTTGCTTTTCAAACGCTTGCTGCTGCTGCGCCATACGCTCGTGACGGGTACGAATGAACTGCTGATAGTTACCAGTATAAAGGGTAATTTTTTGTTGCTCTACATGCAAGATATGACCGACGGTCGCGTCCAAAAACGCTTGATCATGAGAAATCACAATGACCAGACCCATATAGGCATTGATCCATGTCTCAAGCCATAAGATAGCGTCCAAGTCCAAATGGTTGGTTGGCTCATCGAGTAACATCAAGTCAGCACGGCTCATCAAGGTTTTGGCGAGGTTTAAGCGCATACGCCAACCACCAGAAAACCCTTCTACTGGCAGTTCATGCTGGCTAGTCTTAAAACCAAGACCTGCCATAATTTGTGCCGCTTTGGTCGGTGTACGATATCCGTCAATTTCATCGAACTGCTGGTGCAACACACCAATTTGCTCATCACTCACGCTGCTCAAATCATTTAGCGCAGCATTAATTTCATACCACTGCTCATCACCGCTCAATACATAATCGATTGCAGACTGCGTCGTAGCACCAACTTCCTGCGCCATGTGCGCCACATGCCAGCTATCAGGAATACTGACTTCACCTTTATCAAGGGTGACCTCTGTATCGCCTGTACCCATCTGCGTCAGTAACAGCGCAAATAAAGTAGATTTGCCTGTGCCGTTGTTGCCCGTCAGTCCAACTTTGTGACCTGGATGGAGCTGAAAGCTTGCACCTGCAAACAATTCACGACCATCACGGCGAACACCAACGTCTTTAAATTCGATCATATAATTTCTTCATCTCAACAATAATATAGATATAGGGCAATAAGAAACACACATAGGGTATGCCAACTGGCGGCTATTATTTCAAACGCTTGCCACATAGGCAAACAATTAAATAACTATTTCAAAACTAAGTATTTATTACGCCAAACACCTTATGTTGTACAAGCGACTCTTGAGCTCATACATGGTTGTTACTATTATAAAGGTTATGGCCGTAAAATACCGTAATATGACTAATAAGCTTTAAGACTGTCTAATATTATTAAGTAGTGTTTTATACAGTCACACGCTATTATTTTTTAGTCTGGTTATTGGTTTAGCCCATTGACGCAGTTATTTTAAAAAACACAATATCAAAAATGGATAACTGCTATTCATTAGTAAAATTCAGTAGTTGCATCACTCTTGACAAACGAATCAGCACCCCCATTATGATATACTGCTAAAAGATAAGTGCCCACTATCAATAGAGCCAATAAAACGTTGTGGTGGCACAAATACTATTTTGAAATTGTACAAACAGCTTATAATGCACCAATAGCTTTGCCATAATGACAGCACCCAATTAAATCAAACGCCGTGCGTATCTTTATTTGCAAGTACCCTATTGCAAACCCAAACAGGACGACGACCGCATTTGATCCTAGCAACTGAGGTAGATATGAACGAATCAGCCAACCAATTTAGCCCAAGCTCAAGCCAGCCAGTAGACCCAACCGTATTAAGCCTAACCGACAGTGCGGCGCAAAAAGTACGCCGTCTACGCGAAGAAGAAGGTGATAGCGATCTTATGTTACGTGTTTATGTGACAGGTGGCGGTTGTTCTGGTTTCTCTTACGGGTTTAACTTTGCCAACGATCTAAACGAAGACGATGCCAATTTTGATAATGGGGATGTGACGTTAGTCGTCGATTCGCTAAGCTATCAATACTTGCAAGGCTCGACCGTTGACTATACCGAAGGTCTGGAAGGGGCACGTTTTGTGGTGACCAATCCAAATGCCACGACCACTTGCGGCTGCGGTTCGTCATTCTCTATATAAGCCAAATAGACGCGGTCGCGCTATGATTATTAAGATAATGCGATAGTGTGCGAACACCATGTCAAATGGCTTGTAGGCATAATGAACAAAGCATCTATCTCTCAGGTAGATGCTTTTTTTATCAAACCGTCTGGCCAGAATAACGCTATATTCGAGATGAATTTGTATTAAAAACAGGGTCAAAATCCTCACAAATCGCTTTGCCTAAAGCTTATCGTATTTGTAATTGTCCGTGGTTTTCAAGGCAGCTTTGAGCTAAACTGACGGAATTATTGACCTAACATTTACCTATTTTATGGACAAACGCTTATCGTGTTTTGATCCGCCATAATAAATAACAATAGATGACTATTATGAGTAATTTTGCGAGTAGCTTTGTTAATTTCGAAATCCCTAATTGGTTTGATAGCCAACACTTAACGGGTATGCTCCGCGGTATTGAAAAAGAGGGCCTGCGCGTAAAGCCTGATGGTTTCTTGGCACAGACCCCGCATCCAGCCAAACTTGGGTCAAAACTTACCCATCCTTTTATTACTACCGATTACTCAGAAAGTCTGCTTGAGCTCATCACTGAACCAAAGTCCTCACCAAAAGAGACCCTTAATATGCTGCGCCAATTGCACGTATTGGTCTATCAGGGCATACCTGAAGGTGAGCTGATGTGGCCATTATCGATGCCATGCATGTTGTCTTCTAAAGACGAAGATATCCCACTAGCTGATTATGGTAGCTCTAATACGGGTAAGCTAAAAACCCTATATCGTAGTGGCCTTGGTATCCGCTATGGTCGCCGCATGCAGACGATTGCTGGTCTGCATTACAACTTGTCTTTTGGTGATACGTTGTTTGAGACATGGCAAGCCCAAATACCGACCGCACAAAGTCAAACGTTGACAGAGTTCAAAAACGAAAAATACCTAGGGTTGATTCGTAACTTTAAACGTCTAACCAGCCTTGTTTTATATTTACTGGGTGCCAGTCCGAGCGTATGTCCTTGTTTCTTGGCAGGGCGTGAGCACGATTTAGAATTGCTCAATGATTCGACCTATTACAAACCTGCCGCGACTAGCCTACGTATGGGTAAGCTTGGCTATACAAATAGCGTGCAAGAGCAGCTTGATATCCGTTATAACTATCTGCCAGAGTATGTCGATGGTCTACGCCGTGCCATCCAAACACCGCACGAAAGCTTTGCTAAGCTTGGCTTAGAAGACGAAGATGGTAACCCGATCCAAATTAACAATCATATTCTGCAGATAGAAAACGAGTACTACAGCCCTATTCGTCCTAAACAAATCGCAATGAGCGGTGAAACACCAACCGAGGCGCTTGAGCGTCGCGGTATCGCTTATGTTGAGTTCCGTGCTATCGATCTTGACCCATATAGTGACGTAGGTATTCGCCTCTCTAGTGCTTGTTTCTTGGAAGTGATGGCGCTGTATTGCCTGTTTAGTGACTCACCAGACCTGCTACCTGAAGAAGAAGACACGCTCGCTATCAATCTTGAGCGGGTGGTCAATGAAGGTCGCCGTGATGATTTGCATATTATCAATAATGGTCAAGAGCAGTCACTTGAAAGCTGGATGCTCACTCATCTAGAGCGTATGCAGCCGCTTGCTGCATTGCTTGATGCTCACTATGGTGGTAACGATTACCGCGCGGCTGTAGCATTGATGCAGGGCAAAGCAGGACACTCTGAGTCGACTATCTCCGCACAAGTAAATTCCGACAGCAAACGCTTAGGCAGCTTATGGCAGCTTGGATTTACGTTGGCTCAGCAGCATCGCGAGTCTTTACTACAGCAGACACTTAGTCCAAACACTCAAGCTAAATACGAGGTATTGGCAGAAAAATCTATCTTGCAGCAAGCTGAGATTGAGCAGTCTGAAACAGAAGACTTTGCGGAATTTTTACAGCAGTATCGCTAAGTTGCTAGTTATTAATTGCTAAGTCCTGACTGTGCAATTCTGACTGCTTAATCTGGATTGCTACCCCACATCTATTATAGATAAACCCATAAGAGTAACCGCACAATGCGACAGCTAACCACCTACCGTAACCTGCAAGTATTTTTGGTGATAATGGCCATCATAGGCATGAGTTTTGCGCTGTTTTATCTACAGCGTCATCTAGGGCTTTCACCTTGCCCGCTCTGTATTTTTCAGCGTGTTGGTCTAATCGTCATGGGCGGATTCGCCCTCATATCAGCGTTGTTTAATCCTAAATCTAAAGTAATAAGACTACTATTATGGCTTGGTAGTCTAGTAGGTATCGGATGGGCAACTGCGGTAGCAGCACGCCATGTATGGCTGCAACATTTACCTGCTGACCAAGTGCCTTCTTGTGGTCCAGGACTGAACTATTGGCTTGATACCCTCCCTATCCTACAAGTATTCAAAGAAGTATTTGCAGGTTCTGGTGAATGCGCCTCTGTTGATTGGACGCTTATGGGATTAAGTATTCCTGAGCAGTCGTTGATTCTATTTAGTGTGCTGCTAATCGTACATGTCTTGATATTAATGCGTATCGTAAAATCTTCCAAGTAGTATCTTATGACTCAATAAGACGTTATGTTTCTTTCCTAGTTCTGCTTTTAAAACAGACATTGCTATCTTCGATACAATGTCTGTTTTTTTGTCTACTATTAACCCGCCCTTACAACCCATATTAGCGTTAACAACAGGTATCGCTAATGTCAATTTATGCCTTTTAGATATATGGGCAACAACAAAAAGCCCACAGAGATATTTTCAAGCCTTTGATATCTTTAGTCAGCTTACCTTATAAACGGATAAGCATTAGATATTTGTCGCTTTCTACTCATAAGCTATCTGTATTTTGAATATAAGATAATGCTGTCAAGTTCTTAATTTATATTATTACTACGCGCCCATGCCTTATTATCCTTATCTTTGACAATGGCTTTACGTTGTCGATAGTATAGATGAGCTTGAAAAATACTTGTTAAAAACTGTTTTTGGTATGACCATGATATATTTTGCTCCCGTTCGCTCTACCACGCTTGCTATCGTAAAACGGTGGCGTCCTTCGTTACTGGTAGCGTCACTATGTGTGCTACTCGTAGGCTGTGATAGTGCCTCGTCCAATACCGATAAAGACATGGTATCTACGTTTGCGTCGACTGGTTCTGAATCGCAGGAGGCTTCACAATCATTGCAAGATGACAATATTGAGAGTGCTGAGCTAGCGAATGATGATGAGACAGGCGAAATGGTGGAAGGGCAATCATTAATTGCTGCTGCTCAGTCAAATAAAGATACCTATGCAGACAGCTCTATGGAGCGATTAGAAGCGAAAAGCAGTATGCTGCAAGCGACATTGATGGGCGATTATGGCGGTATGGTCTCTTGTACAGATTGCGACAGTATCGACGTTACATTGAACTTATTCGCTGATGGTTCCGTACTAAAAACAAGTTATTATCATAATCCTGAAAAACCAAAAACACCTCTACTCGAATCGGGCATCTACCGACAAGACAATGACAAAATCACCATTGTCTATGAAGGGAAAAATATCGAAACCTACCATATCCAAGACAATCATTTGATACGGATCGATGAGCACGATAATTTAGAGGATGACTATACGTTATCTCGCAAATAAAAGCGTCATCATGCTGACTGTTGGTTGGCGTATCTCTACATACTAAAACAGCCAAATTACATTAGCTACATAGCGCCTACTTGTTAGGCGTTTTTTATTGGTCATCGAACAGGGTTTACTTTACAATGATTGCTTGTTTGCCAAGCTGATAGGTTGATCATTGTTTATCAAAGTGGTTATTTTTACTGATGACAGCTAGGCACTTCACACTTTATTTTATCCGCTCTCTATTCTTTTCATTCAAGCGCGTACGGAACGTCTATGCATATTCATATCCTTGGTATTTGTGGTACTTTTATGGGCTCACTGGCATTGCTAGCACGTGCGCTTGGGCATACGGTTACGGGTTCAGATGCCAATGTCTATCCTCCTATGTCCACTCAACTCGAAAATGCTGGCGTAACTATAGAAGAAGGCTACCTAGTAGAGCACTTGCAACCAACGCCAGACTTAGTGGTCGTTGGGAACGCAATGAAGCGCGGCATGGATGTGATTGAGTACATGCTAGATAATGGCTTGCGCTATACCTCAGGTCCGCAGTTCTTATCTGAGCAAGTATTGCAGTCACGCCACGTAATCGCTGTTGCAGGTACGCATGGCAAGACCACAACCACGACGATGCTTGCGTGGATATTACATTATGCTGGTATCGATGCAGGGTTTTTGATTGGCGGTGTGCCATTGGTTGATACGACTGACGAGCACTTACAGCATGTGTTTGCACATAGCAGCTATTTGGGGGCTGATAAAAGCGATGATGATAAATCTGGTTACTTTGTGATTGAAGCAGATGAGTACGACTCTGCGTTTTTTGATAAGCGCTCAAAGTTCGTTCACTATCGTCCGCGCACTGCTATTTTGAATAACCTTGAATTTGATCATGCAGACATCTTTGCAGATCTCAATGCAATACAAACTCAGTTTCACCATATGGTGCGTATGATTCCAAGCACTGGCAAAATCATTATGCCAGCCGCGACCATCAGTCTAGAAGATACGCTAGCAAAAGGGGTTTGGACACCTATCTGGCGTACTGCCGTCATCGACTCTACTTTAGATGATACTAGTGAAAATACGCGTGCTCTAAAAGATAGTAGCGATTGGCAGGCTGAGCTAATTCAAGAAGACGGTAGTAAGTTCAAAGTCAGTTTTGCTGCTAATGAAGAGGCAACTGCTATCGTAAACTGGTCAATGAGCGGTATCCATAACGTCAATAACGCTTTAGTTGCTGTGGCTGCTGCCTATGACATTGGTGTCAGTGTTGAGGCTGCTTGTGCTGCCTTATCAGATTTCGCTGGTATCAAGCGCCGGATGGAGCTGATTGGCGACGTTAATGACATCTTAGTCTTTGATGATTTTGCCCATCATCCAACAGCTATTACGACCACATTAGATGGTGCCAAAAAGAAGCTGGCTGATAGACGCATTTGGGCTATCATTGAGCCGCGTAGTAACACCATGAAAATGGGTATTCATCAAGACAGCTTGGCTCAATCAGCGGCACTTGCTGACTACACATTATGGTACGAGCCTACTGGTTTGGAATGGGGCTTAAAAGAGGTCATCGAACAAGCTAAGGCTACTAGCGACGCTATCGGCAACCAACAAGTGCTATCAAGCATTGATGCTATCATTGAGCATATCAGCGGTCATGCAAAAGCAGGTGATGCGATTGTGGTTATGTCAAATGGCGGTTTTGAAGGGATTCATCAGCGTTTATTAACCGCACTGCATACCGGCTAACGCTTTTAGCTAGAATCAAGAAATAGCTTTTCTTATTTTTCTCTATACAAACGCAGCTCATCTAATAGATGGCTGCGTTTTTTATTTCTAATATTTACATATCTTCATTATATGGATTCAGCCTTACAAGTACCACGTTGATAAACGCTGTTAGCACCACTGCTACCTTTGTAACCTTTCGTTTACTTATTGCTCTTACTCAATAGCAAATCGGACTTTTTCCTCACATAGCCCCTACAGTAGTAACATTTTATGCTTACTTTTGCGTCCGAGGAGTGTTTACAATAGATTTATCAAAATTTGTAACACATTATAAATATTAATAATATTAGGAGAATAACATGAGCTTTATTTGGATGATTATTGTAGGTTTAGTCGCAGGTTTATTAGCACGTGCTATCAAACCAGGTAATGACCCTATGGGTTGGGTTATGACTATCGTATTGGGTATCGTTGGTGCAATGCTAGGTGGTTTCCTAGCTGGCCTAATCGGTATTAACGCTGATGGTGGTTTCACTGGTCTTATATTCTCAGTAATTGGTGCAATTATCCTACTGTTCTTATATGAAATGATTGTAAACAAACGCCGTGCATAATTAGTTATAAGCTGTGCATAGCTTGGTCATAAATGATTATTAGCTAATTAAAATACTATATAAACAAAGCCTTGCATTAAGCAGGGCTTTTTTATGCCATTTATCAGTAAAATCCAGTCTTTCTATATGCATATAGCATCATATGACTGCGAAAGTATTGATAAGCATTACTTTTGTCCCCATTTATCTTATAATATCAACCCTATTTTGTCCTTATCATTGAGGTGAGCGTTATGGCACTACTCCCTATCTTAAGTTACCCAGATCCTCGCTTGCGTACTATCGCCAAGCCTGTCAAGGAAGTGACTGCTGAAATCAAAACCTTAATCGCAGACATGATCGAGACGATGTATGATGCTCAAGGCATCGGGCTTGCAGCCAGTCAAGTGGATCATCATATTCAGCTTATCGTTATGGATTTGTCTGAAGACAAAAGCTCTCCTAGAGTTTTTATCAACCCAAAAGTCACGCCACTGGTAGAAGAAAAGCAACCGTATGAAGAAGGCTGCTTATCTGTACCTGATGTCTATGACAAAGTCGAACGTCCTAATAAAGTCCGTATCGAAGCGTTAGACGGTAACGGTGAGGTCATCGACGAAGTAGTCGAAGGACTGCTTGCTGTTTGTATCCAGCATGAAATGGATCACCTAAATGGCGTAATCTTCGTTGACTACTTGTCTCGTCTGAAACAGACGCGTGCTCGTGATAAAGTCCGCAAAGTTCTTAAAATACGTGAAAAGCAAGAAGCTCAATCAGCAGAAAAACAGACACAAGCTGTCAATTCTTAAAGCTCTACTCTTTATTCTTATCTTTTTTATTTCGTCTTTATCCTTCACATAGTTACGTCTACAGTGAGTGTTAATATTTAGCATTCACTGTTTGGCGATAATTTTTCTAACCGATACAGTTTCCACAAAAGGTTTACTACTATGACAATGATCAAAATTGACCAATATTTTGAACCTGCCAGCTGGCAGAAATTTACCAAGGCTGCTGAAGGTCGCGAGACGCCTTTCTTGGTAGTTGACCTTAGTCGAATCGAAACCAAATACCATGAAATGGTAAGTCTGTTTCCTAATGCAAAACTGCATTATGCAATGAAAGCTAGCCCTGCGGTGGAAGTAATCAATTTACTAGCAAACCTTGGTTCTAACTTTGACTGTGCCTCTATTTATGAGCTTGATCGCGTGCTTGGTTGCGGCGTTGATCCATCTCGTATCTCGTATGGCAACACCATCAAAAAAGCTGAGCATGTTAAATATGCTTTTGAGAAAGGCATCGATCTATATGCGACTGATTCAGAAGCGGATCTAAAAAACATTGCCAAACACGCTCCAGGCTCTAAAATATTTGTTCGTATCTTGGTGCAAGGATCAGAGACAGCAGAATGGCCATTATCACGTAAGTTTGGTTGCCATCCTAATATGGCCATCGACCTACTGGTTCAAGCACGCGAGCTGGGCTTGGTGCCTTATGGTATCTCATTCCACGTTGGTAGCCAGCAAAAAGACGTCGCTGCATGGGATGATGCATTAGCCAAAGTTAAATATATGTTTGACTGGATGAAGAACGAAGAAGGTATCAAGCTACAAATGATCAATCTAGGTGGCGGCTTCCCAACCAACTACATCAGCGAAGTCAATCCTATTAAGGTCTATGCAGAAGAGATTACCAGCTATTTGACTGATGATTATAATGATGATGAGATGCCTGAGATTATTTTAGAACCAGGCCGTTCACTCGTTGGTGGTTCAGGTGTCTTGGTTAGTGATGTGGTACTGATCTCTCGTAAGTCAGATACCGATTTGACTCGTTGGGTATATACCGACGTTGGTCTATTCCAAGGCTTAATCGAAACGCTAGGCGAAGCTATCAAGTACCCTGTCTATACGCCTAAGATGGAAACGTCTACCAGCGAGGGTACTGTGGTATTGGCAGGCCCAACCTGTGATTCAACCGATATCATGTATGAAGAAGCGGGTTATCAGCTACCAGAAGAGCTTGAGATTGGTGATAAAATCTACTGGCTGACCACTGGTGCTTATACCAACTCTTACTCATCGGTAGAGTTCAATGGTTTCCCACCGCTCGAAGTGGTTTATATTGACTAGTATTTGTAATGTTCCACAAAAAAGCGCGGCACGGTTGTTAATACTCGTGTCGCGCTTTTTTGTACGTAACGATTTCATAACTAGTCAACTCTTAAAGAAATAGGCACGCTATTATTGGTATTACGGCTACTGTTACTAGTGCTATTGGTTAAGTTTTGTGAAATCTGTCCAATTGTCACCCACTGTCCACGCGGCACGATAATCGTACTGTTCAATCTTTGACCTCGAATAGCATTGCTAGCACTGTTAGTATTATTAGTAGAACTCATTTGATTATAAGGTGAATTCAGCTGCACTAACCTTTCTTCCACTTGGGAGAGTTGTACTTCCACCTGTCCATTGGGCAGCAATCTTGGTGTGACGGCAATCCCTTGTGTCGTTGGCAGTAGTATTTGCTGTTGAATCACAATCTGTGGTCTTAGGTTATCGTTAGCTGAACGATGATAAGTTGAATAGTTATTACCATTATAGGTTTGAGTTAGCGAGTAGAGCGTACCTGTGCTGATACTCGCCGCACTGCCAGACAATGTTTGTACTTGATATAGATTCTTACCCTGCTGCTGGCTGCTACGCTGACTAATAACCCCTGCACCTTGAATACCACGATTGGTAATAATGACCTGACTTTGCTGAATATTACCTTGCTCGCTACTACTATTGCCAACACGTACAGCGACCGTCAATGCCTGTGGCTGACGGTCAATCTGAGACAATAACTGCTGTACCGCCTCATAATTCCGTGCCGTCGTTCGCAGTACCAATTTATCTTGATACGTAGTCACTGTGCCACCGTCAGAACTACTATTTAGTTGCTGCCTTACTGCAGGTAACAGACTAGCGCCGCCATAGGTATGGATGACATAAGTTTGAGCAGTACTAGCTTGTACGCTAATTGGTAGAACCGATAGACTCAGTGCACCAACAGACAGACATACACAGCTCGTAAGATTGATGGTACAAACAGCACCAATCAGTCTATGACTAATATAACGTTTAATGCTATTCATACCTACTCCCTTGCTGCTATTAAGTCATCGAGCCATCAGTCATAACGCTAAACTTGATCGTCAACTATAAATAGTCGTTAGTCACTTAATCCAAGTACATCTTGCATGTTGTACTGACCTACTTCCTGCTCAACAACCCAAGTTGCGGCACGTACGGCACCAGCGGCAAATGTCATGCGCGCGCGTGCACGATGGGTAATCTCGACCACTTCGCCATCTGCGATAAACATCACAGTATGGTCGCCTACGATTTCGCCACCACGTACCGCGTGGATACCGATTGTCCCAGATTCGCGCTCGCCAGTTTGTCCTTCGCGGCCATAAATAGCGACGTCTTTTAGGTTCTGTCCGCGCGCTTCCGCGACGGCTTCGGCCATCATATACGCCGTACCAGAAGGCGCATCGATTTTGTGTTTATGATGGGCTTCGATGATTTCTACATCAGCATCATTACCAAACGCTTTGGCAGCCATACCGAGTAGCTTCAATGATAAATTAACGCCTGTCGAATAGTTACCCGCATATACGATAGTGATTTTCTCACTTGCTTTTGCCAGTACTCGTTCTTGCTGTTCATTGAATCCTGTCGTCCCGATGACCATAGCGACGTTATGCTCAGCACAAACTTGCATGTTTTTTTCAGTAGCGTCAGGTAAGCTAAAATCAATCAGCACATCGATATCATTAATCACAGCGACTAAGTCATCAACAATTTGTACATTTAAATGACCGATAGCAGCAACTTCGCCGGCATCAGCACCAACTAGGCTAGAGCCTTGACGCTCAATCGCTGCTTTTAATGCAGTTTGTGGATTGTTCTGTACTGCCTCAATAAGCATACGACCCATACGGCCGCCTGCACCGATTACCCCAACGTTGATAGATTTATTATTTATTTGTTCGCTCATGTTTTTACCTTAAATGTTTTATATTTGGTGAAATTATTTTTGACCATATTTATCGTAAGTTTAGCAAATATCATCACATGAATGGCTTTTTATACCATCAATAAAAAGCCCAAAGGTTTCATGTGAAACCTTTGGGCTTAGTTCAATACTAGCTACTTAGTTAAACTATTTCTTAATCGAACAAATCACCGATTTTTTTGAAGAATGATTTTTTATGTGGCGACTGTTGATGCTTGCTGTCATCATCCAACGTGTCTTGGAATTGGCGTAACAAGTCTTTTTGCTCACGAGTTAGATTTACTGGCGTTTCGATAACCACACGGCAAATCAAGTCACCTTTCATAGTAGTACGGACTGGCGTTACGCCCTTGCCGCGTACACGCAGTAACTTACCGCTTTGCGTACCTTCTGCCACTTTGATTTTTACTTTGCCATCTAAGGTTGGGATTTCGACTTCTTTGCCCAATGCTGCATCAGTAATGCTTACTGGTACATCCATATATAGGTCAGCGCCTTGACGGGTAAAGACATTGTGCTGTTTGACGCGTACTTCGACATATAGATCGCCGTTTTGTACGCCAGCGCCGCCCGCTTCGCCTTCGCCTGCTAGACGAACGCGATCACCATCATCGACGCCTGCAGGGATAGAGACTTCTAACGTGCGTGATTTGTCTTTTACGCCGTTACCATGACAGTCTGAACAAGGGTTTTTGATCTGTTTACCAGTACCGCCGCAATGAGGACAAGCTTGCTGTACCGCAAAGAAACCTTGCTGCATACGTACTTGACCTTGGCCATGACAAGTCTGACAGGTAACCACATCAGAAGCATTTTTTGCCCCTTTACCATCACAGGTATCACAAGGCGCAGGAGCCGTGAAACTGATTTCTTTTTTGCAGCCACGTACGGCTTCTTCTAATGTCAGCTCAATCACATAACGCAAGTCAGAGCCGCGACGCGAACGCCTACCACCGCCGCCACGCTGCTGACCGAAGATATCACCGAAGTTACCAAAGATATCGCCAAAGATATCTTGGAAGTTACCGCCACCTGCGCCGCCGAAGCCGCCGCCACCCATGCCGTTTTCGAAGGCTGCATGGCCCATACGGTCGTAGGCCGAACGTTTCTCTTCGTCGCTCAATACTTCATAAGCCATTGAAGCTTCTTTGAATTTGTCTTCCGAATCAGGATCATCAGAGTTGCGATCTGGATGGTATTTCATGGCAAGCTTACGGTAGGCTCGCTTAATTTCTTTGCTGTCAGCGGTCTTGCTGACACCTAATATTTCATAAAAATCGCGCTTACTCATGCTCTCTCCTATCGTCTTTACAGCCACACCGGTTCGTCAAATCATCAGCTCAATTGATAATTGTCTTAATCTTATTCGTGATTCTTAACTAACGGATATGTATAACGTTTCACATGAAACATTACAAATCATATGCTATAGAACCATGATACTTAGACTTAACCAACAAATACGGTGAAGGCTGCTTAGCCAAATCAATTATAAAAAGTTTGCGCTATTTATGGAGATGGTCTGCTGATTTATCAAGCTCTTAAATGATGAAATTAGCAGTTGGCATCGCTGCGGCAAAAGCCAAACGATTTATTAAGGTTACTGCAAAGCTTTTCGTACCTGAGCGGTGCCCAGTCGTGCTAATATTTACCGCCACATCTACGGTCATTTATACTCATAGTGATGACGATTGCGACAAGGTATCAAGTCTTATGAAAAAGCTGGTTATTCTATTAATCATCATTGCGGTAGCAGTGTATGCAGGCTCGCCTTATTACAGCGCTTATCAGCTCAAAAACGCTTATGACGATAAAGACGGTGCCACTATCGCAGCGGCTATTGATTATGAGCAAGTGCGACCAAGCGTCCAAAATCAGCTAACTAGCCAATTTGCGACGACAATGACTAAGTACCCACTAATTTCTGAACTAGGTGGTGAACCGTTGACCGAAGCCGCGAATGGTTTTATCGCGCAGGCAGTTGAAGGTGCCATCACACCGCAGAATATCGAAAAGGTGATTAATACCCAAGGTCAAGCCAATACAGCAACCAAAGAGCTAGCTGCAGCATGGGCCATCGCTAGCGATCAAGTTGACTTGAAAAACCTAATTCAGAGCTTAATCATTCAGCGCGGTGATGTCGATGCCGTGGTCAAAAGCCAAATGCAGCAAGTCATGAAAAAACAAGCGGCCGAACTTGAGCAGCAAGTCGCCCAAGGCAATGACAGCGAAAAGCCAACGCTGAGCTACTGTGGTATCAATTGCTTTAGTATCAGTGATCAGGTAAAAGGATATCCTCTCACTATCGAGATGCAGCGTGAAGGGCTTATCCATTGGAAAATCGTTGATATCGTCTTACCATAAATTATTTAAGACAGCTTTTGAGATGCAAAAATGTCTGAATAGAACCCAAAAAGACCGCCTTATGAACTGATTCATAAGGCGGTCTTTTTACGTTGTTTAGCAGTCAAATATCTTAATTTTTTAAACTAAAAAACACTTAACCATACCAGTCGATTATTCAACGCCCAAGAATTCTAGAAATTCTGGGCTTTCAAAACTCGCCTGATATAGCACGCCATCTTCACGATATATTGCAGGCGTCGCCATTACCGCGAGTCCAGCTGCTTTTTCACGATTGGGTGTTACATGGTCAACTGTACAACTTGCTGATGCAGGTGTCATTTCACCCTGTAGCATCGCTTTGTCAAATGCCTGACGACGACTGTCTTCATCCGCTTGACACCAGATACCACGCATCTGCTTCGGTGACGCCTCATATATCGGATAGCCGATGACATTGACCGTCACGCCTTTCGCATTGAGTGATGGCACTTGCTGATGTAATCGGCGGCAGTAAGGGCAGTTCACATCATCCGCCACATAGATAACGGCTCTCTCAGTAGTGGTTGCTGGATAAGTAATCAGTTGGCTTTTGTCCAATGACGCAAACACAGACTGGTTTTTGCGTTTTTCAAAGTTTTCATCGAGGCCGATAAATTGACCATTTTCGATGACTGATATTTCGCCATCGGTAATATACTGCGCATCATCTGATAGTAAAAACGGCACCCCTTCTAGCGTTGCACCCCAGATAACACCCGGTACTGCGGTATAAAAGAACGGTGTTTTCGCGCTCATGTTCTTAAGCGCAGCCATATTTGCTAGCATGTCAGACTTGACTGAAGCACTGACAGGTTCGCCTACCTGCGCACTCGTGCTACGTACTGGTGTTTTGGTCACTACCCGTTTGCTTGGGTTTTTCTGTAGCTCACCTTGTATGACGTAACGACCATCTTCGGTGATGTGCAGCGGCAGTTGTCCAGCCAAATTCACTTGATACATATTGGGCAGTTTGGATGGCACAATAGAAGTAATCTGTGTTTTGATGCCTGCTTGGGTCAGTACTTGGCGCAAGCGCTTATCGACAGTCGCACTCACTGTCTGAGTTGCTTGCGAATTTGTAGTGCTTTGCGTTACGTTATTGCTGTTGGCATCCGCTGAACTTGGCTGAGCACAAGCAGTGGTTGCTAATAGTATGACACTGATTAGGCTAGCAGACTTTAATACAGGTAATGTCACAGAGAGATTCCTATCTGGCTTTTAATAATGACGATTTTCGATATTAAGACCAATTCCAAAGCTATTACTAACTGAAAGGTAGCAACTATTTTCTGATTAGTCAGATCCTTGGAATTGGTTTAAGGGTTGTCTGTCATAAAAATATAGATAAAAAAGACTGTAGCATATGGGATAGTTTTGCAAAGCAATAAATTGCAAATATCGCAAAACTGCTACTTAGCTTTAAGAGATAGGCAACACAGGTAGGTAGTAGACATAAATACAATATAGCAGACCGCAAAAAGCAGCACACTGGGTAGCGGCTGCTAATGGGTTTAAAACGGTAATTTCAAGACAAATACTAATGCCAAAGCTTAATAGTTTCAGTGCTTATTTCTTAAAACTTGGCAACTTCTTCTGGCGTTAAGAAACGGCTATCGCCTTTTTCTAGGCCTTCTAGATTGATATGACCGATACTGGCGCGGTGCAGCTCAGTGACTCGATTACCGAAGTAACCCATCATACGTTTGACCTGATGGTATTTGCCCTGCTCTAATGTCAGACGTGCATGTTTTTCATCAATGAACTCAAGAACAGCAGGCTTGGTTGGCTCGTAATCCCCTTCAAGCAAGATGCCTTCAGCCACTTTCTTAACGGCTTTTTCTTGTGCATCACTATCCATTGCATCTGCCAAAGTCAGCTCGTACACCTTTGCATGCTCGTGCTTAGGACTGGTGACACGGTGCAGCCAGCCGCCATCATCACTCATCAGCAATGCGCCAGTGGTATCGACATCGAGACGCCCAGCGATCCGCAAGCTGCCCAATTCTGGTACAGCAATCAGTTCAGTGACGATTGGATATTCTTTAACTTTTAGTGTGCACTCAAAGCCTTCAGGCTTATATAACAAGATATAGCGATTACCCGCAGCGACCGACAATGGCTCGCCCGCCCACATCACATCATCATTGACCACATCGACATGTAGGCCAGGATCTTTAACCACTTGATCGTTTACGGTGATTTCGCCGGCGTGCATGATCTTTTTTGACTCTTTGCGCGACAGCTCGGTGGCTTTACTAATGAATTTATCTAAACGCATACTATTTACTACCATCGGTTTTATTATACCAGCCCTAAATCAGAAACTAACAACGCCAGCACTCAGCCGTGAGCGGCTCGTTATCTTCGATGGTTAGAAATGGTACTATAATGAAAAATTAAATAAACACTGTGCTCAATACAAAAGCCAGTGAAAGTCAGACCAGTTTAACATATCCAACCTAAGCCTGATGAAATATGAGCTATCAAACGTTAAAACGTGCCGTTACCACGCGACTCGAAATTAAAAAATCTGAGTTTATCGCTTACGCCTATCCGGTGACTTCTCGCGAGCAAGCAATGTTTCACGTGGAACAACTACGCGAGCAATATCCCGATGCACGGCATTTCTGCTGGGCATACATCATCGGTGATCCAGATAATACCACCAGTGCTGGTTTCGATGATGATGGCGAGCCTAGCGGTACGGCTGGTCGACCGATATTGAATGTACTGCAGCATAAGTCGATCGGCAACGTGATTATCATCGTGGTGCGTTATTTCGGTGGTATCAAGTTGGGAGCAGGTGGCCTTACCCGTGCTTATGCCGGCTCTGCCCAAGCGGCAGTTGACGAGATGATATTGAACCCTTATGTACCGATGACCCAGATTCAAATACTGGCAGAGTTTGCGACCGAAGCGCAATGCCGCTATATGATAGAGATCCTTGGTGGTCATATCGACGATGTCGCCTACAGTAAGCAAGTGACCTTAACCGCCACACTCGCTAAAGCAGATGTCGAAAATTTAAAAGCGCGCTTAGCAATGGATGGTCGCGTATTGGACAATTCAGAAGACTAAAAATTTCTGATTAACTACTCTTATCGGCCGTTTCAGATAGTTTTCTTTTCAATATGCTTATTCGTTAAATTGTTTCAGGAGCTGCTTCTCAGTAACTGCTTTGAGTAGCTAATTTCCAGTAGCTGCTTTTCAGTAATCATGCGTTCACTGAAAATTATTGGTTTTCACAGGTACTGACGTTATGATAAAAAACCCTTATCACGCTACTCTATTCGTTTTTCCACAATTATTAAATAAGATCAATATATGCCAACTTCAGCCAAACCTTTTTCTCCAGCACCTTTTAAGCCACCATTTTGGCTGACCAATCCACATCTGCAAAGCATCCTGCCCAAATTTTTTGCGCCAAAGGCACCAACCTACCGCCGCGTGGTCGAAAAAGACTCATTGGACGAGAGTGATATTGCTTATGATTTTTATGATGCGCACCCTGTAGAAGCATCAAAAGATGGTGAGCTTGAGCAAACCCCATTGATTGTCCTCTTCCACGGCATGGAAGGCAGTAGTGACAGTCATTATGCGCGCGCACTAGCGTACCAAATGCACGCGCAAGGCTGGCACTTTGTGGTGGCACATTTCCGTAGTTGCGGTGGTATTCCTGCTAGTGGCACAGTATTTTATAATGCAGGCGACACTGACGAGGTGCATCATGCGCTACAGAATTTGCGTGAGCAGTATGCCAATATCTATGCCGTTGGTGTCTCATTAGGTGGCAATGCACTGGCCAAATACATGGGCGAATATGAGGACAAAGTCCTATGTAAAGGTGCCGTTGTTATCTCCGCGCCAGTCGATATGTCCTCAGCTGCCATTACTATGCACAGCTTTTTGAGTCATCGTATCTATACGCCGTACCTGCTTAACCCAATTATTAAAAAAGCATTGGCAAACGATCTCACGCAAGATGAAATCAACTCTATCAAAGCTGCCAATCGTATCAGTGATTTCGATGACATCTTTACCGCGCCGCGTCACGGATATCGCTCCAAAAACGATTATTACCATACTGCATCCGCCATGCCGTATTTGCGCAACGTCACTCACCCTCTGCTATTAATCAGTGCAAAGGACGACCCTTTTATTGGCTTCACTGCTACCCCAAATGATGTCTCTGAGAGTGTCACTATCTTAGATACTGAGCACGGTGGGCACATCGGTTATCTACGTTATCGCTCAGACAACGGTCAGTCCAACAGCAAATCGTCTGTCACCAATGATAAAGAGACCAAGACTTCAAAATTCGATATTAACTGGATACCTGAAACTGTCAGCGCTTATTTTAATTGGATTGGTGTGGCTTCTACTAGCGAGTCTTCTCAGGATGTGGGCTCTGACAATAAATAATCACTGTCATCAATGACAAAATAATAACGCCAACGTTTATAACCTTTTGAGAGTGTTTTATGTACCCATTTATCCGTTATGCTAGCACCATCGCTCATGCTGCTCTAAAAGCAAAAAAGGGCGACACACTGACGTTTAAGGACACCAGTGAGATTCAGTTTCGCTGCCGCTTATCCGATATAGATAATTTTTTGGAGATGAATAACGGCCGCGTATTTACGCTTTATGATTTGGGTCGTATGGACTTTGCAGTACGGACTGGTCTTGGCAAGCAATTGTTAAAACAACGCTGGGGTTTGGTCATCGCTGGCAGCACTATCCAATACCGTAAGCGTATTCGCGCCTTTCAAAAAGTCACACTCAAAACCAAAATCGTCGGTATCGATGCGCGCTGGCTCTATATCGAACAATCAATGTGGGTCAAGGGCCAGCCCTGCTCATCTGGACTACTGCGTACCGGTGTGACCAAGGGTGGTAGAGTGATCGACACGGCACAAGTACTGGCTGCACTTGGCCAATCTGACTGGGATCTACCGCCAACGGGTTACGTGGCTGAGTGGATCAAAAGTGATGCTGATCGTCCGTGGCCGCCTGTTGATACAGCTGACTAACTTAACTTTATAAGCTAGAAACCCATTACTTTTAGCTTATTTAACAGATGGTATAAGCAAGCAACCTTATAGCTACTATTCCATAACAACTCATTATATAAATACATATAATAAATGTTAGGATAGTAGTGAGTACATACTCAGACAAAACAAATATAGTCTTATAAGGAGAATAATATGGCTAATACAACAGATTATGTCGGTACGTTATTTGATAATAGCGAATCAAACCCAAGCAAAATTACTTTAGCATTTACCATGGCAGGCGTCGCACTGAAAAAAGGACACTCTGCTACTGTGATATTAATGGTGGATGCGGTGCATCTGGCAAAACCAAACGCGCTAGACAATGTAGATATCGGTGATCCGTTCGAGCCAGCTGGTGAGTTACTAGAAGCCTTTATCGAAAAAGGTGGCCAAGTATTGGTCTGCGGCGCTTGTATGAAACACAACGGTGTAGAAGAGTCAGATATCGACAAGCGCTTTGAAGTGATTAGCGGTGATGATGTGGTTGAGCTGTTGATGAATGCGAAAGGGTCGTTGCAGTTGAATTAGGACATAAGCAAATTCAGTTAATCAGAGACCATCCCAGATTCTGTGTAACTGCCATTTAGATTAAATGCTTACTAATACGGTCATCAAACATAATCATAAAG